>NZ_BAAAZG010000008.1:21984-85938 GCF_039536785.1 Actinomadura miaoliensis
GCCCCCCCGCCGACGGACGGGCGCGCACCCGGCCACTACGCTGGCGCCGTGGGGGCCGGTTCGGTGCGGGATGGGCCGCGTCCGTCCCCCCGGGGAGGGCGGCATGGGCGGGGGCACGGCATGAGACGGCCGACGCTTGAGGCGGTGGCGGCGCGGGCGGGCGTGTCCCGCGCCACGGTGTCGCGGGTGGTCAACGGGTCGGCCACGGTCACGCCGGAGATCCGCGCCGCCGTGCTGCGGGCGATCGACCAGCTCGGGTACGTGCCCAACCCCGCCGCGCGCAGCCTGGTGACGCGGCGGACCGGCTCGATCGGGCTGGTGGTCTCCGAACCGCCCGCGCGCGTGTTCTCCGACGACCCGTTCTTCGCGGTCGTCGCGCGGGCCGTCAGCCAGGAGCTGGAGGGCGCCGACAAGCAGGTCGTGCTGCTGCCCGCGTCCTCCCCCGCCGGGCACGCCCGCGTCGAGCGCTACGTCGCCGGCGGGCACGTCGACGGGGTGATCCTGCTGTCCATGCACGGCTCGGACCCGCTGCCCGCCGCGCTGGCGCGCACCGACGTGCCGGTGGTGTCGCACGGCCGTCCCATCGCCACGGTGCCGCTGCCGTACTGCGACTGCGACAACGTCGGCGGAGCGCGGTCGGCCGTGCTCCACCTGCTGGAGCGGGGGCGGCGCCGCATCGCCGCCATCACCGGTCCGCCCGACATGAGCGCCGCGCTGGACCGCATGACCGGCTACCGGGAGATCCTGTCGGGCACCGACCGCCGCTCGCTGGCCGCCATCGGCGACTTCACCCGCGAGTCCGGGGCGGCGGCCATGCGGCAGCTGCTGGAGGACGACCCGGGCCTGGACGCGGTGTTCGCCGCCAGCGACCTCATGGCGATCGGCGCCATGCACGCGCTGCGCCAGGCGGGCCGCCGCGTCCCCGACGACGTCGCCGTGGTCGGGTTCGACGACATCGAGGCGGCCCGCTTCACCGATCCGCCGCTGACGACCGTGCGTCAGCCGGTCGCCGAGGTCGCCAGGGCGGTGGTGCGCAGGCTGCTGGCGCCGGAGGACGAGCGCGACGCCGAGCCGCTGATCCTGCCCACCGAGCTGGTCGTCCGCGACTCCACCTGACCGGTCCGCGGGCGCGTCACCGCGGCGCCGGGGAGCCGAGCAGCCAGCGGCGCAGCGCCGGCAGGTCCGGCAGCACGCGGTCGGCGTCGGCCAGGTGCGGACGGCCGGGCGCGGCGATGCCGGTGACCGGGCAGCCCGCCGCGCGCGCGGCGGCCACGCCGGTCGGCGAGTCCTCCACGGCGAGCATCCGCGCGGGCGGGAGGCGGACGCGGCGCGCCACCTCCAGGTAGGAGTGGGGGGCGGGTTTGGGCTCGGCGACCTGGTCGGCGGCGACCGTCGTGCGCACCAGGTCCAGGACGCCGATGGACGCCAGCAGCGGGCGCAGCACCTCGGCGGGCGAGTTGGACACGACCGCGACCGGCCAGTGCCGCGCCAGTTCCGCGACCGTCTCGACGGCGCCGGGCAGGGCGGCGGGCGCGCGGGCGACGCGCGCCGCCGCCTCGCGCAGCAGCTCCTCGCGCAGGGCCGCGTGGTCGACGGGCCCGGGCATGACGGTGGCCAGCAGTTCCACGGTCGCGGCGAGGCCGAGGCCGTGGGTGGCGTCGCGCAGCGCGTCGGTCATGCGCCCGCCGTGGCGTTCGACGACGGCGCGTTCGGCGTCGGCCCACGGCTCGTCGGTGTCGGCGAGCACGCCGTCGCAGTCGAACGCGATCCCGGCGAACGCGTGCCCGTCCGGCCGCGGGCCCTTCGGCTCCCCGTCGTCCAGCCCGGAATCGTCCAGCCCGGAATCGTTCGGCCGGGGTTCGTCCAGCCCGGGGTCGTTCAGCGCGGTCATGGCGTCCACTCCAGGAGCCGGGCCGGGTTGTCCACCAGGACGCGCCGGACGAGGTCGGGCCCCGCGGCGCGTTCCAGGCGCGGCACGAAGCGGGCGGGCAGGTACTCCAGGCCGGGCATGCCGCCGTAGGCGAGGTAGCGGGTGCGGCGGGCGACGTCGCCGCCGAGCAGGAGCCGGTCGGCGCCGCCGAGTTCGGCCGTGCGCAGCAGGCAGTCCAGGATCGTCGAGTCGGGCCAGGACTTGTGCCGCGCCATGCCGTCGTAGCCGAGGTACGCGCCCGCGGCGGCGAGTTCGGCGTGCAGGCCGGGATCGGGGTTGCGGTCGACGTGGGCGAGGACGACGCGGTGCGCGGGCACCCCGCCGTCGCCGAGTTCGCCGAGCACCTCGAACGCCGCGCTGCCGTGCTCCAGGTGCACCATCACCGGGGCGCCGGTGGCGCGGTGCGCCTGCGCCACGCCGTCCAGCACACGCCGTTCGAACTCCCCGATCGACCAGTAGCCGATCCCGGCCTTGAGCAGCCCGGCCTTGGGCGCGTGCGGGCGTGGCGTCGTCAACGCGGCGTCGTCGCGGACGCCCTCGGTCAGTTCGGCGGTGAACAGCCGGCCGAGCGTCGCGGCGTCCATGCCCAGCAGCGGGTGGTCGTCGCGGTAGTGCGCGCGGCGGTGCGCGCCGGTGGTGAGCACGACGCGCAGCCCGGTCGAGCGGGAGATCCGCGCGACGGCCTCGGCGTCGCGGCCGAGGCCGGCCGGTGTCGCATCGACCATCGCGTCGATCCCGGCGGCGCGCAGCCGCGCCGCCTCCCGGCCGCTGCGCTCCTCGTCGTCGAGCTCGTCGCCCGGCAGCAGCGGGCTGATCTGGAACAGGTGCTCGTGGTAGTCGGTGCGGCCGAGGTCGGCGGCGGCGATGTCGCCCAGCGCGGTCCTGATCACCGCGCCTCCGCGGCGACGCGGGACAGCTCGTCCACCAGCGCCGGGGTCAGCGTCACGTCGAACACCTCGGCGACGACCTGCGACCAGCCGTGCACGAAGTACCGCCAGCCGTCCTCGACCCGCAGCCCGGCGCGTTCGCTCTGCTCGCGCGCGGCCCGCAGGAAGTCCAGCTCGCCGCGGTAGTTCAGCTCCCACACCACGGCCCCGCGGGGGAAGGCGGCGTCCGGGCCGAGCGGCGAGCCGGGCCGGTCCTTGCCCAGGCCGGTGGCGTTGACGACCAGGCTGCCCGGCGGCATGGCGGCCAGCAGGTCGTCGGCGGGGCCCTCGGCGCGGCGGGTCACCAGGCGGGAGCCGCCGCCGGCGGACACGACGTCGCGCAGCGCGTCCAGCCGCCCGGCGTCCACGTCGGTGCAGACGATCTCGGCGGGGGCGTCGGCGCGGTGCGCCAGGTACCAGGCGATGGCGGTGCCCGCCCCGCCCGCGCCGAGCAGCAGCACGTGGCCGCCCGTCCGCGCGAAGTGGTCCGGCGCCAGGAACTCCTCCAGGGCGAGCCCGGCGGTGATCGGGTCCTTGGCGTGACCGATCAGCCGCCCGTCGCGCTTGGAGATCGAGGAGATCTCGCCGCACAGCGCGGCGAACTCGTCGACCTCGTCGAACAGGTCGGCGGCGGCCCGGTACAAGGCGATCTTGTGGGTGGTGACCAGGGCGCCGCGGCGGCGCGGGTCGTCGCGGATGGCGGTGACGGCCTCCCGGTAGCGGGCGGGGTCGTCGTCCAGCGCGATGTCCCGGCCGACCAGGCGCGCGCCGTCCAGGCCGAGCACCCGCGCCCACGCCGGGAACACCCGCATGATCGACGACTGGCCGGTGCTGACGCCGACGAACTCCATGACGGGCCCGTCCGCGCGGGCCGGCGCGTCCTCGCTCGGCGCGGTCATGCCCGGGCCTCCCGGAGGGCGGCGGCGAACGCGCGCGCCCGCTTGGTGATCTCGGCCCGGTCGCCGGAGGCGATCGCGGACGAGGGGGCCAGCTCTCCCCCGGCGCCCACGGCCAGCGCGCCGGCGGCGAGCCAGTCGGCCACGTTGCCGGCGGCGACGCCGCCGGTCGGCATGAGCGGCACGTCCGGGAACGGCCCGCGCAGCGCCCTGAGGTAGCCGGGGCCGCCCAGCGAGGCCGGGAAGATCTTCACCGCGTGGGCGCCGAGCGCGACGGCGCGCATCAGCTCGCTGGGCGTGAGGGCGCCGAGCAGGGTCGTCAGGCCGGTGTCGAGCATGGCGCGGGCGAGCTCGTCGTCCGTGCCGGGGCTGACGAGGAACCGCGCGCCGGCGTCGGCGGCCGCGCGGGCCTGCTCGGCGGTGCGGACCGTCCCGGCGCCGACGAGCGCCTCGGGGTGGGCGCGCCGCGCCTTGTCGATCACCGCGGCCGCGTCCGGCGTGCTGTAGGTGATCTCGATGCCGGTGATGCCGCCCTCCACCAGCGCCGACACGCATTCCAGCGCCGAGTCGGGGGTGGGCGCGCGCAGCACGGCGATCACACCGGTCGCGCGGAGATCGTCGATGGACATGCTTTCCTTTCCGGGATGACGGAGGTTGGGTACGGGGGGTCAGGCGGGGACGGGCACCACGTGGGCGGGGGTGCGTCCGGCGAGCGCGTCGAGGACGGCGTCGGTGGCGCCCTGGCCCATGCGGTCGACGGCCTCGACGGTCTGGGCGCCGATGTGCGGGGTGACGACCACGCGGTCGGCCAGGTCGGGCGCCAGCAGCGGGCCGCCCGCCCGGGAGTCGCCGTGCCGTCCCTCGCCCGCCAGCGTGTCGGCGGCGTAGGCGGCCAGGCGCCCGTCGCGCAGGGCCTCGGCGACCGCGGCCTCGTCCACCAGGTCGGCGCGGGCGGTGTTCACCAGCACCGCGCCGGGGCGGACCCGCGCCAGCCACGCGGCGTCGACGAGCGTGGTCCCGCCGGGCGCGTGCAGGGACACCGCGTCGCATCGTTCGGCCAGCTCGGCGACGCTTCCGGCCGGGCGCACGCCGTCCGCTCCGTCCGGGGACACGAACGGGTCGTAGGCCAGGACATCGGCGCCGAAACCGTGCACGCGCCGGGCGACGCCGCGTCCGATGCGGCCGAGCCCGACCACGCCGACGGTCAGCGCGCCCAGTTCCCGGCCGCGCCGCGTGCGCCAGTCGCCGCCGCGCACGTCCCGGTCGCCGGCGACGACGCCGCGCAGCGCCGCCAGCAGCAGCGCCACGGCCAGGTCGGCGACGGCCTCGCTGTTGGCGCCCGGCGTGTTGGTGACGGTGACGCCGCGGGCGGCGGCGGCCCGCAGGTCCACGTTGTCGACGCCGACGCCGTAGCGGGCGACGACGCGCAGCCCGGGGGCCGCCGCCAGGTGCTCGTCGGTGATCGGCGCGGTCCCGGCGATCCAGGCGGCCGCGTCCGCCAGGACGGGACGCAGCGCGTCCAGGTCGTGCTCCGTGGAGCCGCGCACCACGCGCAGGCCGGCGGCGGCCAGCCGCCGCTCGCAGTCCGCCCGTCCCCGGCCGAAGGACCGGGACGTGACCAGGACGGTGCCGTTCATCCGTTCTCCCGTTCGAACCACGATTCGAGCCGCTGGTAGGCGTCGAGGAAGGAGGCGTGGCGGCGCTGGTACTCGGCGTGCCGCGCCGGGTCGGGCGTGAACTCGGCGGTGATCTCCGACAGGTCCCGCGCCACCTCGAAGCCGGGCACCAGCCCGACGCCGACCGCCGCGGTGACGGCGGCGCCCAGGCTGTTGGCCTCCTCGCCGATGCGGCGCCGCCGCACGGTGGCGCCCCAGGTGTCGGCGAGGACCTGCAGCCACAGGTCGCTGGACGCGCCGCCGCCGATGGCGTCAACCCGGTCCACCGGGTGGCCGGCCTCGCGGAACGCCTGCACGCACGTGTGGAGGTTGAACGCCACGCCCTCCAGCACGGCCCGCGTCATCTCCGCCTGGCCGTGGTGGCGGGCCAGGCCGAGGAACACGCCCCGGGCCGAGGCGTTCCAGTACGGCGAACGCTCCCCGAGCAGGTGCGGCAGGAAGTACAGCCCGGTGGTGTCGGCGTCGGCGGCGGCGCGGGTCAGGTCGTCGAACCTGCCCTCGCCGCGGTCCGGGCGCAGCAGGTCGGCGACCCACTCCAGCGAGGCGCCGCCGGTCTGCATGGTGGCGGTCGGCACGTACCGGCCGGGCACCACGTGGTCGAACGTCATCGTCCGCATCGCCGGGTCGAGCAGCGGCTCGGCCGCCGACAGCGACACCCACGACGACGACCCGAGGTAGGTGTAGGCGCCGTCCTCGGGGCCGATGACGCCCGCGCCGAGCGCCGCCAGCGGCCCGTCGCCGCCGCCGAGCACCACCGGGGTGCCGGGCCGCAGTCCGACCGCCTCGGCGGACGCGGCCGACAGCTCTCCCACCACGGTCGTCGCCGGGACGATCTCCGGGAACAGCGCGGGGTCGAGCCCGGCGGCGCCCAGCATCCGCTCCGACCAGCGGCCCGCCCGCTGGTCGTAGGCGTTGGTGCTGGACGCGTCGGACGGGTCGGTGACCAGCCGTCCGGTCAGCCGCTGGACGACGTAGTCCTTGGCCAGGCACACGTGCGCGACCCGGGCGAACGTCTCCGGCTCGTGCTCGCGCACCCACAGGATCTTCGTCAGCGAGTAGGTGGGGTGGATCTGGTGGCCCAGCAGCCGGTAGGCGGTCTCGGCGCCGATCTCGGCGGCCAGCCGCGCCGCCTGGGCGGAGCTGCGGTGGTCGGCCCAGATCAGCGCGGGGCGCACCGGGCGGTACGCCGCGTCCAGCAGCACCGCGCCCATCATCTGGCCGCTGAACGACACGGCGCGCACCGCGGCCGGGTCGGTGCCGGTGTCGGCCAGCAGCCGGCGGGTGGCGGTGGCGACCGCCCGTTCCCAGTCGGCCGGGTCCTGCTCGGCCACGCCGCCCGCGGCGAACCGGGTGCCGTACCGGACGGTGGCGGCGGCCACGAGGCGGCCGTCGTCGTGGTGCAGCGACGCCTTGTCGCCGGTGGTGCCGAGGTCGTGCGCGATGATCATGTCTGCCTCCCCGCGCCCGCGGCCTCCCGGTCGCCGTCCTCGGCGGGCTCCCGCGCCGCGTCGCCGGTCCCGGAGGCGCCGGCGTCGCGCGAGCGGGGGCCGCGCAGGTTGCGCAGGTGCTCGGCGGCGACGGCGGCCAGGATCAGCACGCCGGTCAGGATCTGCAGCCAGAACGGGTCGATGCCGAGCAACGTGCCGCCGTTGTCCAGCAGGCCGACAACCAGCGCGCCGACCAGCGCGCCCAGCGCCGTGCCGCGCGCCCCGAACAGGCTGGCCCCGCCGATGACGCAGGCCGCGATGGCCTGCAGTTCGTACCCGGTGCCGGCGGTCGGCACGCCGTTGCCCAGCCGGGACGCCAGCAGCAGCCCGGCCAGCGCCGCCAGCGTGCCGCACAGCGTGTAGGCGGTGATCTGCACGGCGCGCACCGGCACGCCGGTGAGCCGGGCGGACTCGGCGTTGGACCCGATCGCGTACACGTACCGGCCCCAGACGGTGCGGCGCAGGAACAGCCCCACGATCACCGTGATGATCAGCATCAGCCAGGTCAGGTTGGCGATCCCGAACACGGTGCCGCCGGCGAGCTCGGAGAAGCCGTCCGGCAGCGGCTGGACGGTGCGTCCGCCGGTGAGCAGCAGGGTCGCGCCGCGCGCGATGCCCATCATGCCGAGCGTGACGATGAACGGGGGCAGCCGCACCACCGCCACCAGCACACCGTTGATCATTCCGGCGAGCGCGCCGACGGCCAGGGCCAGCAGCACGGCCCACAGCACGTGCGCGCCGCCGGTGGTGTCGAACACCGCCTTGGCGGCCACCACGCCGGACAGGCCGACCACCGACCCGACCGACAGGTCGATGCCCGCGGTGAGGATGACCAGCAGCTGCGCCACGGCGAGGATGGCGTAGATGGACACCTGGCGGCCGAGGTTGTCCATGTTGGTCCCGGTGAGGAACACGTCGGTGGACAGGCTCAGCGCGAAGCCCAGGACCAGCAGCATCCCGATGCCGCCGAACCCCTTGTTGAACAGCTGCCCCAGCCGCAGGATCTCGCTGTCGTCGGGCTCGCGGCGGGCGGCGCCGCGGCCGCGTCCCTGCCGGGGCGCCGTGGTGACATCGCTCATGAGGACTCCACAGTTCTGACGTCGTGCCGCTGCCGTGCCGCGGCGGATGGGGCGGACGGCGGAGCCGCGACGCGGTCGGCTCCGCGCGGGCTGGCCAGCGCCAGCACCTTCTCCTCGGTGGCCTCGGCGGCGGGCAGGTCGGCGACCAGGCGGCGTTCGCGGACGACCACCACGCGGTCGCACAGGCCCAGCAGCTCGGGCAGGTAGGACGAGACGACCACGATGGCCAGGCCGGCGGCGGCCAGGTCGGCGACGATGCGGTAGATGTCGGCCTTGGCGCCGACGTCCACGCCCTTGGTGGGCTCGTCCAGCAGCAGGACCCTGGCGCCCAGCGCCCGCCAGCGGGCGATCAGCACCTTCTGCTGGTTGCCGCCCGACAGCGAGGACACCGGGTCGCCCCAGTCGCCGAACCGCAGCCGCAGCCCGTCGACGGCCTGCTCGACGTGCCGCCGCACGCGCGGCCCGTGCACCAGGCCGCGCACCCCGGCGGTGCGCCAGCTGGCGATCGCGATGTTCTCCTCGATGCTCAGCTCGGGCAGCAGCCCGGACTCCTTGCGGTCCTCGGTGAGCAGGCCGATGCCGCGCCGGGCCGCCTTGCGCGTGGACCCGCGGGGCACGGGACGGCCGTCCAGCAGCACCCGCCCCTCGGTGACCGGGTCGGCGCCGAACACCGCGCGCAGCAGCTCGCTGCGGCCCGAGCCGAGCAGCCCGGCCAGGCCGACGATCTCGCCCGCGCGCACCGACAGGTCCACCGGCTCGGGGAAGTCCACGGGACGCAGCCCGCGCACCTCCAGCCGGGCCTCCCCCTCGCGCCGGGCGTCCTCGCGCGGCCCCGGGTACAGGTTGGTGATCGTGCGGCCGACCATCGCCGCGATCAGCGAGTCCTCGTCGAAGTCGGACATCGGCCGGGTGACCACGTGGGTGCCGTCGCGCAGCACCGTCACGGTGTCGCCGATGGCGAACATCTCCTCCATGCGGTGCGTGACGTACAGGACGGCGACGCCCTCGTCCCGCAGCGCCTTGACCCGTTCCAGCAGCGCGTGCCCCTCCTCGGCGGACAGCGCGGTGGTGGGCTCGTCGAAGATGACGACCTTGGCGTCCCGCGACAGCACCCGCGCGATCTCCACGAGCTGGCGGGTGGCGGTGGGCAGCTCCCCGACCGTCCGGGACAGGTCGAGGTCGGCCAGGCCGACGCGCTCCAGCATGGCCCGGGCGGCGTCGCGCTGGCGGCGCCGGTCGACGAACCCGGCGCGCGACGGGAACGTCCCCATGCACAGGTTGTCGGCGACCGTGAGGTCGTTGAGCAGGCTCAGTTCCTGGTAGACGACGCCAACGCCGGCGGTGCGCGCCTCGGCGGGGGTGATGCCGCGGCGCATGTCGCGGCCCTGGATGACGTAGTCGCCCGCGTCCCGCTGCACCGCACCGGTGAGGATCTTGATGAGCGTGGACTTGCCGGCGCCGTTCTCCCCGGCCAGGCAGTGCACGGTGCCGGGGTGCAGGTCCAGGTGCACGCCGGACAGCGCGCGGACGGGCCCGTAGCTCTTGCTCACCCCGCGCAGGCTCAGCACCGGCGCGGTGCCGCCGCCGGGCTCGCTCACTGCCCGTCCCCCTTGGCCTTCGGCGGGTTGAGCAGCTGGGCGAACTCGGGCTTGTCGACCATGGACTTGTCGATGAGCACGGCGCCCGGGTCGAGGTTGACCGGCGGGGTGCTGCCGCGCACCGCCATCCCGGCCTCGACGACGCCCTGGTAGCCGAAGAAGAACGGGTTCTGCACGACGATCGCGCTGAGGGTGCCCGCGCGCACGCCGTCCACCTCGGCCGGGTCGGAGTCGAACGCGACCGACACCACGCGGCCCGCGGCGTTCTTCTCCTTGATGGCGCGGGCGGCGCCGGTGCCGGAGGTGTTGTTGTCGGCGAACACGCCGACCACGTCCGGGCGGCTGGTCAGCACGTTGCCGACCTGCCCGACGGCCTTGTTGAGGTCGTTGTCGTTGACGAGGGTCTGCACGACCTCGGCCTTGGGGCAGTCCTTGGCCAGCCCCTCCTTGAAGCCGGTGAACCGGTCGACCAGCACCTGCTGCCCCGACACCGAGCTCTCGTGCACGATCTTGCCGTCGGGCGCGCCCTTCTGCTTGATCAGCTCGCACATGCGCTCGCCGGCCTGCTGCCCGGCCTTGATGTTGTCGGTGCCGATGAACCCGTCGTTGGCGGCGGTGATCGCGTTGTCCACGGTGATCACCTTGATGCCCTGCTTGCGGGCCCGCTCCACCACGCCGTTCAGCGCGGTGGAGGAGTTGGAGGCCAGGACGATCGCGTCGGCGCCGCGGGAGATGGAGTTCTCCACCAGCTTGACCTGGCCGTCGATGTCGGTCTCGGACGTCGGCCCGAACAGGCCGAGCCGGATGCCGTGGTCCTGCCCGGCCTTCTTGGCTCCGGCCAGCATCGACTGCCAGAACTCCGAGTCGGTCGCCTTGGTGATGACGTCGATCTTGGTTCCGGCCACGGCGCTGGTCCCGGAACCCGGCCCGGCGTCCTCGCCGCCGAAGGCGACCTTCCCCGTGGTGACGCCCGCGCCGATCGCGACGACGGCGATCGCGGCGGCGACACCGGGGGACACATAGCGGATGCGCGCCATTTACGCTCCTCAGGGGTGGGATGGGGACGGGGCCGGGCGACGCGTGGCCCGGCCCGGACGGCGGGGGGCTGTGTTCGCGGGGCCCCGGATGGATCAGGTCAGAACGGGCGCAGGTCCGGGCCGTCGGCTCCGCCCAGCACGCGGTAGCCCATGCCGTTGCGCAGCACCCACTCGTAGTCGTGGCCCGCGTCACCGGGGTAGACGGCCAGGAAGCGGTACGGCTCGTCGCCGGTGTTGACGCTGCGGTGCGCCCAGCCCGGGGGGATGTAGCCGATGGAACCCGGCTCCATCGGGATCCACTCCGGCTTGTCGCCGTCGAACAGCAGCAGCCCGCCGACGCCGGAGAGCCCGAGGTAGATCTCGCCGCGCGGCCGCGGGTGGATGTGCCCCTTGGTCATGTGGAACTCGCCGCCGACCTTCCCTGGGTGGATCGTGGTGATCGACTGCGGCAGCTCGCCCTCGGCCTCGGGCACCGGCGACGAGGCGACCTCGTACACCACCGGGTCCTCGGCCAGGCTCGCCTCCCAGGCGGCGGTGTCGGCGAACAGCCCGCGCAGGTCCGACATGCGGCGGGTCAGCACCGGGCCGGACGGCTCCATCCGGGCGTCGAAGGTGATCCGCATCGGGGGGACGGGCGGGGTGACGAACGACGACAAGGACGACCTCCTTCGAATCGGTAGGGGATACTGTCGTCCTGTAATGACAGGATGTCAAGCGAAAGGCCCAGGTGAGACCCTGGGCGGGGTCTCGGAGAGGGGTCAGCGATCGTCGTGCACGAGCATGTTGGGCACGGCGCCCTGCCGCTCGCGGTGCCGCCGCAGGCTCACCTGGAACCGGCTGC
The DNA here is from genome assembly GCF_039536785.1 of Actinomadura miaoliensis. Lineage (NCBI taxonomy): Bacteria > Bacillati > Actinomycetota > Actinomycetes > Streptosporangiales > Thermomonosporaceae > Actinomadura > Actinomadura miaoliensis. Next base: position 33,455 of record NZ_BAAAZG010000008.1, read on the forward strand.
GGTCGCCGCGGTGGTAGGCGACGAAGAACTCCACGGGGCGTCCCGTCACGTCCCACGCGGTGCTGTGCAGGAGCAGGACGGGATCGCGAGGGCGCAGCCCCAGCGCCTCGGCGACGGCCGAAGACGCGGGCACGGCCTCGACGAACCGCCGCCCGTGGTCCAGCTCCACGCCGTACCGGCCCTCCAGTACGCCGTACAGCGACTGCTCGGTGAAGTCCTCCTCGAGCAGGCCCGGGGCGATGTCGGCGGGGAGGTAGGTGCGGGTCAGCACCCACGGCTCCCCGCCGACGTACCGCAGCCGCTCCAGGTGGATCACCGGGTCGCCCTCGTCCAGTTCCAGCGCGGCGGCGACCTCGGCGGGCGCGGGGATCGGGGCGAACGCCAGCACCCGGCTGCGCAGCACCTCACCGCGCGCCTGGACGTCCTCGTACAGCCCGGTCAACGACTGGAACAGCGCCTCGTCGGTCTTGCGGGCGGCGGCGAACGTCCCCTGCCCCTTGCGGCGGACGATCCGTCCGTCGGCCTCCAGCTCGTCCAGGGCCTGCCGGACCACCGTCCGGGACACGCCGTACTCCTCGCACAGCGTCATCTCGCCCGGGAGCCTGCTCCCCGGCTCGATCTCGGTTTCCAGCCGCTCGACCAGCAACTGCTTGAGCTGCGCGTAGTACGGCAACGGCGAACGGCGATCGATGCGGCCCCCTAGCATGGCGCCCAGTATCGCACGCATGTCATGTCAGGATGACAGGCGGTCACCTCGCGGATCGGAGCCGGGCGACCCGCCGTGGCGTCGCCGGGGCGCCGCCGGCGATGCGGTCGACGGTGGCGACGGCGTGCGCGCTCTGCAGGGGATGCCGAGGCCGGCCTTCACGCGTCCTCCAGGAGGACGTCGGCCAGTTCCTTCGGAGCGGTCACCATGGCGTCGTGCCCGACGTCCAGTTCGGTGGCGTCCCAACCGAATTCCCGGGGCAGCTGCGGGAAGGGCATCGGGCCGGCGGGGGTGCACACCACCGCGCGGCACGCGATCGCGTCGACCGCTCCCGTCAGGCGGGTCTTGTCGGAGAACGTCCGCCGGGGCTGGGGGGTCAGCCGCGGTTCCACCCACGCGACCTGGGCGGGATCGGTGACACCGGCGGTCGACGCGGACGTGAGGGGCACCAGTCCGTTCACGGTCACCGAGTCGACCCAGTCGCGGAAGAACCGGGGCGCGCGGTCGTCCAGCGACTCGCCGTCGCGGGCCGCCCACGCGTCCACCATGACGAGCCGCCGCACGCGTTCCGGCATCCGGTCGGCCGCCTCCCGGACGACCAGTCCGGCATAGCTGTGCCCGACGAGCACCACGTCCCGCACGTCCTCGTACCAGAGGGTCTTGAGGACGTCCTCCACATGCGTCTGCAGCCCGATCTCGGGGCTGCACAGATGGGCGCGCTCCCCGAGCCCGGTCAGCGTCGGCGTGAACACCTCGTGGCCCGCCGCCCGCAACCGCGCCGCCACGTCCCGCCAGCACCAGCCGCCATGCCAGGCACCGTGCACCAGTACGTACGTCGTCATCGCAGCTCCTCCTCGACCGTCAGCACGACCTTGCCCGTCGTGCGCCCTCGGGCGACCAGACGATGCGCCTCCGCCGCGTCCTCCAGCGGGAACGTCCGGTCGACGTGCACTTTCAGGGATCCCGCGCGCACCAGACCGGCCAGCGCCTCCAGGCCCGCCAGGTGCCCCACTCCCCCGGCCGCCCCCACGACGACGACCCGTTGCCCCATGTCGCCGTCCCACTCCGCCTGCCGTATCGCCAGCATCGTCGTCACGATCAGGAACACAAACATACATACAGCATGTATGTCAATGACCTGAGGCGGCCCAGGGCCGGGCCTCGGCGTGTCAGTCTCGGTGCAGGCACCCGTCGACGCGGCCCGCCACCCCGGCCAACATGAGCCTGAGCTGGCGCAACGTGTCGTCGGCCATGGCCTTCTGGTCGTCCGCGCGCGCGATGTCGAGGGCGGCCTCGCAGATGCCGCCGTACAGCAGCGACGTCAGCGCCTCCAGCGGCCGCTCGGGAATGCACCCGGCCTCGACCGCGATGCCCAGCCCCCTCCGCAACTGCTCCTTGCACCCGGCCTGGATGTCGCGCATGTCCGTCCAGCCCAGCGCCGCGGGCGCCTCCACCAGCGTGATCCGCCGCACCCCGGGTTCGAGGGTGGCCTCCAGCATGGCCGCGCAGCCCGCCAGGATCCCCTCCCACGCATCGGCCTCGGCGGAGAACGCCCGCCGCACCACGACCGCCAGCCGGCGCTGCTCCTCCGCGTACACCTCGCGGAAGATCTGCTCCTTGTTGCTGAAGTGGTGGTAGAACGCGCCCCGGGTCACCCCGGCCCGCTCGCAGATGGCTCCGAGCGACGTCGCCGCGAACCCCCCGTCCACGAACAGCTCCCGGGCGGCGGCCACCAGGGCCGCCGTCGTGGCCCTGGTCCGCTCCTCCTGAGTCCGCCGCACACCGGCCCTGGCGCCCACAATCCCTCCCCGAACTGGACCTCGCAAGCGACCCTACCGACCACTCCCCTCAAGCGCCCGAGCACGACCGCCGCTCGTCTCGCGAACAGCCGCGCCGTTCGCGTCGGGGGTCAGGAGGAGCCGTCGCGCTCGGCGAGCACGTCGTCGACGTCGACGGCGAACCGCCCGATCGCCCACGCCATGGCGCGCGTGTTGCGGTCGAGTTCGGCGCGGTGAACGTTCCGCACCGTGTCGCAGGGCTGGTGGTAGCAGGGATCGAACATGTCGCCGGCTCGCCCTCCGAACAGGGCGGCCTGCTCGGCGGTCTTGGTCTGGTACGTGCCGCCGTCCAGGCCGCCGATGGGAATGCCCACGTCCCGGAACGACAGGTGGTCCGAGCCGATGCCGGCGATGTCCTGGGGCTGGAAGGCGAGCCCGCGGCTGCTGTAGTACCCGGTGAGCACCCGTTCGACGGCCCCGGAACCGGCCGGCCCCGGCCCGCTGCCCGTGTTCGGGTTGTCGCTGTCGTCCCCGTCGATGATGAACCGGCCGAAGTTGGGTCCGGCGATCAGCTCGTAGTTCAGGTACAGCGCGATGGCGCGCCGCTGCTCGGCGGTGAGGTTTGCAACGTAGTGCTCGGACCCGACGTCCAGCAGTTCTTCGGCGCCCCACCAGGCGAACCGGACCTTGTTGCGGACGGCGTGCTGCTTGGGCGCGAGCCGCAGCGCCGTCTCCAGCAGGGCGGCCGCGGCGGTGGCGTTGTCGTTGATGCCGGCCGTCTCGCGCACGCTGTCGAGGTGGGCGCCCGCCATGACGACCCGGTCGTCCCGCCCGCCGCCCGTCTCGGCCAGGATGTTCTCGGTCACGCCGGCGATCCGGTGGCCGCGCAGGTCGAGCCGGATTCGGACCGGCGAGCGGCGGGTGCGCTCCGCGACCGTCTCCGCCCATCGCTGCGTCACCGAGGCGATCGGCAGGGGCACCGAGGCGGGGTCGAACACGTGGTTCCGGTAGATGTTGTCCGGCCGCGCGGTCGGCATGTACATCAGCACGGCGCGGGCCCCGGCCTCCGCGGCGACACGCACCTGCGTCACGAAGCCGCACGACGAGCGGGGCATCACGACCACCGCTCCGTCCGCCGGAGTCGCGTCGTAGTCCTCGCGTTCGCATCCCACGCTGGAGTCGACGGGCGGCGCGACGAGCGGAGCGTCGATCCCGCCGGGCGGCGTCGACGGCGACCAGCGCCACATCAGCACCCGTACCGCCGCGTCGTCCGGGGACGTCACGGCGCGTTCGGCGTCCACGCGATGGTCCTGGTACGGCACCGGTTGGCGGACGACCCGGTACCCGGCACCCCGCAGACGCTCGACCAGGTACCGGGCGGACGCGTCGAAGCCGGGGCTGCCGGTCGCCCGCGTGCCGCCGCCGATGTCGGCGGCGTGCTGCCAGGCCCGCAGGTGGACGAAGGCCGCTTCGCCCGAGACGGAGCGTTCCAGCTGTTCCGCCAGCCGGGACGAATGGCCGACCGGCGCCACGGCACCGACCCCGGCGACCACCGCGCAGAGCAGTGCGGGAAAGGCCGCGGTCATCGGATCACCTGCCGTCTCGACTGGTGACGGCCGCGATGCGCCGGTCGGCGATCACGCCCCTGCGCCGGTGCGGAACCTGCGGATCGAAGTCCATCGACGTCTCCCTAGCGCGGTGAATTTTCCCCGGAGGTGTCATCCGCCCCGACAGATCGCAACCTCGTCCGCTTTGTACCGCTTTCCCCATGGCCACGCAAGAGCGGAACAGCCTCCGGCTTCCGCGTCGCCACAGAAGGCATGACGCCTATCGAGCACCAGAAGAAATCCGCCGGGGCGGAGCCCGGCCGGCCATTTCGTGAACTGGCGGGCGAGGTACCTGTGGGCGCGCCGCGTGGGATTCGGTGCCGAGTGTTCGCGGCGTGTGTTGTGCACGTTGCCGGGATCGCGCTGGCAGGACGCCGATTCGTCAGGTCGTGATGGACCTTCCGCTGCGGCGCCAGGCCGTGCTGACGTCGAGGCCGAGGCGGGCCGCCCAGTCGATCGCCTCGGCGAGCGAGGCCTCCCCTGCGAGACGGGCCGCGGCGAGCGCGGGCGGAAGGGTGCCGTCGCGGAACATGGCGTCCCACTGGCCGGGGCCTAGCGACAGGAAGCGGAGCTGGCCCATTCCGGCCAGGACGCCCGGGTCGGCGATCTCCGTACGGGACAGGTCCAAGCCGTACAGGCGCGGCAGGGTGCGCAATGCGGCGATGTGGACGGGGCCGCCGCCGGTGACCGACAGCGTCCGCAGGGTGGGGTGCGCGGCCAGCGCGCCGAGGTCGCCACCCTCGTCGAGGCCGAGCGCGGCATCCTCCAGCGGCAGGTCGCGCAGCGGCCCCAGGTCGGCGGCCGTCACACGGTTCAACGCCAGTGCGCGCAGCCGTGGGGTGGCGCGCAGGACGGCCAGGTCGGTTCGGCGCGCGTCGTTGACGGTGAGTTCCTGCCACGAGGGTTCCAATGCCGTCGCATCCGGCAGGCTCTCCAGGACGCCGGAGGTCGGCGGTTCGGGGGCGCGCTCGACCCCCAGCTCCAGCCAGCCGTCCTCGTCGTCGACGTCGTACTCTCCTTCGTCGAGCAGGCGCAGGTAGCGGCCCAGCAGCGCGGTCACCGAATCGGCCTCGTAGGCGGGGCCGCGCTCGTAGTCGCGGCCGATCCGGATCACCTGGCCCGCACGGCCCTTCGGCGCCGGGCTCATGTCCACCGCGAGATAGTGGCCGCCTCCGTCGTGCGCGAACGGAATCCACCCGTCATGCCCGCTGCACCGCCGGACGGTCTCGACCGGATGGGCGTCCAGGACGACGGCGTCCCAGCCCAGCTCCCACCCGCCCCAGGCACGCTCGCGCTGCCGCGCGTGCTCCCGGACGACCTCGTCCAGCGGCAGCCACTCATAACCGTCGAACAGGCCCGCGAGCCCGCGTTCCCCGTCGGCGATCTCGTACAGGGCGCGCAGGTCGCAGGGCAGCGGGCGGCCCAACCGGCGTTCGGCCTCGCCAATGTCGGCCGCCGGGTCGCCCAGCTCGTCCCTCACCCCGAGTTCCGCACGGCGGCGCAAGTACTCGCGGAACCGCCCGGCCGCCGTCTCCGGGTCCCCCGCCGGGGCGGTGTCCAGCGGCCCTTCCTGAAGGTGGCCCGGTTCGGCGGGCAGGTAGCCGGGGTCGAGCACGGCACAGTACTCCTTGCCGAATCCCCGCCACACGCGCTCGTTGAAGGCGGTCAGCGAGTAGGCGCCGGACGGCTCGCACACCAGCTCCAGCGTCAGCAGCTCCCACCCCTGCGCCTGCTCGGCGGACGCCCACAGTTCGTCGAGCACTCCCTCGGCCACGCCGAACGCCTTCGCCGACCGGGTCTGCCCCCCGGACATGTCGTAGGTGAGGCTGCAGCTGCTGCTCAATCGGCCCGCCCACCCTGAGAACGTCGCCCGTGCCCAGCCTTCCGGCGCCGAGTCCGCCACCCGCCGAACGACCCGCTCCACCACCGGTACGTCCTCGTCGCGCATTCCCGCCCCTTCCGTCGAGTCCGTCCCCGAACCTAGAACGGCCCGCCGACAAACCGCTCCGCCGAAGCCGATCGACGGCCGGCGGTGCCGGTGGCCGCCGCTCGTCGGGGACGGATCGCCACGATCACGAGATGTCCTGCCCGCGCCGGGAGCCGTTGCCGTCAACGGCGCCGCACCGGAGGCGTACCGCTTGTGCCGCGGCGTCTTGGCGTTCCGGCCGTCCCAGGTCAGCCGTCGGGGAGACCGGTGTCCCACACCCCCGCTGCTTGGGCCGGGGTCATACGGTGGCGTCGGGCCAGCCTGGGGGGAGCAGGGAGGCGGGGGTGCCCATGGCCAGGCGGAGGCGTTCGGCGAAGCTCTCGTGCAGCAGCGGGCCCCAGGCGTAGTCGCTGGGCACACGGACGGCCTTGCCGATCAGCTCGTGGGTCTCGCCGGGCCGCTGCTCGGCCGGCTCGTCGGCGTACCGGACGGCCAGCAGCGCGTACATGTGGTCGAGGGCGCCGAACGCCTCACCGGCCACGGCGGGCAGCGTGCCGTCCGAGACCGCCTGTTCCAGCACCGGTTCCCACCACAGGTTCTCGGGGTCGGCGTCCTCGTCGTCGCCGCCGAAGTCGCGGCGCAGCCGGGCCCGGACCTGCGCGGCGACGCCCGGGTCGGCCAGGCCGCGCCGCCACACCTCCCGGCTCTCGGCCCCGCGTCCGCGCAGCGGCAGGGTACGGGCGAGCAGCTCGATCGCCAGCGGCCCGGCCTCGGCGTCGACGGTGGCGTCCTCGCCGTCGCCGAGGGCGGCGGTGAACGCCCCGATGGCCTGGTCGAGGTAGGCGATGCCGAGCGCCACCGCCAGCCGTGCGTAGGCGTGCGGCGCGGTGTCGCGGTCGACCAGGCGCAGGCCCGCGGTCAGGACGCGCTGGGCGCGGGCGGGCTCGCCGCGTTCCAGCAGCCGCTGCGCCAGGTCGTGGGCGGCCAGCGGGCCGTACTCGGCGTCGCCGGTGGCGATGGCCCGCTCCCAGCGTTCGCGGGCGGTGTCGAAGTCGCCCGCGTCGTCGGCCAGCCGCGCCAGCGCCACGTGCGCCGGGGGCAGGTAGGCCGGGTTGCCGAAGTCGACGACGACCTGCCAGGCGGGCCCGGCCAGCTCGTACTCCCCGGCGCGTTCGTGGGTGAGCGCCAGGTGGTAGGCGGCGCGCGGCCCGTACTCGGGGTCGCCGGTGGCGATGGCGGCACGGTCGGCCTCGCGGGCGCCGGCCACGTCTCCGGCGTCGTCGAGCACGACGGCCAGGCCGAGCGCGGCACGGGCGCGGACGGGGGTGTCGCCGAGCGCCAGGACCTGCTCGAACAGGTCGGCGGCGCGGTCGAGCTCGCCGTCCTCGGCGAGCCGCCGGGCCTCCTCGCACAGGTGCTCCGGGGTGTCACCGGGGGGCGGGGCCGAGGTGTCGCTCATAGGGTGCTCAGCCTATCGAGCCGCCGCCCGCCGGAGACGGGACGACACGAAAACCGACGGGCTTGATCATCGGTGTCCGTGCCGTCCCGCGGCGCGTGCCCCGCGCGGTTCTCGGGCGGTGCGGGTCAGTCCTCGAACGCCTCCGGCGGCGGGCAGGAGCACACCAGGTTGCGGTCGCCGTACGCCTGGTCGATGCGGCGCACCGGCGGCCAGTACTTGCCCTCGCGCAGCGACGGCACCGGGTAGGCGGCCTCCTCACGCGAGTAGGAGTGCTTCCAGTCCTCGGTGATCAGGCAGGCGGCGGTGTGCGGGGCGTTCTTGAGCGGGTTGTCGTCGCGGTCGTAGGCGCCGTCGGCGACCCGCTGGATCTCCCGGCGGATCTCGATCATCGCGTCGCAGAACCGGTCCAGCTCGGCCAGGTCCTCGCTCTCGGTGGGCTCGATCATCAGCGTGCCGGCCACCGGGAACGCCAGGGTCGGGGCGTGGAACCCGTAGTCGATCAGGCGCTTGGCCACGTCCTCGGCGGTGATCCCGGTCTCCTTGGTGATCTTGCGGAGGTCGGCGATGCACTCGTGCGCGACCAGCCCGTTGCGGCCGGTGTACAGGATCGGGTAGTGCGGGGCCAGCCGCCTGGCCAGGTAGTTGGCGGCGATGATGGCGCCCTCGGTGGCGGCGCGCAGCCCGTCGGGGCCCATCATCGCGATGTAGGCCCAGGAGATCGGCAGGATGCCCGCCGAGCCCCACGGCGCCGCCGAGATCGGCCCCACGCCGGTGCCGGCGGGGCCCGCCTCGGGACGCAGCGGGTGGTTGGGCAGGAACGGCACCAGGTGCTCGCGCACGCCGACCGGGCCGACGCCCGGCCCGCCGCCGCCGTGCGGGATGCAGAACGTCTTGTGCAGGTTCAGGTGCGACACGTCGGAGCCGAACTCGCCGGGACGGGCCAGCCCGACCAGCGCGTTGAGGTTGGCGCCGTCGACGTACACCTGGCCGCCCGCCTCGTGCACGGCCGCGCAGACGTCGGTGATGGTCTCCTCGAACACCCCGTGGGTGGACGGGTAGGTCACCATGATCGCGGCCAGCTCGGCGCGGTGCTTGGCGATCTTGGCGTGCAGGTCGTCGAGGTCGATGTTGCCGTGGTCGTCGCACTTGACGACGACCACCCGCATCCCGGCCATGACGGCGCTGGCGGCGTTGGTGCCGTGGGCCGACGACGGGATCAGGCACACGGTGCGGTGCTCCTCGCCGCGGGAGGCGTGGTAGCCGCGGATGGCCAGCAGCCCGGCCAGCTCGCCCTGGGACCCGGCGTTGGGCTGCACCGACACCTTGGCGTACCCGGTGATCTCGGCGAGCCGGTCCTCCAGCTCGGCGATCAGCTCCAGGTAGCCGGCGGCCTGGTCGACCGGCGCGAACGGGTGGATGTTCGCGAACTCCGGCCAGGTGATCGGCTCCATCTCGGTGGTCGCGTTCAGCTTCATCGTGCAGGAGCCGAGCGGGATCATCGACCGGTCCAGCGCGATGTCCTTGTCCTGCAGGCGGCGCAGGTAGCGCAGCATCGCCGTCTCGGAGCGGTGCGCGTGGAACACCGGGTGGGTCAGGTACGGGCTCTCGCGGCGCAGCTCGCCGGGGAACGCCTCGGCCGGGTCCTCGTCGTGCGCCGGGTCCACGCCGAAGGCGTCCAGGACGGCGGCGACGTGCTCGGGCAGCGTGGTCTCGTCGCAGGCGATCGCGACGTGGTCGGCGTCGGCGCGGCGCAGGTTGATCCCCCGGTCGCGGGCGGCGGTCACGACCTGGTCGGCGCGGCCGGGGACACGGGCCAGCACGGTGTCGAAGAACGCCTCGTGCACCACCTCGACGCCGCCGCGCCGCAGCCCGGCGGCGAGCTCGGCGGCGCGGCGGTGCACGCGCTGGGCGATCGCCGCCAGCCCCTCGGGCCCGTGGTACACCGCGTACATGCTGGCCATCACGGCCAGCAGCACCTGGGCGGTGCAGATGTTGCTGGTGGCCTTCTCGCGGCGGATGTGCTGCTCGCGGGTCTGCAGGGCCAGCCGGTAGGCGGTGGCGCCGTCGGCGTCCACCGACACCCCCACCAGGCGGCCGGGCAGCTGCCGCTGGAGCCCCTCGCGCACGGCCAGGTATCCGGCGTGCGGGCCGCCGAACCCGTACGGCACGCCGAACCGCTGCGCCGAGCCGACCGCGATGTCGGCGCCGGACTCGCCGGGCGGCCGCAGCAGCGTCAGGGCGAGCAGATCGGCGGCCACCACCACCTGGGCGCCGCGCTCGTGGGCCTGCTCGGTGATCGGCGCCAGGTCCCGCACGGCGCCCGACGCGCCCGGGTACTGCAGCAGGACGCCGAAGAAGTCGCCGTCGGGCAGCCCGCCGGACAGGTCGGCGGTGACCACCTCGATGCCCAGCGGGATCGCGCGGGTGCGGATCACCTCGATGGTCTGCGGCAGCGCGTCGGCGTCCACCAGGAAGGTGCCGGGCTCCTTGCGCTTGGACGCGCGGTGCGCCAGGGCCATGGCCTCGGCGGCGGCGGTGCCCTCGTCCAGCATGGAGGCGTTCGCGACCGGCAGCCCCGTCAGGTCGGCGACCACCGTCTGGAAGTTCAGCAGCGCCTCCAGCCGGCCCTGGGAGATCTCCGGCTGGTAGGGCGTGTAGGCGGTGTACCAGCCGGGGTTCTCCAGCACGTTCCGCATGATCACGCCGGGGGTGACCGTGCCGTGGTAGCCCAGGCCGATCATGGAGGTGAGCACGGTGTTGCGGCTCGCCAGCTCGCGCAGCCGGGCCAGCGCCGCGGTCTCGCTGAGGGCGGGCGGCAGGTCCAGCGGGCGGGCGGTGCGGATCGCGGCGGGCACCGCGTCGTCGACCAGGGCCTCGGCCCCGGAGTAGCCGATGGCCGCCAGCATCCGGGCGTGCTCGTCGGGGGACGGCCCGATGTGCCGGTCGGCGAACCGGGTCGGGGGATGCTGCGGCGACGCCACCGGGGCGAAGAACTGGGCGGTCATTGGGGATCCTCCTGGGCTGCTGCGGTCGCTCAGGGCGGCCGCCCGCCGCGCTGGCGCGGTCCGGCGACCTGTCTCCCCCTCTGTCTCGGCACCTGAGAGCTTCACCCGCGGAACGGGGTTTCCCCTTCGGTGAGACGCCCCCGCCCATCGGAAGGCGGCGCCTGCTTTCCAGAGGTGCCTCGCCCGAGCGGTCCTTTTGCCTGAGAGGTTCCGGGGAGGGTTTGCCCCTTCGGCGCCCCACGCTGGCGGCGTGGGGTCTCTCCCGCACAGGGTCGACGGCGTCCTATATGGGAACTCTATCCAACAGATCCGTGACGATCGTCCGCCGGGGGACGGCCGTGGCGACGCCGACTGCGCGGAATCCGCGCGCTCGCGGCGTCCCGCGCGGCCGCCCCGGCACGTCGCCAGTACGATAACCACAGCTCACGGACGGGATGATCGCCGCGGGCGCAGGGCGACAACTGTTCCCGGCCGGGGGCGGACGGGGGCGCGGCACGGTGCACGCGCCTCTCGACGCGACGCCGCCGGTTCTGGAACGCTCATCACGATGACAGGTCCGGACGGCGGTGCGGCGGTGACGCAGACCCAGGAGGAGACGGCGCCTCCCGGCGTGGCGGCGACGGTCGGCGTGCCGGTGGAGGAGCCGGCCCGGCCCGACCGGATCCGGCGGCCCTCGGACGCCATCCGGTTCGCCGCCTCGGTGGCCGGGCTGGTCGGGATCATGCTGCTGGTGTCGTTCGCCCAGCAGACCACCCACGGCCTGCAGACCGACATCGCCGAGGGCACCGCGCACGCCCCCCGCTTCCTGCTCACCCTGGCCACGCTGGTGTCCAGCTTCGGGGTGCTGGCGGTGCCGGTGGCCTTCGCGGTCGAGCGGCTGTTCCACAAGGACGGGGTGCGGGTCGCGATCGCGCTGCTCGCCGCGGTGATCGCGTTCGTGCTCACCATCCTGCTGGACGACCTGGTCGTCCCGGCCGCGCCCGGCGGGGTGCTGGACTCGCTGATCTGGGGCGGCACCGACACCGCGCCCGTGCACACCGACATCACGCCGGTCATCGCGTTCGTCACCGCCGTCGGCATGGCGGGCCGAAGCCGCTGGCAGGCCGTCACCTGGACGATGATCGGGCTGGCCGCGCTGACCGGCCTGACCGCCGCGACCGCGTCGGTGGCGGCGCTGGCCGCCACCTACTGCCTCGGCAGCGCCATCGGCCACGGCACCCTGTACGCGGTCGGCACCCCCAACCCGCGGCCGCCGGGCACGGCCGTGCTGGCCGCGCTGGAACGGCTGGGGCTGCGTCCCACCCGCGGGCGGCAGGTGCCCGGCGCCGCCGACGATCCGCGCCACTACACCGTGGCGACCGCGCACTCCCCCGGCGACGCTCCCGCCGACGCCACCGGGCGGCCCCTGCCGGGCGGCGACTGGCAGCTGCGGGTCACCGTCCTGGACCGCGACCAGCAGACCGCCGGGCTGCTGTACCGGGTGTGGCGGCTGGTGCGGCTGCGCGGCGGCTCCACCCGGCGGGCGCTGCGCTCGCTGCGCCGCTCGCTGGAGCAGGAGTCGCTCATGGCCTACGCCATGGAGTCGGCGGGGGTGCGCACGCCGCGGCTGGTCGCCACCTGCGAGGTCGGCACCGAGGCCGCGCTGCTGGCCTACGAGCACGTGCCCGGGCGGCCGCTGGACGCCGTGCGCGACGCCGAGATCACCGACGAGCTGCTCGAGGACGTGTGGCAGCAGCTGCGGCGGCTGCAGGCCGCCCGGCTGGCGCACCGCCGCCTGGAGGGCGACGCGATCCTCGTCGGCGACGACGGCCGCGTCCGCGTCGTCGACCCCCGCTCGGGCGAGATCGCCGCGGGCGACGTGGCGCTGCGGATCGACCTGGCACAGCTGCTCACCACGGTGGCGCTGCGGGTCGGGCCGGAACGCGCCGTCCGCTCCGCGGCGCGCGTCCTCGGCGACGGGCCGCTGGCCGGGGCGGTGCCGCTGCTGCAGCGGGTGGCGCTGTCGCGGTCCACCCGCGCGGCCGTCCGGCAGGACAGGGAGCTGCTGCCCCGCATCCGCGAGCAGATCCTGCGGCTCAAGCCGGAGACCGAGGCCGCACCGGTGCGGCTGGAGCGGTTCCGGCCGCGCACCATCCTGTCGATCATCGCGCTGACCGTCGCCGCCTACATCGTGGTGCCGCAGCTGTCGAGCGTGAACCTGCCCACCCTGATCTCGCAGGCCGAGTGGTGGTGGGCGGCGGTCGGGCTGGCCGCCTCGGCGGTCACCTACCTGGCGGCGGCGCTGATGCTGATGGGCTTCGTGCCCGAGCGGCTGCCGCTGGGCCGCACCGTGCTGGTGCAGCTCGCCGCGTCGTTCGTCAAGCTGGTCGCGCCCGCCGCGGTCACCGGCGTGGCGCTCAACACCCGGTACCTGCAGCGCTCGGGCGTGCGGCCCGGGCCCGCGGTCGCCAGCGTCGGCGCGTCCCAGCTGATGGGCATGGTGGCGCACATCCTGCTGCTGATCGTGTTCGGGTTCATCACCGGGTCGACCCACAACGCCACCAAGGACCTGGCCCCGTCGCGGACCGTGGTGATCGTGCTGCTGGGGCTGGCGGTGCTGGCCGGGATCGCGCTGACCATCCCGAAGGTGCGGCGGTTCGTGGCGGCCCGGCTGCGCGGCATGTTCTCCGGGGTGGTGCCGCGGCTGGTGGACGTCCTGCAGTCACCCAGCAAGATCGTCCAGGGGGCCGGCGGCACGCTGCTGCTGACCGTGGGGTTCATCGTGTGCCTGGACGCCTGCATCCGCGCGTTCGGCGGGTCGCTGCCGTGGACGGCCGTGGCGGTGGTGTTCCTCACCGGCAACGCCCTGGGCTCGGCCGCCCCCACGCCCGGCGGCCTGGGCGCCGTGGAAGGCGCCCTGACGCTGGCACTGACGATCTCGGGGCTCACCGCCGACACCGCCACCTCGGCGGTGCTGCTGTTCCGTCTGCTGACCTTCTGGCTGCCGGTCCTGCCGGGCTGGGCCGCCTTCACCTACCTGCAACGCAAGGAAGCGATCTAGCCCGTACCCCGCCGGGGCCGCGGCGGCGGCCTCGTCCGGGCCGCCGCGGGCGTCAGCCCGTCCGCCGGGCGCGGCGGCGGTGCGCCAGCTCGTCGTGGGGATGCTGGGCGGGACCGTCGGCGGCGGCTCTCTCTCCGGGCAGCTCGGCGAGGCTGCCCTCGACCTCCTGCCACACCCGGCCCAGCGCGATCCCGAACACGCCCTGCCCGCCCTGCAGCAGGTCGACCACCTCGTCGGCCGAGGTGCACTCGTAGACGCTGACCCCGTCGCTCATCAAAGTGATCTGCGCCAGGTCCTGGACGCCGCGGTCGCGCAGGTGCGCCACGGCGGTACGGATCTGCTGCAGCGACACCCCCGTGTCCAGCAGCCGCTTGACCACTTTGAGCACCAGGATGTCGCGGAAGCTGTACAGGCGCTGGCTGCCCGACCCGTGCGCGGCCCGCACGCTGGGCTCCACCAGGCCGGTGCGCGCCCAGTAGTCGAGCTGACGGTAGGTGATCCCCGCGGCCGCACACGCCGTCGGGCCGCGGTAGCCGACATCCTCAGGCGGCGCCGACACCTCGGTGTCGAACAGCAGTCCCTGCTCTCCGGCACGCTGGGACGCCATCTGCCTGTCGGGGGTCGCCTTGCCCTCGCCGCTGCTCACCGCCACGCGGACCTCCGGCTTCTATCAGCCCGCGGCGTTCCGTCAAGGGGGTTTGACGAATGACGCCACGAGTGTTCCACCAGCACGGTAGGTGCCGGTCAGAGTGTGGTCAACGTTCGTCGTCGGCGCGTCGCATGCCCGGATGAACCGCCTTCACGTGGGCAAACTGCACACCTTCGCACTCATTCTCTCCTACCCCGCCGCCTCCGGAGCCGAACGACCGGCCGCCCGCGCCGCAAGTTCACACAGATCAGAGCATGATCTTGCATCCGCGGCGCACCCGCTCCCGGGACGCCGACCCCCCGGCGCCCCGTCCTCGCACTCCTGTGCCGCACGTCACACGCCATACTCCCCCAGGAATCGGCGACCGCACATCCTCACGGGCCCAATGCCCTTACCCGGCGGCCACCTAACCGATACCGGCCACACTTTTTCTGGAGACCCGGCTCCACCGGCACGTTGGTGGGTCGAAGGCTGGCACGGCGGCACCTATGGCCGGGCCCCGCGTAGGAGACCAGGCGACCGCTCAGTCCGGACTGTGGTACCGGTTCCAGTCCGGCGGCCGTCGCGCCGCATCGATCTGTGCGCGCACTTCCTCCTTGCGCGCCTCCGAACGTTCCCGCAGTTCTCGGTCGGCCTCAGCACTCACGCGCTTCAACCACCGCCGATACCTGTGCCGCAGAGAGTCCCCACCTCGACGCCCCATGCGCCCAATGTGCTCCCGATCCGACCGATCAACAAGCGAGACCGCAAATCAGCCGAAAGACTCCCAGCCAGGCAGCCCGGGAAGGCAACAACCCGAACAGGCCCCCAGGCATCACTCTCTGAACATCCCGAGGACCCAAGCTCATCGAGCGGCAGCCCCACCTCGAGAGCGAAGCTCACACGCCAGGGGACGCACCTCAGACGGGGTTCCAAAGAGTCGCCCCCGGGAGAAACAGCGGGCCGGACCTACAGCGAAGGCAAGCGCAGCCCACAGACCAGGCGGACACACCTCGGACAGGAGTTCCAGGGGGTCGCCCCCCGGGAAAAACAGGCGAGCCGGGCCCTCGGCGAAGGGAAGCACAACCCACAAGGCAGGAGACGCACCTCAGACGGGGCTCCAAGGGGACGCCCCGGGAGAGACAGCGGGCCGGGCCTTCAACGAAGAAAAGCACAGCCCACAAGGCAGGGGACGAACTTCAGGCGGGGGCTCCAAGGGAACGCCCCCCTGGGCGAAACAGTGCGCCAGGCCCCCGACGAAAGTGAGCGCAGCCCACAAAGCAGGGGACGCACCTCAGACGAGGTTCCAAGGGGACGCGCCCGGGAGAGGCAGCAGGCCGGGCCCTCGGCGAAGGGAAGCACAGCTCACTAGGCAGGGGACGCGCCTCGGGCGGGGGTTCCAGGGGGTCGTCCCCCTGGGAGAGACAGGCGGGCCGGGCTTCGGCGAAGGTGAGCGAAGCTCACCGAGCATGCTTCGCCCCCGGTCAGCCAGCGCGGCCGAAGTCCTCGGGGGTGATGGTGTCGAGGAACTCCCGGAACTTCTCGACCTCGTCCTCCTGCTCGTCGGGGATGGCGACGCCGGCCTCCTCGAGCACGTCCTCGCTGGCGAAGATGGTCGCGCCGGTGCGCAGTGCCAGCGCGATCGAGTCGGACGGGCGGGCGCTGACCTCCACGCCGTTGGAGAAGACCAGGTCGGCGAAGAAGATGCCCTCGCGCAGGGCGGTGATGTTCACGGTGCGCAACTGGACGCTCAGCGCGTCCAGCACGTCGCGGAAAAGGTCGTGGGTCAGCGGACGGGCCGGCAGCACCCCCTGCTGGGCGAAGGCGATCGCGGTCGCCTCGACCGCCCCGATCCAGATGGGCAGGTACCGGTCGCCGTCGCTCTCCTTCAACAGGACGATCGGCTGATTGGAGGGCATCTCGACCCGGACGCCGACGACCTCCATCTGCTTCACTGCGGCTCCCTGCTGGTCCTCGCTGTTTCGATCACCACGTGCCCGGATCGATGTCTGACCGAACCCTAAGGCCCAACGTACACCCAGCATCGGACGGTGGCCCCCGCCGACCGCGCGGCAATAACCTCCGTGCGGCCCATGATCAGGGGTCAAGGGTTTCGCGCAGCCCCGTGGAGACCAGCGCCTCGTGCAGCCGCACCCACAGCTCGGCGATCTCGCGGGCGGCCTCGGCGGCCTGCTCGTGGGCGCCCGGGCTGCGGCGGCGCAGCTGCGGGGCGACCACCTGCTCGATCAGCCCGACCTGCCGGTCGGCGGCGGCCTTGGCCGTGCGCAGGTGCCGCACCTGCACGCCGAACCGGCCGAGGGCGGCCGCGGTGCGGGCCACCGTCAGCGCCTCGGCGTCGTAGTACGCGCCGGTCCGGCGGACCAGGCCGTACTCCTCCAGTTCGGCCAGCAGGTCGTCGTCGATGCCCGCGCCGTCGAGCAGCTGGCGGCGGGTGAGCCGGACCGCCGGGACGGGCGCGGTGGCGTCGGCGGCGACCAGGGTGCGGGGGCGGCGCGCGGCGCCGTCGGCGCGGCGGGAGCCGAGCGCCGGGGCGGGCTCGCCGCGGTCCATGGCGTCCAGGTGCTGGCGGATCACCCGCAGCGGCAGGTAGTGGTCGCGCTGGGCGCTCAGGATGAACCGCAGCCGCTCCACGTCGGCCGGGCTGAACTTGCGGTAGCCGGCCGGGCTGCGCGCGGGTTCGATCAGGCCCTCCGCCTCCAGGAAACGGATCTTGGAGATGGTGACGTCGGGGAAGTCCGGCCGCAGCAGCGCCAGGACGTCCCCGATCGTCATCAGGGTCCGGGCCGGTTGCGCGGTCATGGTGCCTCTCCTCCCGGCCGTGTGCCCGTGCCGTGCCCCCTCGCCGTCATGGTCGTCGTCGTGGTCGCCGCTGTGGTCGCCGTCATGGTGTCGTCCGCCCGCGCGCCGGATCGCCGCCCGGTCAGCCGTGCTGCGGGTTGGTCAGGAACACCAGCCGGAACTTGCCGATCTGGACCTCGTCGCCGCCCGACAGCCCCGCCTGGTCGATCCGCTGCCGGTTGACGTAGGTGCCGTTGAGGCTGCCCACGTCGCGCACCCAGAAGGCGCCGCCCTCGCGGGCGAACTCGGCGTGCCGGCGCGAGACGGTGACGTCGTCGAGGAAGATGTCGCTCTCGGGGTGGCGGCCGGCGGACGTGCGGTCCTTGTCCAGCAGGAAGCGGCTGCCCGCGTTGGGGCCCCGCTTGACCACCAGCAGCGCGGTGCCCGGCGGCAGCGCCTCCACCGTGACCTGGTCGGCGCCGAACGGCTCGGCCGCCTGGTCGGTGTCGTCGGCGAGCGCCTCGATCCCCGCGATCGAGATCGTCGAGGTGGACTCGCCCGGCGACTCTCGGGGAGGCAGGGGCGAGCCCGCGCCCCGCGTCAGCGGGGTGCCGCAATTGGAGCAGAAGCGGGCATCATCCGGGTTGGCGTGACCGCACTGCGTGCAGTAGACGCTCGGCATCGATCGGCTCGGCCTCCTACCATCGGCGTGCCGCACGCGAACGGCCCGCTGCCGCGGGTGCCGCCTGCGCCACGCGCATCCCTACTACCAACCCCACACCGGGGACCCGCCCGGCCACGGTCCAGCCCGCCGCCCGTTCAGGCGACGGTTGCCGCAACTTACGCGGGTGGGGCCCGAGGGGTCAACCGGAACGGCGAGCCGGCTGGCCCCCCAAGCTACCTTTCACAATGATCGCAGGTCTATGCCGCCGCGCGGGACGCGAATCGATCACCGTTTGCGGATACCCCTAACCAGACCGTATCGCGCTGACCGCCAGCCGTGCGCGCGAGGTGATCGTGACGGTGGCGCCGAGGCCGCGCAGGGTCCGCACGACGCCGCCGGGGATGTTGAGCGCGGTGGTCATGGTGTGGGCGTCGCCGATGGCCAGGAAGCGGTACGGGACGCTCAGCCGCCGTCCGTCGGCGAGCACGCCGCCGCCCGGGGCGTCCAGGAAGTAGGTGTCGGCCCCGGCCCGCACGTCGCCGACCTGGATGACCTCGGCGCCGGCGTCGCGCAGCTCCTGCAGGGCGTCCAGCAGGTTGAGGGCGCGCACGGCGCCGCGCGGGTCGTCGATGACCAGCTCGATGCCGGGCCCCTCGGCGGGCAGGGTGCCCGCCAGCAGGCCGTAGGTGCGGGCGCGTTCGCGGGCCTCGCGCAGTGCGGTCTCGCCCTGCGCGTCGCGTTCCAGCCCGGCCTTGGTGTCCTCCAGCTCCCGGATGTCGGCGCGCAGCCGCTCGGACCGCTGTGACAGATCCGACAGGATGCCCACGAGCTCGTCCTGGCGGGCCGTGGCGAACGCGCCGTCGTGCTTGGTGGCGCGCACCTGCGCCACGACGGCGAAGCCGAGCACCAGGCACAGCAGGCCGCCCAGGAACTGCCCGCGGGTGGAGCGCGGGCGCAGCAGGTCCAGCAGGAGCCGCGCGCCCCCGGGCCGCTCGCCGGACGCGCCGGTCGTGTCGCCGGACTCGCCGGACGTACCGACGGGCGCGGCGGTCGTGTCGTCGGGTGCGCCGCTCATGCGCCGAACAGCTTGCGGCGGATGGCGGCCGCGTTGGAGAAGATGCGGATGCCTAGCACGACCACCACGCCGGTGGACAGCTGCGAGCCCACCCCGAGCTGGTCGCCCAGGAAGACGATCAGCGCCGCGATCACGGTGTTGCTGACGAACGAGACGACGAACACCTTCTCGTCGAAGACGCCCTCCAGCCGGGCCCGCACGCCGCCGGACAGGGCGTCCAGCGCCGCCACGATCGCGATCGGCAGGTAGGGCTGCAGCCACAGCGGGACGGCCGGGTCCAGCAGCAGGCCGAGCGCCACCCCGATCACCAGGCCGATGAGCGCGATCACGACCGGGTCTCCTGTTCCACTGTCCTCCCCCTCACGAGCCGGCCGCGCGGGCGTGCCGCAGCCGCAGGACGCCCGCGGCGGGCAGCCGCAGCCCCTCGACGCGGCGGACCCGGTAGCGGATGCCGAAGCGGTCCTCCAGCGCGCGCAGCCGGCGGTCGGCGGCCGAGCCGCCGAAGGCGTCGAGCATCCGGCCGGGGTCGCCGACGGCGGTCACCCGGTAGGGGCCGCTGAGCGGACGGTAGTCCACCAGCACGGCCTCCCCCGCCGAGCGGATCGCGGTGGTCGGGGTGAGCCGCTGGCCGTTGACGGCGATGGCGACGGCCCCGGCCGCCCACAGCCCGTTGACCAGCACCTGAAGGTCCTGATCATAGACCCGGCCCTCGTCGCCGCGCCGGTCGCCCTGCTCGGCCCGGTCCGCATCGTCGACGGTGACGACCAGGCCGTCCCCGGAGATGGGGGTGGCCGCGGCGGCCGCCGCGGCCGTGGACAGCTCGCCGCGCACGCGGCGTCCCTCGGCGCTGCGGGCCAGCGCCATGGCGCGGGCGCGCTCGGTCTCGTCGCGGGCCTGTTCCAGCCGCCGCTGCAGGGCGTCGTTGTCGCCGGTGCGTGCGCGGATCTGCGCGACGAGCCGGGAGCGCTGCTCGGCGGCGACCGGCTGGCTGCGCCGCACCTCCGCGGACGCGGCGGCCAGCAGCACGCCGACCAGCACCAGGACCAGCAGCACGCCGGTGCCGCGCAGGCGCCCGCGCGGGGCGGGGTCGCCGGAGGCGGCGCGGCGGGCGGCGGCGTCGGCGTAGCCGGGGTCGAGCAGCCTGCCGGCGAACAGGTCGGCCAGCAGCGACATGGTGGCGTCCGGACGTTCCCGGCCGCTGCCGGGGGCGTCGGGTCTTCGGCTGATCACCGCCCCATCATGGCAAGGCCGCGGGGGACGACGCGCAGGTCAGCCGCTGTGACCTCCATCGCGGGAGGCGGACGTGCCGCCGCGCGGGCGCGGCGAGCGCACGTGGAGGACGGCGCCGCCGCCGGGCCGGCCGTCACGCCCGCGCGTCAGGGCGTCACGGCGGCGGCGCGGGAGCGGTCGAGGCCCAGGTGCACCGCGAGGCCGGCCAGGACCGAGCCCATCACGTACCGCTGGACGCGCTGCCAGGCCGGGCGGCGGGCCAGGAACCGGGCGATCGAGCCCGCGCCCAGCACGATCAGGCCGTTGACGGTGATCGCGATGGCGATCTGGGTCAGGCCGAGCAGCAGGCTCTGCACGGCGACGTGACCGCGCGCGGGGTCGACGAACTGCGGCAGCAGCGACACGTACAGGATGGCGATCTTCGGGTTGAGCAGGTTGGTGACCAGGCCCATGACGAACAGGCGGCGCGGCGGGTCGGCGGGCAGGTCGCGCGGCGCGAACACCGCCGTTCCGCCGGGGCGCAGGGCCTGCCAGGCCAGCCACAGCAGGTAGGCGGCACCGGCCAGTTTGATCGCGGTGTAGACGGCGGGGACCAGCGTGAACACCGCGGTCAGACCGACGGTGGCGGCGACGACGTAGACGACGAAGCCGGTCGCCACCCCGCCCAGCGAGATGAGCCCGGCCCGGCGGCCCTGAATGATCGACCTGGACACCAGGTAGATCATGTTCGGGCCGGGCGTCAGCACCAGGCCGAGCGCCACCGCCGCGATGCCGAGAAACGCACCGAAGGAAATCATCGAACCCCCCTGCCGGAAATGTCCCTCGATGCTAGCGGTTGCCGTGATCTTGGGGCCAGGTGCCGACGCAGTCTGGCGGGCAAGGTGCCGACGGGCTAGGTGCCGGCGGGCTAAGTGCCGGCGCGTTCGACGACGGCGGCCCACTCCTCCAGCAGGGCCTGTGTGGAGTCGGCGTCGGGGCCCTCGGCCCACAGGCGGGTGACGGGTTGGGCGGGGTCGGGCAGCACCAGGACCCAGCGGCCGTCGTCCTCGACGACGCGCACGCCGTCGGTGGTGTCGATCGTGCGGTCGCCCGCCGCCTCCACCACATGCCGCATCACGCCGCCCTTGGCCGCCCACGGGGTGGGCACCGAGCGGCTGAGCAGGTGCGCCTCGGGGATGCGCCGGTCGATCTGCGACAGCGTCAGCCGGGTCCGCGCGACCAGCCCGACCAGGCGGACGAACGCGGCGATGCCGTCCACCGTGGTGCTGAACTCCGGCATGATGAAGCCGCCGCGGCCGTCCCCGGCGAAGATCACCCCCGGCTGGGCGGCGGCGCGGGTGAGCACGTCCTGGGCGGTGGAGGTCCACTCGACCTGCACGCCGTGGAAGCGGCAGACCTGCTCGGCGACGCGGGTGGTGGTGACCGGCAGCGCGACCCGTCCGCCGCGCCGTTCGGCGGCCACCAGGTCCAGCATGACCAGCAGGGCCCGGCCGTCGCCGATCAGCTCGCCGTTCTCGTCGACCAGCGAGATCCGCTCCCCCACCGGGTCGAACCGCACGCCGAACGCCGCGCGCGCCGAGGACACCAGCTCGCCCAGGCGCTGCAGGTCGCGCATGCGCTCGGCGAGCGTCTCGGTGGGGTTGGCCTCGTCCAGGGCGTTGTTGCGGGTCAGCACCTCCACCCCGACCCTGCCCAGCAGCGTCGGCAGCACCAGCGAGGTGGTGCCGCCCGCGCAGTCCAGCACGATCTTCAGCCCGGCCTCGCGCACCCCGGACATGTCGACGTCGCGCAGCAGCTCGTGGGTGTAGGTGCCGACGGTGCGGGCCGGATAGGTCAGCTCGGCGATCTCGCCGGGGAAGGCGCGCCGGTACTCCTGGCGGCCGAACACCCGCTCCAGCTTGCGCTGGGCGGCCTGGGACAGGTCGGCGCCGTCGGCGTCCATGAACAGCATGTCCACGCCCTGCGGGTCGCCGGGGGTGGTGCGGATGTAGATGCCGCCCGCGCACTCCTCGCGCGCGGTCTCGTGGCGGGCCATCGGCAGCGGGCACGCCTCCAGGTCGCGGACGTTGATGGCGCTGGAGGTCAGCGCGCTGATCACGGCGCGCTTGAGGGTGGTGGCGGCGCGGGAGGCGTCGCGGCCGGTGGTGACGGTGCTGCCCTTGGTGAGCGTGGTGGCGTAGGCGCTGGCCAGCCGCACCGCCAGCTCGGGGGTGATCTCCACGTTGACCAGGCCGGACACCCCGCGCGGGCCGAAGAGGGTGCGCTGCCCGCGCGACTCCCAGATCACGCTGGTGTTGACCACCGCGCCGGCCTCGACGGTCTTGAACGGGTACACCTTGACCTGGTTGGACAGGTACGCCTCGGCCTCGATGACGCACTCGTCGCCGACCACCACGCCCTCCTCGACGCGGGCGCCGGCCATGATGTCGGTGTTCTTGCCGATCACGCAGCCGCGCAGGGTGGCCGAGGGGCCGACGAACACGTTGTCGTGCACGATCGCGCGGTGCAGGAACGCGCCCTCCTTGACCACCACGTTGCTGCCGAGGACGGTGAACTCGCGCAGCTCCACCCCGGCCTCGACCTTGGCGTAGTCGCCGACGTACAGCGGGCCCTTCAGCACCGCCTCGGCGTCGACCTCGGCGCCCTCGGCCACGCGCACCCCGGGTGACAGCTCGAACCCGCCCAGATCGACGTCGACGAGCCCGGACAGCATGTCGGCCTGCGCCTTGAGGTAGCTGTCGTGGGTGCCGACGTCCTCCCAGTAGCAGTCGGCGATGTACCCGTAGATCGGCGCGCCGCGCGCGACGAGCTCGGGGAACACGTCGCCGGACCAGTCGACCGGCTCGCCGGCGGCGACGTGGTCGAGCACCTCCGGCTCCATGACGTAGATGCCGGTGTTGACGGTGTCGGAGAACACCTGGCCCCAGGTGGGCTTCTCCAGGAACCGCTGGACGCGGCCCTCGTCGTCCACGATGATGATGCCGAACTCCAGCGGGTCGGGCACCCGCTTGAGCCCGATGGTGACCAGGGCGCCGTTGCGCTCGTGCGCGCGGACCATGTCGGTCAGGTCGATGTCGGTGAGCGCGTCCCCGGAGATCACCAGGAAGCGGTCGTCGCGCAGCGCCTCCTGGGCGTTCTTGACGCTGCCGGCGGTGCCCAGCGGCACGTCCTCGGTGGCGTAGCTGAGCGCCATGCCCAGCTCCTCACCGTCGCCGAAGTAGTTGCGGATCAGCGCGGCCAGGAACTGCACGGTCACCACGGTCTCGGTGAACCCGTGCCGTTTGAGCAGCCGCAGCACGTGTTCCATGATCGGCCGGTTGACGAGCGGGAGCAGGGGCTTGGGCTGGTTGGCGGTCATCGGGCGCAGCCGCGTCCCCTCACCGCCCGCCATCACGACGGCCTTCATCGGGGTGTATCCGCTCCCTCCTGTTCACCGGACGGGGGGCTCCCGTCCGCCGGAGGCGGCGCGCCGGACGCGTCGCCGTGCTGGTGCCGCCCGGGCGGTTCACCCGTGGGCGCCTCCCCCGTGGGTTCTTCCCCGTCCCGGCCGGTTCGTTCCCCGCCGGTTGGTTCTCCCCCGGTTCGTTCCCCACCGGTTCGTTCCGCGGCGGGGACGTCCCCGGCGGGCCCGGCCAGCATGAGCTGCCGCGTCTGCCACCAGTACAGGGCCGCGGCCCACCAGTACAGGCCCGTCCCCCAGATCGCGAAGCACCAGCCGACGATCTTGGCGGTGGTGGCCACGGCGCCGTCGTGGTCGCCCAGCAGCAGCAGCGGGAAGGCGTACAGCAGGCACAGCGTGGCGGCCTTGCCCACGAAGTGCACCGGCAGCGTCCCGCCGTATCCCAGGCGCCGCATCAGCGGCATGATCGGCGTGATCGCGACCTCCCGGGCGACCAGCAGGATCACCAGCCACAGCGGGATCACGTCGCGGACGGTCAGGCCGATCAGGGTGACCAGGATGTAGAGCCGGTCGGCGGCCGGGTCCAGCACCATGCCGAGCTTGCTGGTCTGGTTGAGGGCGCGCGCCAGGCGGCCGTCCAGCCAGTCCGACAGGCCCGCGAACACCAGCACGCCCAGCGCCCACCAGTCGGCGCCGACCAGTACCAGCCACAGGAACAGCGGCACGCCGAGCAGGCGCGCGAAGCTCAGGATGTTCGGTATCGTCCAGATCCGGCCGGACGCCGTCGCGAAGTCGTCCCTCTCGGGAGGCGGCTGCTCGCGCAGCGGCCCCCCGGCCCCCGGTGCACCGGGTGGCGACGCTCCACGTCCGGCTCGGGGCGTCACGCCCCCCGTCCCCCCGCCAACGACTGCCATCACTGACGCGCTCGCTCTCCTCGGTCCGGGCCCACCGGCCAGGCAGGACACGCATCTCTGTCCCCTAGATCCTGACCCTACCGGTCAGCTTGCGAAAGCCCCCGATAGCGTCCGGCCCATGCGATGGACCCTGCACGGCGAGCGGACCGTCTATGACAGCCCCTTCATGTCCGTCCGGCTGGCCGACGTGGAGCTGCCCGACGGGCGGCGCTTCGACCACCATCTGCTGCGGGTGCGTCCGGCCGCCGGCGTCGCCGCGCTGGACGGACACGGCCGTGTGCTGCTGATCTGGCGGCACCGGTTCATCACCGACCGGTGGGGCTGGGAGATCCCCGGCGGGCGGGTCGAGCCGGGTGAGGACCCCGCCGACGCCGCCGCCCGCGAGCTGGTCGAGGAGACCGGGTGGCGCCCGGGCCCGCTGCGGCATCTGCTGGACGTCCACCCGTCGCCGGGCGTGCACGATGGCGTTCATCACATCTTCACCGCCGACGGCGCCGAGCGCGCGGGCGATCCGAGCGACGTGGAGGCCGAGCGGATCGAGTGGGTCCCGCTGGCATCCGCGCCGGAGCTGGCGGCCCGGGGCGAGATCGGCTCGGGGTCGACGGCGGCGGCGCTGCTTTACCTCATGTCCCGGGGTTGCGGCAACGGGGGTGCGGCGGGTTAGCGTCGGCGCGACAGATCGCGGGGGCCCGGCGAACCGGGCTGAGATCGCGGCTGAGACGGCCGCCGACCGCTGGAACCTGACCGGGTAATGCCGGCGTAGGGAGAGATCACGTCATCATGACCGACAGCGTGTCCACACCTGTCCACGACGCCCGTCCCGCCCGCAAGACGTATCTCGTCGGGTCGCGTCCCGACGTGCGCGTCCCCATGCGGGAGGTGGCGCTGACCAACGGCGCGACGGTGGTGCTGTACGACACCTCCGGGCCGTACACCGATCCGGGCCACGTCGTCGACGTGCGGCGCGGCCTGCCCGCCCTGCGGGCCGGGTGGATCGCCGAACGCGGCGACACCGCCGAGTACGAGGGGCGGCCCGTCCGTCTGGAGGACGATGGCCGCCGGTCCGCCGATCCGCTGCGTGACCAGGGGGCCTTCCCGCCGCGCCGGCCGCGCCGGGCCACCGGCGGGGCGGTGACGCAGCGGGCGTACGCGCGGCGCGGGGAGATCACACCGGAGATGGAGTTCGCGGCGCTGCGCGAGGGGGTGGCGCCCGAGGTGGTCCGCGCGGAACTGGCGGCGGGACGGGCGGTGCTGCCCGCCAACGTCAACCATCCCGAGTCCGAGCCGATGGTGATCGGCTCGCGCTTCCTCTGCAAGGTCAACGCGAACATCGGCAATTCCGCGGTGACCTCCTCCATCGAGGAGGAGGTGGAGAAGATGACCTGGGCGACGCGGTGGGGCGCCGACACGGTCATGGACCTGTCCACCGGACGCGACATCCACACCACGCGCGAGTGGATCCTGCGCAACTCGCCCGTCCCGGTGGGGACGGTGCCGCTGTACCAGGCGCTGGAGAAGGTCGGCGGCGACCCGGCCGAGCTGACCTACGAGATCTTCCGCGACACCGTCATCGAGCAGGCCGAGCAGGGCGTGGACTACATGACCGTGCACGCCGGGGTGCTGCTGCGGTACGTCCCGCTGACCGCGCGCCGCAAGACCGGCATCGTGTCGCGCGGCGGGTCGATCATGGCGGCGTGGTGCCTGGCGCACCACGAGGAGAACTTCCTCTACACCAACTTCCGCGAGCTGTGCGAGATCTTCGCCGCCTACGACATCACCTGGTCGCTGGGCGACGGGCTGCGCCCCGGGTCGATCGCCGACGCCAACGACGAGGCGCAGTTCGCCGAGCTGCGCACGCAGGGCGAGCTCACCCGGATCGCCGCCGAGTACGACAACCAGGTGATGAACGAGGGTCCGGGGCACGTCCCCATGCACAAGATCAAGGAGAACGTCGACCTGCAGCGGGAGCTGTGCGACGGGGCGCCGTTCTACACGCTGGGCCCGCTGACCACCGACATCGCGCCCGGCTACGACCACATCACCTCCGCGATCGGCGCGGCGATGATCGGCTGGTACGGCACCGCGATGCTGTGCTACGTCACGCCCAAGGAGCACCTGGGCCTGCCGGACCGCGACGACGTCAAGGCGGGCGTGATCGCCTACAAGATCGCCGCGCACGCCGCGGACCTGGCCAAGGGCCATCCGGGCGCGCAGGCGTGGGACGACGCGCTGTCGGACGCGCGGTTCGAGTTCCGCTGGGAGGACCAGTTCAACCTCTCCCTTGACCCCGACACCGCCCGCGCCTTCCACGACGAGACGCTCCCGGCCGAGCCCGCCAAGACGGCGCACTTCTGCTCGATGTGCGGGCCGCACTTCTGTGCGATGAAGATCACACAGGACGTGCGCCGGTACGCCGAGGAGCGGGCGCTGCCCGAGTCCGAGGCGCTGGCGGCGGGGATGCGTGAGAAGGCCGCCGAGTTCACCGCGTCCGGCGGCCGCGTCTACCTGCCGATCACCCCGTCGGACGCCTGACCCGCCGCCCGTCCGTCCCGTCCGTCCCGTCCGTCCCGGGCGTCGCCGCGTCCGGGACGGACGGGACGCTCCGGATCACACTTCGTGCCCGGATAGGCGCGTTCCGGCCGGGTAATGGGCCTCGCGTGCTTGGAGCGGATCGTGTGACGGGTCGAGTGGACGAGGTGGTCCGGCGGGCGGCGGCGACGCCCGGCCGGTGGCACTACTGGCGGGGACGGCTGCACATCGTGGTCAAGGCCGTGCTGGCGTCCGTGCTGGCGTGGCTGGCGGCCCGGTACCTGATGGGGCATCGGCAGCCGTACTTCGCGCCGCTGGCGGCGTTGCTCGGCGTGTACCCAACGGTGGCGCGCTCGTTGCGCGAGAGCCTGGCGTACGCGGCCGGGTTCCTCGTCGGCGCGCTGCTGGCGATCCCGGTCGGGATGACGGTCGGGCCGAACCCGGCCGGCATCGCGGTGGTGGTGGCCGTCGCGCTGCTGGTGTCGAGCTGGCACGGGTTCGGGGACCAGGCGCCGCAGGTGCCGTTCACGGCGTTGTTCGCGCTGCTCGTCGGCGGGCACGAGGTCATGTCGTACGTGGTGCCGCGGCTGGGCGACGTGGGGGTGGGCCTGGCCGTGGGGCTGGCGGTCAACACGCTGGTCTTCCCGCCCCTGCACATCGGACGCGCCGACGCCGCCGTCCGGGACCTCAAGGAGCAGCTGGCGTGCGCGCTGGAGGAGCTGGCGTCCCTGACCCGGCCGCCCGGCGCCGGCGACGCGGAGGACGGGTGGACCCGGTGGGGGGAACGCGAACGGCGGCTGCGCCACAGCCACGACGGCGCGTACCGGGCGTGCGAGCAGGGCCGCGACAGCCTGCGCGCCAATCCCCGCGTCAAGCTGCGCCGGCGGCGGGCCGACGGGCCCGGCGCCTGGCGGTCGCTGCGGCTGATGGACACCCTCGACCACACCGCGACGTACGTGCGCTCGATCGCCGACGCGCTGCGGGAGGCGTCGCGGACCGATCCGGGCGGCGCGCTCCTCGACGCGGGTTTCCGGGACGGCTACGCCCGGCAGCTGGACATGCTGGCCGGGCTGGTGCGGAGCCTGCCCGACGGGTCGGGGGACGACGCGGCCGAGGCGCGCGGGCTGCAGCAGTGGCTGGAGCAGCCGTACCGCGGGGCGGGCACCGACGCGCCCGGTCTGTGGGACCCCCGCAAGGAGCTGCTGCGGCTGAGCGGCCTGCTGCTGGACAACGTCTGCACGCCTCCGACGTGACCCCGCGGCCGCGCCGGGTGATCGCTCCGGACGGTCGGGCGCCGGACGGCCAAATCACCATTGTTCGGACAACGCGCCGGGTACCCCGCGCGTGTCCGCATGTCACGCGCGGCCTCGGGTATGTGGCCGCACGGTCGGCCCCGGCCGGACCGGCACGGCCGGACCGGCCGGTGCGCCAGTGCGAAGGAGGTCCGTGTGAGAGCCAAGAACGCCGTCGTCGTGATCACCGGCGCGTCCAGCGGCATCGGCCGCGCCACCGCGCTGGCCTTCGCGGACAAGGGCGCGTCGGTGGTGCTGGCGGCCCGCCGCGGGCACGCGCTGGAGGAGGTCGCGGTCGAGTGCCGCCGGCGGGGCGGGCAGGCGCTGGCCGCGCCGGCCGACGTCACCGACCACCGGTCGGTCGAGGAGCTGGCGCGGCGGGCCGCCGGCCGCTTCGGCCGCGTCGACATGTGGGTGAACGCGGCGGCGGTGTCGCTGTTCGGGCCGTTCGAGGACGTGCCGCTGGAGGACTTCCGCCGCGTCCTGGACGTCAACGTGATGGGCTACGTGCACGGTGCGCGGGCGGCGCTGCCGTACCTGCGCCGCGCCAGGCGGGGCGTGCTGGTGAACGTGTCGTCGGTGGCGGCGGTCGCGCCGCAGCCGTACTCGACCGCGTACACGATGTCCAAGGCCGCGGTGTCCGCGCTGAGCGCCAGCATCCGCCAGGAGCTGCGGGTGCGGGGCGAGCACAAGGTGAAGGTGTGCACGGTGCTGCCCGCCACGATCGACACGCCGCTGTTCCAGCACGCGGCCAACTACACCGGCCGCCGGGTCGTGGCGATGCCGCCGGTGTACGCGCCCGAGAGTGTGGCGCGGGCGATCGTGGGGCTGCTGCGCTCGCCGGTCCCGGAGGTGGTGGTCGGCCGCGCCGGTCGCCTGGTGCGGCTGCAGGCCCGGCTGAACCGGCGGATGCTGGAGCGCGGCATGGCCCGGCAGGTGGACCGTCACCACCTGTCGCGCAAGGACCTGGCCCCGGCCACGTCGGGGATCGTGCACACGCCCACGGTCGACACCGGCTCGGTGCACGGCGGCTGGGACGGCGGCGGGCACGCGCTGCGCCGGGCCGCGGCCGTGACCGCCGTGGGCGCGGCCGCCGTGGCGGTGGCGGGACGGCTCGGGCAGGAGCGCGCGGGCACGCGGTAGAACCGAGGAGGCGGGGGTGGAGTTCGACATCGTCGTGGAGATCCCGAAGGGGTCGCGCAACAAGTACGAGATGGACCACGGGCTGGGGCGCATCCGGCTCGACCGGCTGCTGTTCACCGCGACGCAGTATCCGGTCGACTACGGTTTCATCCCCGGCACGCGTGCCGAGGACGGGGACGCGCTGGACGCCATGGCGCTGCTGGAGGAGCCGACGTTCCCCGGCTGCCTGGTCTCGGTCCGGCCGCTCGGGGTGTTCTGGATGCTGGACGAGCAGGGACCGGACGCCAAGATCCTCACCGTGCCCGCGCGCGACCCCCGGTACGCGGAGCTGCGGGAGCTGGCCGACGTGCCCGCGCACGTGCTGGCCGAGATCGGCCACTTCTTCGACATCTACAAGGAGCTGGAGCCCTGCAAGGAGTCCGACGTGCGCGGCTGGCAGGACCGCGCGGCGGCCGAGCGGGAGGTCTCCGCGTCGTTCGACCGGGCGCACGCGCGGGACGGCCTGCGCGGCCGCACCGCCTCCGCGTCGTCGTGAGCGGCACGTCGGCGTGAGGGGCGTGTGGTCCTGAGGGGCGGGTCGTCCTGAGGCGCGGGTCGTCCTGAGGCGCGGGTCGTCCTGAGGCGCGGGTCGTCCTGAGGCGCGGGTCGTCCTGAGGCGCGGGTCGTCCTGAGGCGCGGGTCGTCGTAGTGAGAAGGCGGGAGCGGGGGCTCACAGGTCGAGGGTGAGGCGGTCGCCGCGGGCGCGGGAGACGCAGATCATCATGATCTCGCCGGAGCGGCGTTCCTCGTCGGTGAGCACCGAGTCGCGGTGGTCCGGCTCGCCGTCGAGCACCTCGGTCTCGCAGGTGCCGCACGTGCCCTCCCGGCAGGACGACAGCACCTGGAGGCCCGCCTCCTCCACCACCTGCAGGATGGACTTGCCGGGCGGCACGGTCAGCGTCCTGCCGGAGCGCGCCAGCTCCACCTCGAACGACTCGCGCGGGCCGGTGTCGTCCTTGGGGGTGAAGCGTTCGACGTGCAGGGCGCCGGGAGGCCAGGCTTCGCAGCGCTCCTCCACGGCGGCCAGCAGCGGCTCGGGGCCGCAGCAGTACACCTTGGTGCGGTCGTCGGGCACGCCGAGCAGGGCGTCGAGGTCGAGCAGGCCCGTCTCGTCCTGGGGGCGGACGCTGACGCGGTCGCCGTACGCGCGTTCCAGGTCGGCGCGGAAGGCCATGGTCGCGCGCGTGCGGCCCCCGTACACGAGCCTCCAGTCGGCGCGGGACGCCTGGGCGGCGGCCAGCATCGGCACGATCGGCGTGATGCCGATGCCGCCCGCGATGAACAGGTAGCGGTCCGCCGCGACCAGCGGGAAGTGGTTGCGGGGGCCGCGGACCACCAGCCGGTCGCCTTCGGCCAGCCGTGCGTGCACGTGCTCGGAGCCGCCTCGGCCGTCCCGTTCCCGCAGCACCGCGATCCGCAGCACCGACCGGTCGGCGGGGTCGCCGCACAGCGAGTACTGGCGGACCAGGCAGGGGGCGAGCAGCAGATCGACGTGCGCGCCGGGTTCCCAGGAAGGGAACGGCTCGCCGTCCGGGCGGCGCAGCGTCAGCAGCACCACGTCGTCGGCGAGGGGCCGCCTGCTCTCCAGGACGACGTCCAGGTCAACCTCGGTACGGGGAAGATCCTGCACGGGCATGCTCTGCTCTCCTTCGGCGCCGCCGGGGGCCGGGGGGACGGTCACCCGGAAGCTTCGGGCACGGCCCCCGGCGCGCAGAAGGCGCCTTTCCGGCGAACGGAAAGACACCGGATGAGCATGCGGCCCGCGGTCAGGCGGCCGAGGGCGTCCAGGCGGGGTCGCGTCCGGTGAGGCCGACGAGCCGGTCGAGCGGCGGGGCGTCGTCGGGCACGCGGACCGGCGGCCCGAAGGGGCTCTCGCCGTCGATCTGCCCGGCCATGCCGGCCAGCAGCGCCAGACAGGCCTCCACCTCGGCCGCCGCGGGCTCGTAGGGGCGGCCGATGGCGCGGGCCAGATCCCAGCCGTGCACGACCAGCTCGTCCAGCGCGAACATGCCCGCCACCTCGCCGGGCAGCTTGACGCCCCCCGCCTGCGTCATGCCGGTCCAGGCGGCCGGGTCGCGCCAGGCGTCGGCGAGCGCGCCCAGCCGTTGGGGGATCTCGGTGCGCCAGGCTTCGCCGAGGCGGGAGGCGTCGCCGGACGGGCGGCCGTCGGTGCCCTCGCCGGCGCTCTTGGTCGCCGCGTAGGTGAATCCCAGCGCCAGCCCGCCGATGTGGTCGATCAGGTCGCCCACGGTGTACTCCGCGCAGGGCGTCGGGGCGGCGAGCCGGTCGTCGGGGGCGCCGGCGACCAGGTCGCCCAGGCGGCGGGCGGCCGGTCCGAGGTCGGGTGCGGCGTTCATGGGGATCGCTCCTCTGTTCGTTGCGGCGTCCGGGGCCGCCGTGACGCGCACGGCGCCCCCGGACCTCATCCTCACCGGAACAGACCTGGTGCGTCCCCGGAATTCATCGGCCGGTCAGCCGAGGGTGCGCGCGGCCGGGCTGGGATCGTCGTCGTCGGCGTCGGAGCGCCCGGCGGAGCCTCCGTCGGAGCGCCCGTCGGAGCCTCCGTCGGAGCGCCCGTCGGAGCCTCCGTCGGAGCGTCCATCGGAGCGTCCGAGGATGGGCGCGTCGTCGTCGATCGCCTTCTCGGGCCGGTGCTTGTGGCGCAGCTTGCGGGCCAGCGGCTCGGCGCCGCGGGCCAGCAGCGGCCCGGCGATCGCCAGGATCAGCACGTACGCGGCGGCCAGCGGCCCGAGCCGCGGGTTGATCCCGGCGGAGACGGCCAGCCCGGCGATGACGATGTTGAACTCGCCGCGCGGCACCAGCGCGGCCCCGGCGCGCAGCCGGCCGGTGGCGGCCACGCCCGCCTGGCGCGCGGCCAGCCAGCCGGTGGCCAGCTTGGTCGCGATCCCGGCCACGGCGAGCAGCGCGGCCACGCCGAGGACGGGCGGCAGCTCGGCCGGGTCGGTGTGCAGGCCGAAGAAGACGAAGAACACCGCGGCGAACAGGTCCCGCAGCGGCGTGAGCACCTCGCGCGCCGAGTGCGCCAGCGGCCCCGACAGCGCGATGCCCACCAGGAACGCGCCGACCGCCGCCGACACCTGCAGCTGCTGGGCCAGCCCGGCGACCAGCAGCGTCAGGCCGAGCACCTTCAGCAGCAGCACCTCGTCGGTGGGGCTGGCGACGAACCGCTCCACCAGGCGTCCCCAGCGCAGCGCCACGACCAGGATCACGGTGATGGTGGCGGCGGCGATCGCGAGGGTGGTGGCCCCGGCCACCAGCCCGGCCCCGGCCAGCAGCGTGGTGAGGATGGGCAGGTAGGCGGCCATCGCCAGGTCCTCGAAGACCAGCACCGACAGCACCCTGGGGGTCTCCCGGTTGCCCAGCCAGCCCAGGTCGCCCATCACCTTGGCGGTGATGCCGGAGGAGGTGACGTAGGTGACGCCGCCCATGACGACGGCCGCGACCGGGCCCCAGCCGAGCAGCAGCGCCGCCACCACTCCGGGCGCGGCGTTCAGCACCAGGTCGGCCAGCCCGACCGGCGCCGAGGTGCGCAGCGTGCCGACCAGCTCGCCGGCGGTGTACTCCAGGCCGAGGGTGAACAGCAGCAGGATCACCCCGACCTCGGCGCCGATGGAGACGAACTCCTCGCTGGTCGTCAGCGGCAGCACGCCGCCGGAGCCGAACGCCAGCCCGGCCACCAGGTACAGCGGGATCGCCGAGATCGAGAACCGCACGGCCACGGCGCCCAGCAGGCCGAGGGCCAGGATGATCGCACCGAGTTCGATGAGCTGAACGGCAGAGTGCATCCCCGCCTCACCCGCTCGCCAGGATCTCGGCGACGGCGGCGGTGCCCTCCGCGGTGCCGACCACGACGACGGTGTCGCCCTCGTGGAAGACGAAGTGGGGGCGGGGGCTGGCGTGCACGCGGCCCTCGCGCACCACGGCGACGATGGACGCGCCGGTGCGGGTGCGCGCCTGGGTGTCGGCGAGCGGGCGCCCGTCGAACGGCGAGCCCGCGGCGATCGGGAACTGCTCGGTGACCAGGCCCTCCACCTCGCGGTGCAGCTCGGCCAGGCGCTCCACGACCCGGCCCGAGCCGAGCAGCTCGGCCAGCGCGTTGGCCTCCTCGCCGGTCAGCGCGACCGACACCACGCAGGTGTCCGGGTCCTCCTTGTCGTAGATGACCAGGTCACGTCGGTCGGTGCGGTGCGTCACCACCCCGATCTGGCGGCCGCGGCTGGTGGTGAGCACGTGCCGCAACCCGATCCCCGGCAGTGTCGTCCGTTCGACGTCCATGACCTCTCCCTCTGCGCCCGTCCGCTCGGCCCCCGTCACGGGCCCGGACCTGCGGACATGTGCCCGCAATATGATCGTTTGACCCCTGCGCATGGTAGTGCACCATGCGCACGGTCTGTAACGATCCGCCACCCCAGGGGGCGTTGAGACGCTCTAGAGGGATTGGTGTGCTCTAGGGGAGAAAGTCCGCTCTCGTCGTGCTCACCCGCGGCCGTGGTAGTGCGGCGCGTCCAGCGGCGGCACGGGGAAGCCGGCCGCGGCGGGCGGGACGAGTTCGGCGCCGGCGCGCGCCGGCGGCTCCTTGCGGCCTCGCAGCACCTCCCACACGAACGTGACGACCAGCACGGCTCCCGCGGCGAACGCCGTGATCAGCATGATCCGCCCGGTGTCGTAGCCCTCGTTGCGGAACGCCCGGATGGTCGCGACCACGAGGATCCACCCCAGGGAGAACGGCATCAGCACCTTCCAGCCGAGCTTCATCAGCTGGTCGTAGCGGACCCGCGGCAGGGTGCCGCGCAGCCAGATGAAGAAGAAGATGAACCCCCACACCTTGACCAGGAACCACAGCAGCGGCCACCAGCCCTGGTTGGCGCCCTCCCAGAGGGTGGAGATCGGCGCGGGCGCGCGCCAGCCGCCCAGGAACAGCGTGGTGCACAGCGCCGACAGCGTGGTCAGGTTGACGTACTCGGCGAGGAAGAACATCGCGAACTTCAGCGACGAGTACTCGGTGTGGACGCCGCCGACGATCTCCCCCTCGCCCTCGGGCAGGTCGAAGGGAATGCGTCCCGACTCGCCCATCATCGTGATCACGTAGACGGCGAACGAGGGGAACAGCAGCACCACGTACCAGGTGCCCGACTGCGCCGCCACGATCTCGGACGTGGACATCGTCCCGGCGAACAGGAACACCGCCACGAACGACAGCGCCATCGCGATCTCGTAGGAGATGACCTGTGCGGTGCTGCGCAGCCCGCCCAGCAGCGCGTACGGCGACATCGACGACCAGCCCATCAGCACCCCGCCGTACACGCCCAGCGAGGCGGTGGCCAGCACCAGCAGCACCGCCACCGGCAGGTCGGTGAGCTGCAGCGGCGTGCGGTGGCCGAAGACCGACACCATCGGCCCCAGCGGGATGACGGAGAACGCCACGAACGCCGGCGCCGTCACGATGACCGGCGCCAGCACGAACACCACCCGGTCGACGCGGCGCGGAACGATGTCCTCCTTGAGCGCCAGCTTCAACGCGTCGGCCAGGCCCTGCAGCAGGCCGAACGGCCCGGCGCGGTTCGGCCCGACGCGCAGCTGCATCCGGCCGATGACGCGCCGCTCGACCCACATCGTCAGCAGCACCGTCAGCAGGAGCAGCGCGAAGACGGCCACGGCCTTGCCGCCGACCAGCCACCACGGGTCCTTGCCGAAGTCGTTCAGTGTGGGGTCGGCCGCCAGTGCCGCCCCGCCGGTCAGTTCCCCCATATGTGCGCTCCCCCTGGGCTTCCGCTCGACGATGACGGCGGGTCAGTAGACCCGCGGGCGCCTACTCGCCGCCTACGGGTCGCCTAAGGGCTGCTTTCGCGGCGGATCTGGCGTAGAAAGAACCGCATGGAGTTCCGGGTGCTGGGGCCCCTGCAGGTCGTGCGCGACGGCCGGGAGATCCCGCTGACCTCGGGACGGCAGCGCACCGTGCTGGCCTGCCTGCTGCTGCGCGCCGGGCGGCTCGTCCCCGTCACGACGCTCATCGACCGGCTGTGGGGCGACGACCCGCCGTCGGACGCGCGCGGCACCCTGCAGGTGCACGTGCTGCGGCTGCGTCGCGCGCTGGACGACCCCACGGTCATCGGCACCCGGCCCGACGGCTACCTCATCACCGCCGGGCCGGACGACCTGCGGCGTTTCGACGAGCTGACCGCGCGGGCCGAGCGGGCGCGACGCGACGGCGATCCGGCGGCCGCACTGAAGGCGCTGCGGGACGCGACGTCGCTGTGGCGCGGCCCGATCCTGGCGGACGTGGCGTCGGCGTCCCTGCACACCGAGGACGTCCCGCAGCTCACCGAGCGTTGCATGAAGGCGGTCGAACGGCGCTACGAGCTGGAACTGCTGCTGGGCCATCACGAGACGGCGGTCGCCGGGCTGCGGACGCTGACGGCGGCCAACCCCCATCGCGAACCGCTGCACGTGCTGCTGATGCGGGCGCTGTACCGGTCGGGACGCCAAGCCGAGGCGCTCGCGGTGTACGACCGCGCGGCGGCCGTCCTGCGCGACGACCTGGGCCTGGACCCCGGTGACGAACTCCAACGGGCACGGCAGGCGATCCTCACCCGCACCGACACGCCCGCACGCACCGACACGCCCGCACGCACCGACACCGCGGCGCCGCCCGCCGGCGCGTGGCGGCGACTGTGCCAGCTGCCCTCCCCCGCCGGTGACTTCGTGGGACGCGAGGGAGAGCTGGCCCGGCTGGGCGACCTGCTGGACGGCGACGGGCCCGGCGTGCCGGTGGTGACCGTGACGGGGCAGAGCGGCGTCGGCAAGTCCGCCCTGGCCGTGCACGCCGCGCACCGGCTGCGGGACCGCTTCCCCGACGCCCAGCTCTACGCCTCGCTGACCGGCCGCGACGCCGCCGAGGCGGCCAGCGACCTCCTTCGCGTGCTGGGCGTCCCGGCCGCGGAAATGCCCGGCGGGCTGCAGGCGCGGGCGGCGATGCTGCGGGGCCGGCTCGCCGACCGGCGCGTCCTGCTGGTTCTGGACGACGTCGCCGCCGCCGCGCAGGTGGAGGCGCTGCTGCCGGGTACGCGCGGGTCGGCGGTCCTGGTGACCAGCAGGCGCCTGCTGACCGGCCTGCCGGGCAACCGGATCGTGCGGCTCGGCCCGTTCACGGGGGACGAGGCGGACGCGCTGCTGCGCCGCCTGATCGGGGACGCCCGGGTGGCGGCCGAACCGCGGGCGGCCCGCCGCGTCGCCGCGGCCTGCGGGCATCTGCCGCTGGCGCTGCGGATCGCGGGTGCCCGCCTGGCGGTCCTGCCCTCGACGCGGCTGGACGCGTTCGCCCGCCGCCTGGAGGACCACCGCCGGCGCCTGGACGAGCTGGCCCTGGGCGGCCTGGAGGTGCGGGCCGGGCTGCGCGCCGGGCACGGCGCGCTCGACGCCCCGGCCCGCCGGGCGTTCGAGCGGCTCGGGCTGCTCGCGAACGCGGACGTCCCCGGATGGCTGTTGCGGCTGCTGGTCGGCGGCGACGAGCCGCGCGCCCTGGAGTCACTGGTCGACGCGAACCTGCTGCACGCCGGCGGAGCGGACCCGGTCGGCGAGCCCCGTTACCGCCTGCCCGCCCTGACCGCCGACTTCGCCGCCGAGCTGGCCGGGTCCCCGCGCGCGCCCGGCAACCGCGCCGCGCTCGCCAGGGTCGTGCGCGCCCTGGCGGGCACGGCGGCCGCCGCGCGCGACACGCGGGCGCGCTCCTCCAACGACCTTCCCGTCGACGACCCCGTGCCTCTCCCCCGTCGCGAGGCACCGATGACCGGCGACCCGATCGTGTGGCTGGCCGCGCACCGCGCGCTGCTGGGGCAGGTGGTGGAGCAGGCGTGCGCGGCCGGGCTGCTGGAGGAGGCGGCGCGGCTGGTGGACCTGGTGGTGCCGCTGCTGCACCGGCAGGTCGCCGCCGCGTCCCTGCGGCGGCTGCGCGAGGCGGTGCGCGACGCCGCCCGCGCCGCGGGCCACGAACCGATCATGTGGCGGGAGGAGTACGGGCTGGGCATCCTCAGCCTGTACGCCGCGCCGCACGCGACGACGGCCGGGACGTGGGCCGCGTGCGCCGAGGCATTCGAACGGCTCGGCATGACCCGCGAGCTCACCTACGCGCTCAGCACGTTCACCTTCGTGCGCGTCACCGCCCCCGCGCCGGGCGACGCGACGGCGCCCGAGCCGTCCGCCCTGGCCGCGCGGGCGCTGCGGCTGGCACGCGCGAGCGACGACCGGCACGCCGAGATCATCGCGCTCGCCGCCCGCGCCGACGCGCTGGCCGCGTCGGGACGCGACCGGGACGGGCTCACCACCGCCCGCACCGCGCTGCGGGTCGCGCGCACGCTGCGCGAACCTCATTTCGAGGCGACCGCGCTCACCCGCGTGTCCCGGTGCTCGCTGACGCTCGGCGACGTGGACGGCGCGGCCGAGGCGTGCACGCGGGCCATGCGGCTGCTGGACGACCTGCACGACCGGCGCAGCGCGGCGTGGCTGCTCAGGGAGTCGGCGTGCATCGCGCAGGCGCGGGGACGGCGCGGCGAGGCGATCGGGCTGGCCGAGCGCGCGGCGGCGCAGTTTCTGGCCCTCGGCGACCGGCACGGCCACGCCGCCGCGTCCGCCACGCTGGCCGACCTGTCGTCGCGGCGCGGTCAGCGGTTCGCGCCCCACGCGTAGCAGCCCAGCGCCATCAGCAGGACACCGGCGCCGCTGAACACGGTGCGGACGGTGTTCCAGGTCGTCCAGCGCCCGGAGTAGTCCGCCCAGACCCGGGCGGCCTCGGCCGGGTCGGAGGGGATCGCCGTGACGTCCAGGGCGTTGTTCA
Source organism: Actinomadura miaoliensis (assembly GCF_039536785.1). NCBI lineage: Bacteria > Bacillati > Actinomycetota > Actinomycetes > Streptosporangiales > Thermomonosporaceae > Actinomadura > Actinomadura miaoliensis. The sequence goes on from NZ_BAAAZG010000008.1 coordinate 71,541, forward strand.
TCGGCACGTTGACGACCACCGTCGGCAGCAGCGCGCCCAGCACGTAGACGGCGGCGGCCGCCAGGAACAGCAGGCCGGCCGAGCGCTGTCCGGCGGTCAGCAGCAGCACGCCCGCCGCCGCGGCCGCGACCGGCGCGAGCAGGAACGCCGCCAGGAACACCGGGTTCTGGATGCGCTGGTTGACGCCCTGCATCGCGTCGATCGCCGCGGACGCGCGCGCGGCGTCCAGCCCGGGCATCACCCCGACCGAGAAGCCGAAGAAGGTCCCGGCCGTCCCGGCGGTCATCAGGATCGACAGGGCCGCCGACACGGCCGCCAGGGTGGTCTTCACGATCTCGCTCCCCTCTGGCCGGCGGCCCCGCGCCGCCGTGCGTCACCGAGTCAACCGGCGCGGCGGGCGCGGCGACATCGCCGAGACGCTCGACGGCATACGCGCGCGTCCACGCGTGCCGGGACCGGCCTCAGGAGCCGTTCTCCTTCCTGACGGTGTCGAAGGCGAGATCACGCCAGTCGGCCGGGACCTTCTTGATGACGCCGATCTCCTTCATGAACGCGGCTATCTTCACCAGGCCGTGCGGGGTGGTGGTGAACTCGATGCCCTCGTGCGTCAGGTACTTCTCGTACCGGTCGGCGGTGATCCTGCCCTTCTCGGCGTCGGCGAGGATCTTCGCGGCCTCGGCGGGCTGCTCGGCGATGAAGGCGTTGGCGCGGGCGATGGTCTTGTGCACCGCGGCGAGGACGTCCGGGTTCTTCTCGGCGTACTCCTCCGTCGCGGCCATCACGTTGAAGCCGTGCGCACCGAAGAGGTCGTAGCTGTCCACCAGTTTGCGGGCCCCCTGTTCCACGGCCTGGAACTGGAACGGCGGCGAGGTGTAGGCGGCGGCGATCTGACCGCCGAGCAGCGCCTCGAGCGCCTCGGGATGGGCCATGGTGGCGATGTTCTTGTCCAGCGCGTGCGGGTCGCCGAGCTGCTGCTGGGCGGCCTTCTGCAACATGACCGACTGGATGGACCCCGGCTGCACGGCGGCGATCTGGTCGCCCTGCCGGAAGTCGCGCAGGCTCCTGAACCGGGGGTTCTTGGCCACCAGCCAGAGCGGCATGTCGTTCAGGGAGGAGACGATCTTCCAGGGGACGCCCGCGTCCCAGCCGATGAGCAGCGGGCCGAGACCGGTCGAGCCGAGCTGGAGCTTGCCCGACAGCAGCGCGTCGCGGGTGGTCCCGCCCCCGGCGATGACCTTCCAGCTGATCGTGCGGCCGGGGAGTTCCTGTTCGAGCCACCGCTTGGCCTGGATGACGGTGAACGCGGCGTAGCTGATCCCGTTGCCGATCGCGATGCCGATCTCCTTGCCGGATCCGCCCGACCCGCCGCCGCACGCGGCCGACAGCGCCGCGGCGCCCGCGCCGAGGGCGCCGAGACGCAGGGCCTGGCGGCGGCTGTAGATGTTCGAGGTCATATCGCTGCGCCTTCCTTCATGCCCCAGCGGGTCACCGTGCGCCGCTCGATCCAGCCGAAGACCAGGTCGAAGGCGATGCCGATGACGGCGATCGTCACCAGTCCGGCGAACACGTCCGGGATTCGTGCGAAGTAACGGGAGTTGTTGATGAAGAAACCGAGACCGCCGTGCGCGCCCGCGACGCCGAACACCAGCTCGGCGGCGATGATCGTGCGCCAGCCGAACGCCCAGCCGGTCTTCAGTCCGGCGATGGCGTGCGGCAGGGCGGCCGGCATCAGGACGTCGCGAGTGAGCCGCCAGCCGCGCAGGCCCAGGTTGCGGCCGACCATCGTGACCGTGGCGGGGACCGTGCGGAACCCCATGCTGACGTTGACGGTCATGGGCCACAGCACGGCGTTCGCCGTGACGAAGACCAGCGCCGAGTCCGTCAGCCCGAACCACAGGATCGCCAGCGGCAGGATCGCCACCGACGGCAGCGGGTTGATCATGGAGGTCAGCAGGGTCAGGACGTCGTCGCCGACCCTGGTGGTCGTCGCCAGCACGGTGAGGACGACGGTGAGCGCGATGCCGATGCCCATGCCGGTCAGCAGCAGCCGCATGGTCGTCGCGGTGGCCACGGCGAGGTCGCCGCTCGCCCAGCCGCGTGCGAACGCCTCCGCCACGTCCGCGGGACCGGCGAACACGAACCGGCTGACTCCCGACAGGGACGCGTAGGCCTGCCAGATCGCGACCAGTACCGCGAACAGGACGGCGCGCCGTGACCAGGTCGGCAGGCGCGACCAGGGGCCGCTGCCGCGGTCGGGGCCGGCGGGCCGCGCGCCGGCCGGCGTGTCGGTCGATGCGCCGGCCGATGTGTCAGTCGATGAAGGCACGGTCGAGGTCCTCTCCCTCCTCGGCGAGCAACGCGCGCAGGGTGCGCCGGGCGTCGGCGAAGCCGGGGGTGTCCGGCCGGTCCAGGTCGCCGACGTCGACGATGCGCTCGACGTGCGACGGGCGGCCCGCGAGCACGACCACGCGGTCGCCGAGCAGGATCGCCTCGTCGATGCTGTGGGTGACGAACAGCAGGGTCACCCGGGTGCGCGCCGCGATGTCGGCCAGCTCGCGCTGCAGACGTCCCCGGGTCTGGGCGTCCAGCGCGCCGAACGGCTCGTCCATGAGCAGCATCAGCGGATCGATGGCGAGCGCCCGGGCGATGGCCACCCGTTGCTTCATCCCGCCGGAGAGCTGGTGCGGGTAGCTGTCGAGCACCGCCTGCAGTCCCATGAGCTCCAGGTACTCGACGGCCTTGCGCCTGGCGCGGTCGCGGTCGACGCCCGTCACCCGCAACGGGTAGGCGACGTTGCCGAGGACGGTGCGCCAGGGGAACAACTGGTCGAACTCCTGGAACACGACGGCGCGGTCGGGACCCGGTTCCGGTGCCTCCCGGCCGTCGACGACGATGCGGCCCGCCGACGGACGCAGGAATCCGGCGATCGCCTTGAGGATCGTGGACTTCCCGCAGCCGGAGGGGCCGAGCAGCATCACCTTCTCGCCGCGCCGGACCTCGAAGCTCGCCTCCCCCACCGCGGGCAGGTACCGCCCCTGCCGCCGATAGCCGATCGCGACCCGGTCGACGAGCAGCAAGGCCGTGTCGTCGCGGACGCCGGCGGCTGTCGCGTCATCGCCCACCGCACTCCTCCCCATAAAAGCAACTAATCTCACTGGGAAAATAGGAAATCATCATGCCGCCTCCATGGCCCTCTGCATGCCGGCTGGCTCCCGATCGCCCGGTCAGGCCGGTTCCGGGGACGGCGGAAGGACCTCGGCGTCCACCGGCACCGTCTGCGGATACTTCAGCCCCGCGCCGGTGTTCAGCACGACGACCTGGTCGTCCTCGGCGAGCCAGCCCGACTCGCGCAGCTTGCGGGCGGCCGTGAAGGCGGCCGCCCCCTCCGGGCACACGAAGGCGCCCTCCAGAGCCGCGACCGTGCGCAGATCGGCCAGCAGTTCGTCGTCGGTGACACTGATCGCCGTCCCCGAGGTCTCGGCCAGCGCGTCCAGGATGAGGAAGTCCCCCAGCGGCCGGGGCACGTTGATGCCGAACGCGACCGTGCGCGCACCGGACCAGAACTCGCTCTCCCGTTCGCCGCGCTCGAACGCGCGCACGATCGGCGCGCACCCGGCGGCCTGGACCGCGACCAGGCGAGGCGGCGCGCCGGTGATCCACCCCAGCTCCGCCAGCTCGGACAGCGCCTTGTGGATGCCGATCAGGCCCACGCCGCCGCCGGTCGGATAGATGATCACATCGGGCGGCCGCCAGCCGAGCTGCTCGACGATCTCCAGGCCCATGGTCTTCTTGCCCTCGATGCGGTACGGCTCCTTGAGGGTCGAGGCGTCGAAGACCTCCCCGTGCTCGCGCGCCACCAGCTCGCCGACCATCCGCCCGGCGTCGCTGATCAGGCCGTCCACCACGTGCAGGTCCGCCCCCGCGGCCACGCATTCGCGCCGGGTGATCCGCGGTGCGTCGGCCGGCATGACGACGGTGGTGGTCAGGCCGGCCCGGGCCCCGTACACCGACCAGGCGGCGCCGGCGTTGCCGTTGGTGGGCATCGCCAGCCGCTTGATGCCGAGCTCGGCCGCGCGCGAGACACCGACGGCGGCGCCCCTGGCCTTGAACGAACCGGTGGGGACCAGTCCCTCGTCCTTCATCAGCAGACCCGGCAGGCCGATGCGCTCGCCGTAGCGGGGCATCGGCAGCAAGGGCGTCATGCCCTCGCCGAGCGTCACCACCGCGTCGGCGCGGCCGACGGGCAGCAGCTCGTGGTACCGCCACAGGTCGGGCGGCCGGCGGGCGAGATCGGCGGGACGCACCGCCGCCCGGACCGCGGCCAGGTCGTACCGGGCGAGCAACGGCGATCCGCACGTCCGGCACAGGTTCTGCGGCCGGTCGGCGGCGTGGTCCGCGCCGCACCGCCCGCACTCCAGATGGGACAGGTGACTGAAGCTCACGGGCTCTCCTTCTCCGGCGCGCGGATGGCACGCTCCAATGTGTCGGCGGCGATGCCGAGGCACGCCTCGTCGATGTCGAAGGCGGGGCTGTGGTGCGGCGCGGGACTGGAGGCCCCGGCCACCAGGAACGTCGCGCGGCCGCCCTGTTCCTGGACCGCCCGCATCAAGAACGTGGCGTCGTCGCTGGCACCGAACCGGTGATCGGTGTGGACGCGCGTGACCGCGGGCAGCGAACGGGCCGCCGCGGCGATCGCGCGCACCGCGGCCGGGTCGCAGGCCGCCGTCGTGGCGGCGCCGATCCGCTCGATCCGCACACCGACCTCGTGAGCGGCACCCGCGGCCGTCAGCACGGCGCGGGCTCGGCGTGCCAGCTCGTCGCAGACGTCCCCGGCGGTGGCCCGCAGTTCCAGCAGCAGTTCGGCGTCGGCCGCGACGATGTTGGGGGCCGTCCCGGCGCGCAGCATCCCGACGTTCACCCGCGTGTCGGCGGCGGCGAACCGGGGCAGCGCGTGCAGGCCCAATGCCGCCTGGGCGGCGGCGAGCAGGGCGTTGCGCCCCTCCTCGGGAGCGTGCGCGGCGTGGGCCTGACGTCCGGCGAAGGCCACCCGCAGCTTGGCGTTGGCGAAGAAGCCGGAGGTGCCCGCGGCGACCTCGCCGGCCGGCAGCCCGAGTCCGAGGTGCAACGCGTACAGGCGGTCGACTCCCGCGACGGCGCCCGCGCCGAGCATCGCGCGGGCTCCCCGCCCGCCCTCCTCGGCGGGCTGGAACAGCAACCGGACCCGCCCGGGGAAACCGCCCGTCGCCAACCGCCGCGCCAGTTCGAGGCCCACCGCGATGTGCCCGTCGTGGCCGCAGGCGTGCATGACCTCGGGGTCGCGTGAGGCGAACCCCTCCCGTGCCGGCGCGTGGCCGGGCTCGGCGGACTCCGCCAAGGGCAGCGCGTCGATGTCGACCCGTACGGCGGTCACCGGCCCGGGGACACCGCCGTCGAGCTCGGCGACCACCGCAGTGTGCCCCTCGCGCACGACCCGCAGCTCATCGTCGTCCGCTCCCCACGCCCGCGCCCGCTCCACCGCACGCGCGAGCTCCCGCGGGCCGGGCAACGCCGGGACGCCGGACAGGTCGATGGCGTCCGCGCCGGTGAGCACCCGGTATCCCAGCCGGCGGAGCTCCGCCGCGATCGTGACCGACGTCCAGAACTCGGTGAACGCGGTCTCCGGATGCGCGTGGAAGAGGCGCCGCAGACCGACCACGTCCCGCCCCCCGACTGCTATCCCACCATTCATACCGGAAAAGCATATGATCTCTCCGGTGCCGTTCGCATCGGCGGCCCCCGCGGGCGACGAGTTCTTCGCCTGGCCGAGACCTTGTTCTCCGGCGTCTACGCTTGCCCGCATGGACGCGCTCACCGACCTGCTCGACGGCCCCCGGGCCAAGGGGGCCTTCATGCTGCGGGCCGTGCTGGACCCGCCGTGGTCGATGCGCGTCGAGGACCGGGCGCCGCTGTGCGCGGTGGCGGTGGTGCGGGGCGAGGCGTGGATCGCGTCCGACGGCGGGCGGCCCCTGCGGGCCGGCCCCGGCGACGTGGTGATCGCCCGCGGCCCGGACCCGTACGTGGTGGCCGACGATCCCGCCACCCCGCCGCAGGTGATCATCCATCCCGGCGGGCGGTGCACGACCCTGTACGGGGAGCCTCTGCGCGAGACGATGGCGCTGGGCGTGCGCACGTGGGGCAACAGCGCGGACGGCGCAACGTCCATGCTGATCGGCACGTACCAGATGCGCGGCGAGATCACCGGGCGGCTGCTGGCCGCGCTGCCGCCGCTGCTGGTGTGGCCCGAGGGCGGCGCGCTGGTGCCGCTGCTCGGCGAGGAGATCGCCAGGGACGCGCCGGGCCAGGAGGTCGTTCTGGACCGGCTGCTGGACCTGCTGGTCATCGCGGTGCTGCGCGGCTGGTTCGCCCGTCCCGGCGCCGAGGCGCCGGGCTGGTACCGGGCGCACGGCGACCCCGTGGTGGGGCCCGCGCTGCGGCTGCTGCACGACGACCCCGCGCACCCGTGGACGGTGGCCGCGCTGGCCGCGAAGGTGGGGGTGTCGCGGGCGGCGCTGGCGGGACGGTTCACCCGGCTGGTCGGCGAGCCGCCCATGGCGTACCTGACCGGGCTGCGGCTGGCCGGCGCCGCCGACCTGCTGCGCGACACCGACGCGACGGTCGAGGCGATCGCCCGCCGCGTCGGCTACGGCACCGCGTTCGCGCTGAGCGCCGCGTTCAAGCGCGAACGCGGCGTCAGCCCGCAGGAGTTCCGCGCCCGCTCAGCCGATCACCTGGGGACGTAGAGGCGGACGTCGTCGACCTGCGCGCTGCCCTCGTAGAAGTTCATGTGCGGGTCGCCGATGATGAAGTGGTCGGGGTAGGCCGACCCGGCGGGCCAGGTGTCGCGGTCGACGTGCGTGCCGCCCGGGCCGGGCCAGGTCCATTCGCCGTTGAACCGGCCGTCGTACTCCTCGGGCCGCTGGTTGTAGTGCCAGATCGGCTCGCCGTCCTGCACGAACGCGCGCGTGTAGCGGAACGTGGCCCGGCCGACGCGGGCGAACACGCCCGACATCTCCATGGTGTACGCGCCGTCGCGCCGTTCGATGGCGAAGCGGTAGCTCTCGTCCGGCAGCAGTTCGGGCCGCAGGTCCACCTGGGAGACGATGGCGCCGCCCTTGGCGAACCCGCACTCACTGTGCATGAGGTACTCGGTGCCGGGCTGGTTGGTGTAGCGGCGGTCGTCGGTCATGAAGATGGCATTGACGCCGTTGCCGGTGCCCGCCGGGTACGGCTCGTACTGGCCCGTGGCGGGGTTGCAGTAGCGCAGCCCAGACCCGGTGTACTTGTAGCGGTTGTAGGAGTCCATCGCCACCTTGCGGTGGACGTGGATGAAGATGTTGTTGTGCGGCGCCGGGCGGTCGTAGTCCATGATGCCCAGGTAGTAGAAACCGTTGGCGTCGCTGCGCACGTCCAGCCACGAGCATTCGGGCCGGGAGAAGTCGCCGCCCGACGCCCAGGGGAAGTTCGTCTTGCAGCCGTCGGGCGAGTACCCGTTGATGCGGCCGTCGGGGTAGTCCCAGGAGCCGCCGCGCTGCCCGCCGAAGTCCAGGCCGCGCAGCGTCATCTCCACCCGGTACTCGGCGGGCAGGGCGCGGGACGAGCGGATGATGACGCCGCCCTTGTGGTTGGGCTCGCCCATGTGCGCCACGCCGTCGCGCGCGCTGAGGGTGGGGGCGCCGTCGGGGCGTCCGTCGCCGTCGTCGTCGCGGCCCGCCAGTTCGGCGGTGAGCCAGCCGCGCGTGCCGAACGCGAACGACTTGCGGTAGGTGCGGACCTTGGCCAGCTGCTCGCGGAACGCGGGGCCGCCCACGGCGTCGAAGAACGCGCCGTCGTTGTCGTACTCGTCGACGTCGTAGGGGCTGCCGGGGCCGTCGTCGTCGCGGAACCAGGCCGCTTTCCGGTCGTCGAGGGGACGGTTGAACCCCTCGGCCGCGACCAGCCGCCACCCGTCCCGCGCCACCGGCCCCTCAGCGGTCGCCGGTTGCGCCATCGTCGCCGTCACCACCAGCGGCAGCGTGATCGCCGCCGTCCTCCGCAGGACCGCCTTCATCGCCGTCCCCTCCCGCCCGTCCGGCCACTTTGGGCACGTGTCGCCAGGCCCGTGACGCTAGAACGGCGTTCTGCGGGATACAACGGCAAATGTCGCCGTAATCGCTAGGCAGGGCTGCCGGACAACCCCGCCTGGTCGGGCACGACGCGGGGCAGGCCGCGCAGCCAGCCCGCCACGTCCTCGGGCCACCAGCGTCCGGCGGCCAGGTGGCCGAGCGCGTCGGCGACCCGGGCGGCGGACGCGGGCGCGGGCACCACGCGGCTGGGCGCGGCCCCGGCGAGCACGCCGAGCCACCAGTGGCGGCGTGTGGCGGGCATGTCCTCGGGGTCGAGGACGACGTAGTAGTCGGGAAGCTCCAGGCGGCCGGCGCGCAGCGCGCCCAGTGCCTCCTCGATGGCGACCTCCAGCCGCCCGGTCGCCGAGACGCCGTCGAAGAACTCCACCCACGCGTCGCCGACCCCGGCCAGCGGGTCGGCGTCGTGCACGACGTAGGTCGTCTCGCCCCGCCTGACCAGGTCGGCGAACTCCTCGGGATCGCGGTCGTCCCGGGTCACGGCCCGCACGTTGTGCAGCCCGCCGAGGCCGGCCACCACGCGCCGGGCCTCCTCTCCCGCCACCACGACCATCGTGCTGCTCGATCGCCGCATATCTCCCAATCCTAGGCGTCTGCACCGTCACACGGCTTTCGTCGCATGGGGCCGGGCTGAACGGGCACGTCACGGCACATGAGCGAGATGAACGAGGAGTCGCCGGCCTCCGAGCCTCGCCGTCCGCGGGGCCGGCGCATGGACGACGTGCCCGGCAGCGCGGGGTCGCCGACGGAGGCGTCCTCGCCTGTCAGTGAGGAGAACCCGGCCGAGCGCGCGGAGGGCGTCGGGGCGTCGCTGCCCGCCGACGACGTGGAGCGTCCCGCCGAACACCGCGACCGGCATGAGGACGACGAGGACACTGCGCCCGGGCGCGGCGGCCGCGGTTCGGACGAGGGCGGTTTCGACGGCGGGGACCTGGCGTTCGAGTTCCGTCCCGAGCCCGTCAAGCAGCGCCCGACCAGCGGTCAGCACGGCCCGATGGAGGGACCTTCCGTGCCGCCGGACGAACGCCAGGTGCGTCCGCCGGACGAATCCTGACGAAATCTCGACCGGCGCCGCCGCGGCCGTGGGAACCGGTCACGGCCCGGCGGCGTTTCACCCCGTAACCCGCCCCGCCGCTGTGAGATCATGCGGGGCACATTGGACCCGACGACGAGGAGCGAGATGACCGCCAAGCCGACCGAGGTAGACCTGCACGACGTGTTCACACGGGCGGACCTCGGCGGTGACGACAGGCTCGACCTGATGGAGTTCGGCGTCTGTCTCGACAGCCTGGGGCTGTCGTGGACGCGGGCCGAGGTCCAGGACAGGTTCGAAACGGCCGACACCAACCGCGACGGCTTCATCTCCTACCCCGAGTTCCGCGACCTGCTCGAGACCCGTGGCTGGGTCCTGCGGAGGTCGGTGCAGAGCTGAGCCGCCGGCGCGGGCCGCGCGGGTGACCACCGCGCGGCCCGGCCCTCTGGCTCGGCCGGCCGGGTTCAGACGGCCCGGCCGCGCATGCGCCGGTACAGGCGCACCAGTTCGGCGGTGGACGCGTCCGGGGCGGCCTGCGGCGGCTCGGCGGAGGTCAGCGCGGGCGTCAGCTCGTTCGCCATCACCTTGCCCAGCTCCACGCCCCACTGGTCGAAGGAGTCGATCCCCCAGATCGTCCCCTCCACGAACACGATGTGCTCGTAGAGCGCGATGAGCTGCCCCAGCGTGGACGGGGTGAGCCGGGGCGCGAAGATCGTGTTGGTGGGCCGGTTGCCCGGCATGACCTTGTGCGGCACGATCGCGGCGGGCGTGCCCTCGGCGGCGATCTCCTCGGCGGTCTTACCGAACGCCAGCGCGGACGTCTGCGCCAGCATGTTGGCCACCAGCAGGTCGTGCATGCCCACGCCGTCGTCGGCCGGGACGTCCTCGTGCGGTTCGGCGAACCCGATGAAGTCGGACGGGACCAGCCGGGTGCCCTGGTGCAGCAGCTGGTAGAAGGCGTGCTGCCCGTTGGTGCCGGGCTCCCCCCAGAAGATCTCGCCGGTCTGCGCCACGACCGGGGCGCCGTCGGCGCGCACCGACTTGCCGTTGGACTCCATCGTGAGCTGCTGCAGGTACGCCGGGAAGCGCGCCAGCCGCTGGCTGTAGGGCAGCACGGCCCGGGTCTGCGCGCCGAAGAAGTCGGTGTACCACACGCCGAGCAGCGCCATCAGCACCGGCATGTTCGCCTCGAACGGGGCGGTGCGGAAGTGCTCGTCGACGGCGTGGAACCCGGCGAGCATCTCGCGGAACCGGTCCGGCCCGACGGCGATCATCAGGGACAGGCCGATCGCCGAGTCCATCGAGTAGCGGCCGCCGACCCAGTCCCAGAACCCGAACATGTTGGCGGTGTCGATGCCGAACTCGGCGACCCGTCCCGCGTTGGTGGACACCGCGACGAAGTGCCGCGACACCGCGTCGTCGGAGCCGAGCCGCTCCACCAGCCAGCGGCGGGCGGCGCGCGCGTTGGTCAGCGTCTCCAGCGTCCCGAACGTCTTGGAGCTGACCACGAACAGCGTGCGTTCGGGGTCGAGATCGGCCAGCGTCCCGGCGACGTCGGCCGGGTCCACGTTGGACACGAACCGGCAGGCGATGCCCGCGTCGGCGAAGTCGCGCAGCGCCTCGTAGGCCATGGCGGGCCCGAGGTCGGAACCGCCGATGCCGATGTTGACGACGTGCGTGATCGACTTGCCGGTGAAGCCCGTCCACTTGCCGGAGCGGACCCGCTCGGCGAAGTCGGCCATGCGGTCCAGCACGGCGTGCACGTCGGCCACCACGTCCTGTCCGTCCACGGTCAGGCTCGCGTCGCGCGGCAGCCGCAGCGCGGTGTGCAGGACGGCGCGGTCCTCGCTGACGTTGATGTGCTCGCCGGTGAACATCGCCTCGATGCGCTCGCGCAGCCCGGCCCGTTCGGCGAGCGCCACCAGCAGGCGGATCGTCTCGTCGGTGGCACGGTGCTTGGAGTAGTCGAGGTGAAGGTCCCCCGCGGTCACCGTCATGCGGGTCGCGCGCCCGGGATCCTCCGCGAACAGCTCCCGCAGATGCCGTCCGGCCAGCGCGGTATGGTGCTCGGCCAGCTCCCGCCACTCGGCCGTCTCGGTGATATCAGCCATCGCTCCCACTCATCTCCTCGGCAACGCCGGGCGGGGCGTCGGCACGCCCCCGGACGCCGGCCCCACCTGACATGGCGATCATAGGTTGACCGCCCGTCCCTCCACCGAAGCTCTCCCCTACCCGCCCCACCCCCGCCAATCTCCCCAGGCCCTGACGACTGTGGCGAGAATCGCAGCGTGACGCCCCCGCCGGACCGCCCTCCCCGCTCCGGCACGCCGCCCCCGTCGGCCGCGCGCGTCCGCGGGAACCGTGCATATGGCGAGACGACAGCAGGTCACGGAGCGGATGGGGATGTGGCCGCGGCCTTGGCGTAGCGCTCGGCGAGCTGGGCGAACGCGCTGGTCAGTTCTGGTGGGCCGATGACGTGGGCGTCGGTGTCGAAGCGGCCGATAGCGGCGGCGAGGCCGGTCCACGACCACGAGCCGAGGGAGAGACGACAGCGGTCGGGGCCGAGTTCTTCGACGATTCCGTCCTGTGCGAAGGGGGCCACGGCCTGAGCGGGGAGGTCGAGGACGACCTCGCCCCGGCAGGGCCAGTCGGAGGCGGAGCCGTCGGTTCCCCGGAACCGGCCGATGATGAACGCGGCGACGTCGTCGCCGGGCAGGTCGCGTGGGGTGAAGCGCGGCCCGGTCGGGGTGCGGGGGCGTATGCGGTCGACGCGGAAAACGCGCCAGTCGTCGCGGTCAAGGTCCCAGGCGATCAGGTACCAGTGGCCACGCCACGTGAGGAGGTGATGGGGCTGTGTCCGGCGGGGCGGACGGACGGGGCCGGTGGCGTCGTGCCCGTAGTCGAAGCGCAGCTCCTCACGGGCGCGGACGACGCGGCTCAACTCCACGAGGAGCGGTGTGCCGACCGCGGAGGTGTCGCCGCTTTCGGGCGGCTGAACGGCGGTGATCTGCAGCAGGTCGATGCGCTGACGCAGACGGGGCGGCATGACCTGGCGGATGGTGGCCAGGGCCCGTGTGGCGTCTTCGCCGATCGTGCTGTCGGCGGCCGCGGACTGCAGGGCGAGGGCCAGGGCGACGGCCTGGCCGTCGTCGAACAGCAGCGGGGGCAGTTGGGAGCCGGCCGCCAGGCGGTAGCCGCCGGAGGGTCCCTTGAAGGCGAGGATGGGGTAGCCCAGTTCCCGTAGACGGTCGATGTCGCGGCGTACCGTGCGCGGGGTGACGCCGAGGCGCTGGGCGAGGTCGTCACCAGACCAGTCGCGATGCGTCTGAAGCAGCGACAGCAGTGACAGCAGCCGCGAGGACGTCTTCTGCACGTCCACCATTCTGCCTGCATTACAGGACACAACCTGTCCGCTACCGGTGCGAGGGTGGGTGTCACGATCCGCCAGAGAGGCACAGCCCCCTGGCCACGAGGTCGCCGCCCGCGAGGTTTCGTCGCCGCGGCGGTGCGCCTCGCCGAACCGCGAACAAGGAGAAGGCCATGTCCGTCACGACCACCACCCACCTGAACTTCCGGGGAGACGCACGAGCCGCGCTGGACTACTACCACTCCGTCTTCGGCGGGCGCGTCACCGCCGTCACGTACAAGGACTTGGGAAGCACGCAGAACGAGAACGAGGCGGACTGGGTGGTGTGGGGCGAGGTGGCCGGTGACAACGGCTTCCACGTCATGGCCTACGACGTGCCGTCCCAACTGCCCTGGGACCAGGGCAGCAACCCGTTCTTCGTCTCCGTGCGCGGTGACGACGAGAACGAGATCAGCGTCCTGTGGCAGAAGCTGGCGGAGGGCTCGACAGTGGTGCAGCCTCTGGAACCGTCGCAGTGGGCACCGCTGTACGGCATGCTCACCGACCGCTTCGGCGTGACCTGGGTCCTGGACGTGGCGGCCCCGTACAACGGCTGATCCACATCCGGCCGGTGAACACGCGCTCCTTCCGGGCCGCCGCGCGGCGGCCCGGGAGGAGCGAACCAGAGAAAGGAAGAAGGGGCACCATGCGAATGCGACAGCTCGGGCGTACCGGCATCGAGGTCAGCGCCTACTGCCTGGGCACCATGATGTTCGGCAGGAACGGCAACCAGGACCGCGACGAGTGCACGCGCATGGTCCACCGCGCCTTGGACGCGGGCATCAACTTCGTGGACACCGCCGACGTGTACGGCTACAGCGAGACCGAGGAGATCGTCGGCAGGGCTCTCAAGGGGCGGCGCGACGAGGTGGTGCTGGCCACCAAGTTCAGTGGACCGATGGGCGAGGGCCCCAACCGCAGCGGCGGCTCCCGCCGGTGGATCATGACGGCGGTCGAGGGCTCGCTGCGGCGGCTGCGGACCGACTACATCGACCTTTACCAACTCCACCATCCCGACCCGCACACGGACATCGAGGAGACGCTCTCCGCCCTCACCGACCTGGTACGTGCCGGGAAGGTCCGCGCGATCGGCTCCTCCAACCTGCCGGCCGCACAGATCGTCGAGGCGCAGTGGGTGTCCCGGGAACGCGCCCTGCACCGGCTGCGCACCGAGCAGCCCACCTACTCGATCCTCAACCGCGGCATCGAACGCGAGGTCCTGCCGACCTGCCGCCGCTACGGCATGGGCGTCCTGGTGTGGAGCCCTCTGGCCATGGGCCTGCTCACCGGCCGCTACCGCAAGGGCGCCGCGCCGCGGAACAACGCTCGCATGCGGTGGGTCCCCCGGCATCTCACCGACGAGAGCAAGCTGAACGCCGTCGAGCGGCTCCTGCCCGTCGCCGCGGACGCCGGCATGTCCCTCACCCACCTGGCCATGGCGTTCGCCACCAGCCACCCGGACGTCACGTCCGCGATCATCGGTCCGCGTACGGAGGAGCAACTGGACGACCTGCTCAGCGGCGCCACCCGCATGCTCGATGACGATGTCCTGGACCGGATCGACGCGATCGTCCCGCCCGGCACCGACCTCGGCCCCGTGGACGTCTCCTACACGCCGCCCTCCCTCAGCCTGCCGACTCTGCGCCGCCGTCCGGTCGACGAGCGCGCCGCGGCCTGAGCGCCCCTGACCATCCTGAGCGCACGCACCCTCGACCTCGCATCCGGATCAGGCACGTCGAACGTCTAAGTGCGTGTTTGAGAAGGATCTTGTTATTGGTATTCGAGGGATCGTGGGCCTTG
>NZ_BAAAZG010000009.1:0-42740 GCF_039536785.1 Actinomadura miaoliensis
CCCGCTACGACAAGACACCCGACAGCTACCTGGCCGGACTCCATCTGCGCGGATGCATCATCTGGCTCCGCAGCCTGCCAGCCCTCCCATGATCTGAACTAAGAACAGGCCCTAGGCCGATCACGTGTCCGACGCGTCCGTTGTGCGAGTGCGGGCCGGGTCATGTCGTGGTGGCGATCCGGCCAGCGCTGTCCGGCCGCATCACCTACGAGCCGCCGCTACACGGGTTGATCCAGCCGTCTGCCCGAAAGGATTCGAGGGCGGGCGCGTCGAGCGAGTCGGTGAACCCTCGAACAGGAAGGTCCGTTCTCCCAGGACTGAGGGGGCGGCTGGGGGAGCGTCCGGCTGGTTTCGCGGGCGGCTGGGGTGGGGTTGCGGTAGATCGTTGGTCAAAAAGGGGCTGTGGCGGCGTTTAGGGCTCGTTCAGGTGGTACTTCATGCCCGTATGGGACGGGCGGAAGCCGAGTTTCTGGTAGAAACGGATCGCCTCGGGACGGCGGCGGTCCGTGGTGAGCTGGATCATTCGGCAGCCGCGAACACGGGCCTGCTCGACGGCCCAGGTGATCATGGCCTGGCCGATGCCGTGGCCGCGCTGGTCGGCGGCGACGCGGACGCCCTCGATCTGGGCGCGTTCGCCACCGCGGTGGGTGAGGCTCGGGATGTAGGTGAGTTGCAGTGTGCCGACGACGACGCCGTCGAGTTCGGCGACGATGACGGTGTTGCGGGGGTCGTCGGCGATGGCCTCGAAGGCGCGCAGGTAGTACTCGGGGAGCACCTCGCCGGGAGACTCGCGGGCGGCGCCGAGGGCGTCGTCGGCCAGCAGGCCGACGATCTGCGGCAGGTCGTCGCGGGTGGCCTCGCGGAAGGTCGGGGTCGGGTGCACCGTCCCAGGCTAGCGGCGGGTCCATCCGGCCGATCGGTCACCATGACTTGTAGTACTACGGCTTGTAGTACTACGTTGGGTTCGACAAACTTTCCCCACCCCAGAGCCTCCGGTGCCGGTCCTCCGGACACCGGCGGGAGAGACCATGTTCAACAGCGACAACGACGAGCACTGGACCGACCACGCCATCTGCCGCGGCGCCGACCCCGACCTGTTCTTCCCGGTCGGCTACGGTGCGCCCGTTCTCCAGGAACAGATCGCGGCGGCCAAGGCGATCTGTGGCAACTGTCCGGTCACCGCCGACTGCCTGTCCTGGGCGCTGCGCGTGGGCGAGCCCGACGGGATCTGGGGCGGCACGACCCCGGACGAGCGCCGCTACCTGCGCCGCGAGGCGAACGCCCCGGCCCGGCGCCGGCTGCCGGTGATCTCCGTACGCGGCGACGTCGAGGAGCACCGCGCCGACCAGGCCGCCTGACCGGCTAGGGAATCAGGGCGATCTTGCCGGTGGTCCGGCGATGGAGGAGGTCGTCCAGGACGGCGGGAGCCGCGTCCAGCGGGTGCGTCCGCGGCGCCACCGGGTCGGTGACCATACCGAGCAGCTCGTCCAGCAGGGCGCGCTGCTCGGCCTGATGCGTCAGCGACCACGCGCCCCAGTCGACGCCGACGACCGTGCGGTTGCGCAGCAGCACCTGGTTGAGGCGGAGTGACGGGATCTCGCCGGAGGCGAATCCGATCACCAGGTAGCGGCCGCCCTCCCGCAGGGCGCGCAGGGACGGGTCGGCCAGGGCCCCGCCGACCGGGTCGACCACCAGGTCGACGCCGCCCCGCGACCATTCCCGCGCGGACGTCTTGACGTCTGCGGGGCCGACCGCCGTCTCGGCCCCGGCGGCCAGCGCCAGCTCCCTTTTGGCGGGGGTCGACGCGACGGCCAGGACGCGGGCGCCCAGCGACGTCGCCACCTTGATCGTGGCGAGGCCGACGCCGCCGCCCGCGCCCAGCACCATCACCGTCTCGCCGGGCGCCAGGCCGCCCCGGTCGCGCAGCGCGAACAAGGCCGTGCAGTGGCTCTGGGTGAACGTCGCCGCGCGCGGGGCGTCCAGATGGTCGGGGATCGGCACCAGCGTGGCCGCGGGGACGGCCACCTGGGAGGCGAAGCCGCCTCCGAAGCAGTTGACGAGCACGCGCGTGCCCACGGGAGGGCCGTCGGCATCCGGGCCGAGCGCCGCGACCGTTCCGGCGACCTCGGTGCCGGGGACGTAGGGCAGCGGCGGCTTGATCTGGTAGCGGCCGTGGACGAGCAGCGCGTCCACGTAGTTGACCCCGGCCGCCGCCACGTCCACGAGCACCTGGCCGGGACCGGGCTCGGGCGGGGCCTGCTCGCGTACGACGACCGACCCGAACGCCTCACACACCACCGCGCGCATGCGCCAACTATGACGGAAACCGAATGACGTTCGCCATAGCGGGGATGGCACACCGGGAACCTCTGGTTCGTTGGGC
The DNA here is from genome assembly GCF_039536785.1 of Actinomadura miaoliensis. Taxonomy (NCBI): domain Bacteria; kingdom Bacillati; phylum Actinomycetota; class Actinomycetes; order Streptosporangiales; family Thermomonosporaceae; genus Actinomadura; species Actinomadura miaoliensis. The sequence goes on from NZ_BAAAZG010000009.1 coordinate 2,384, forward strand.
TTCGTGACGGGAGCGTTTTTCACACCTACGGTGGCGCACATGAGCTATTCCCCCCAGCCGCAGGAACGGCACCGTTCCGAAGGGCTCGCGACGCACGGCGCGCGGGCCCTCGGCGCGGTCGCACTGATCGGCGTGGTCACCGCCGTCATGTGGGTGCTGGAGATCGCCGACTATGTCGTCGGCGGGCGGCTGGACGCGTTCGGCATCCAACCGCACGACGTCAACGACCTGCCGGACATCTTCACCGCGCCGTTCATGCACGGCGGCTTCGGCCACCTGATCGGCAACACCGTGCCGTTCGTGATCCTGGGCTTCCTGGCGGCGGCGCGCGGGATCGCCAAGTTCCTGGCCGCCAGCCTGGTGATCATCGTGGTGGGCGGCCTCGGGGTGTGGTTCACCAGCTCGGCCAACACCCTGGGCTCCAGCATCCTGATCTTCGGTTTCTTCGGCTACCTGCTCGGCCGCGGCCTGTTCGAACGGCACCTGCTGGACCTGGCGATCGCCGCCGCGGTGGTGCTGCTGTACGGCGGGCTGATCTTCGGGGTGCTGCCCAGCGACCCGGGGATCTCCTGGCAGGGCCACCTGTTCGGGATGATCGGCGGCGTGCTCGCCTCCTGGCTGCTGCGCCGCCGCCGTCAGCCCGAGCCCGCCGCCGAGGGCTACTGAGCCCTCAGCGGGGACGCACCGTCACCTCGGCGACGACCGCGTCGCGCGGCGTCTCCAGCGCGGACACCAGCACACGCGCCACCGTGGCCGGCGCGGCGAAGTCGTCGGCGTCGTACGCGCGTCCCTCCTGCGCGCGGACGCGCCGCTGCATCTCGGTCGAGGTGCGGCCGGGGAAGACCGTCGTCACCCGCAGCTCCGGCTCCTCGGCGCGCAGCGAGTCCGCCAGCGCCCGCATCCCCCACTTGCTCGCCGCGTAGGCCGACCAGTTCGGGTTGGCCCGCAGCCCGGACGTGGAATTGACGAACACCACCTGCCCCTGCGCGGCGCGCAGCGCGGGCAGCAGCAGCCGCGTCAGCTCCGCCGCCGACACCAGGTTGACGTTCAGGTGCTCCAGCCACTCGTCGGCGTCCAGCTCGGCCACCGGGCCCAGGTGGACGACGCCCGCGCAGTGCACCAGGCCGTCCAGCCGCTCGGGCAGCCCCGTCTCGGCCAGCGCCGCCTCCAGCCGGCGCGGCTCGGCCAGGTCGAGCGGGAGCGTGCGGATCTCCGCGCCCGTGGCGGTGGCGGCGCGCGCGGCGGCCCCCGGCTCCCCGTTGCGGTCGCGGACGATGATCTGCGTCTGCGCGTGCGCCCCGCCGCGCAGCGACGCGGCCAGCGCGTCCAGCCGGTCCGCCGACCGGCCGGTCAGGATCAGGTCGTGCCCGCGGTCGCGCAGCAGCTCGGCGACCGCGGTGCCGATGCCCCCGGTCGCCCCCGTGATCAGATATGTCCCCATGACGTCCCATTCTGGAAGATGCTCGCGGCGGAGACGCCCCCGCCGTCGTGGTCGATATGCCCCGCCGCGCGGGGATCGGCCGGTCTAGTTGGGACGCAGCACGCGGGTCACCCCGGCGATCAGCGCGGTGGCCAGGATCCACCCCGTGGCGACCAGCGCGTACGCGACCCAGCGGGACCAGCCGGACGGGTCGAACGCCTGCTGCTGCCCGAACGTGTCGATCGGGATCAGCAGGTCCAGGGTGTAGACGAGGGCGTGGTAGTCGGGCCGTTCGTCCGGCGGCTTGAGGGGCTGCGGCCTGTTCGCCGAGAACACGGCCGTCCCGACGGACACCAGGACGGCGAACCACCCGAACGCCAGCCACGGCCGGTACCCGTACCCGACCGTCCAGTCCAGCAGGTGCCCCCACGCCTTGCCGATCGGGTTGGCGAGATGGCGGCGGCGGGTGCGCAGCTTGGCCAGCTGCACCTTGCGCGCCAGGTCGTCGTGGCCCATGCCGTGGTACCAGGCGGCGAGCTGCTCGTACGGCTGCAGGTGGAACATCTTGTCGCGGCTCACCCAGTTCAGCCGGTCCCGGAACGTGCCGCCGCGCAGGATCTCGTAGGACAGCCCGTTCAGGTACAGCTCGTCCGGCCAGGTGGCGGGCAGATCCATGATCAGGTTGATCCGGGAGTACGACAGCGACACCCGCCCCTCGATCTTGCGTTCGGGCATCAGGATCAGCTCGTCGGCGTAGATGTGGCTGGCGTGCAGCGCCATCCGTCCCGGGTCGCCGGAGTCCAGGACGGCCCGGGAGAACGACAGGATGCCGTTGATCCGGGCGCTGCGCAGCCGCACCGTGCCGAGCGCGGTGAAGCCCCTGCTGAACTCGGCGGCGTCCTCGACGATCATGTTCTGCGCGTCGAGGGCGAGCCGGCCGGGGTTGCGCAGGGCGGTGCCCTCCATGAACAGCCCGCCGTTCATCCGCGCCCCGACCAGCCGCATCCCGCCGGTGATCCGCGCGTCCCGGATGAACGTGCCGACCTCCACCACCAGCCCGCCGCTGAACACCGCCCACTTGGCCGGGTCGGTCACGGTGATCTCGGTGCCGTTCATCCGCAGCCCGCCCAGCAGCTGCGCGCGCGGCAGGCGCAGCTCCCCGTCGATCACCGAGCGGGACAGGCTGAGGTAGCCGTCTGCCTGCAGGCCGCCGCCGTCGAACCCGGGCATCCGGCAGTCCGACAGGCGCAGCTGCCGGGCGCGGGCGTTGGAGAAGTCGGGCTGCTCGACCAGCCGGCAGTGCTCAAGCCGCAGCTCGTGCTCGACGGTGCCGCCCGACACGTCCAGCCGCCCGATGATGTACGCGCCGACGAGCCGGACGGCCGGCACGAACCCCTCGCGCGGCTCGCACCCGCCGAGCAGCAGCTGCCTGATCACCTCGGCGCGGACGATGCGCCCGGGTTCCGGACCGGCCGGACGGTCGTCCCCGAGGACCACGCGGGCGCCCGTCGGGAACGCCGTCCAGAGCCGCCGTTCGGTTTCACTGAGTCCGGGGGGTTCTGTCACGAAGCCTCTTTCCTCCTGGTGGTGCCAACCCCCCCGACGATCAGAAGATGCCGCGGCGCCGTCCCGCCTGCTGCAGGTAGGAGTCGAGCTGCTGCTCCCAGTTGGTGTTGCCGACGGTGGCGTAGTCGACGGTGAAGCGGCCGAACGCGTCGTGGCCCTCGGTGAACACCCCGCCGCGCTTGTCCAGCTCCAGGACGACCTCCATCGACTGCGGGTACGACACGAAGGTCACTTCGAGCTGCTTGATGCCGCGGGCGTACTGCGCCGGCGGGTAGTACTCGATCTCCTGGTAGAACGGCAGCTCCTGGTGGACGCCCCAGATGCGGCCCTTCTCGCAGTCGGCGTTGCGGAACTGGAAGCCGAGGTTGGCGAAGGCGGTGAGGATCCGCTCCTGCGCGGGCAGCGGGTGCACCGCGATCGGGTCCAGGTCGGTGGCGTCGACGGCCCGCGCGACCTCCAGCTCGGTGGCGACGCCGACGGTGGTGCCGCGCAGCGGCTGCCCGTAGAAGTGCGTCAGCGGCGCCTCCCACGGGACGGAGAGCTGGAACGGGATGGTGTGCCGCGCGCCGTCGTCCAGCCGGAACGCCCCCGCGACCTGCAGCTTGGCGTACTCCAGGTCGGTGTGGTACTCGCTGTCGCCGGACTCGACCTCGACGCGGGTCTTCAGAGCCAGGTTGACGCCCTTGATCTCGGAGTCGTGCTGGCCGCCGATGATCGTCACCTCGCCCGTCACCACCCCGCCGGGCGTGGTGTTCGGGTTGTGCAGGACGGTCTCGACCTGCGGGCCGCCGACCCCCATCGCCTGCATCAGCTTCTTGAAGACCACGTCGTTCTCCCCTCCCGAAGGAACGGGGCGCGAAGGCGCCCTCGCCAAGTAGACGCGATCACGGGGGCGTGCGTTCCCCGCGCGGCCGCGGACGGCCGCGACGGGGACGACGGGAACTATGGGAACGACGGGGACTATGGGGACGCGGTCAGTGGGCGCCGCCGCCGGCCAGGTTGAGCCCGACGACCCCGGCGACGATCAACGCCAGCGCCACGATCCTGGCGACCGAGACCTGGTCGCCCATGAACAGCATGCCGAGCGCGGCGGTGCCGACGGCGCCGACGCCCACCCACACCGCGTACGCGGTGCCGACGTCCAGCCTGGTCAGCGCCAGGCTGAGCAGGCCGAAGCTGATGACGGCGAACACCCCGAACCCCACCGACGGCAGCACCTGCGTGAAGCCGCGGCTGGCCTTCAGCGACAGTGCCATGGCCACTTCGAACAGGCCGGCGACGATGACGAGGATCCAGGCCATGTTTCCACCCCTCCGGACGAGACGAGTCGATCGATGCCACGCGTCGTCTTGTCCTGACCGGGTACGGCGCGCTCCTCGTCCGGAAGGGCATGCGGGCACGCCCTCTCCTCGATTCAACCAGAACAGGAGATCAGGGCTTCCCGGGGCTCGGGGCTTCCTGGGGGGCTCAGGAGCGGCCGAGGGCGCGGTACTCCCAGCCCGCCTCGCGCCACCGGGTCGCGTCCAGGGCGTGCCGTCCGTCCACGATGCGCCGGTGCGCGACGACCTCGGCCAGCGCGTCGGGGTCGATCTCCCGGAACTCCGACCACTCGGTCAGCAGCACCACCACGTCGGCGTCCCTGGCCACGTCGAGGGCGTTCTCGCCGTAGCGCAGCTCGGGGAAGGCGCGGCGGGCGTTGTCGAGGGCGGCCGGGTCGTACACCCGTACGTGCCCGCCCAGGCCGTGCATGGTGCGCGCCACGTCCAGCGCGGGCGCGTCGCGGATGTCGTCGGAGTTGGGCTTGAACGCCGCGCCCCAGCAGGCGATGCGGTGCCCGGAGATCTGCCCGCCGAGCAGCTCGCGCACCAGGTCGACGGTGCGGGCGCGGCGCCGCCGGTTGATGGCGTCCACCTCGCGCAGGAACGACACCGCCTGGCCGACGCCGATCTCCTCGGCGCGGTGCGCGAACGCGCGGATGTCCTTGGGCAGGCAGCCGCCGCCGAAGCCGAGGCCGGGCTTGAGGAACTTGCCGCCGATCCGGTCGTCCAGGGCCAGGGAGTCGGCCAGGTCCTTGACGTCGGCGCCGACCGCCTCGCACACCTCGGCCATCGCGTTGATGTAGGAGATCTTGGTGGCCAGGAAGGAGTTGGCGGCCACCTTGACCAGCTCGGCCGTGGCCAGGTCGGTGCGGATCACCGGGGTGCCCTGCTCCAGGACGGGCCGGAACGCCGCCCGCAGCCGCTCGTCGGCCCAGTCGGAGGCGACCCCGAAGACCAGCCGGTCGGGGTGCATGGTGTCGTCGACGGCGTAGCCCTCGCGCAGGAACTCGGGGTTCCACGCCAGTTCCACGTCCGCGCCCGCGGGCGCCAGCCGCCGCAGCCGCTCGGTGAGCTGCGCGGCGGTGCCGACCGGGACGGTCGACTTGCCCACGACCAGGGCCCGGCGGGTCAGGTGGGGGGCGAGGGAGTCGATCGCGGCGTTGACGTACGACAGGTCGCAGGCGTCCGAGCCGGGCTGCTGCGGGGTGCCCACGCACACGAAGTGCACGTCGCCGAACTCCCCGGCCTCGGCGAAGGAGGTGGAGAAGCGCAGCCGGCCCGACTCCAGCGCCTTGGTGAGCAGTTCGGGCAGGCCGGGTTCGAAGAACGGCACCTCGCCGGCGGCCAGTTTGGCGATCTTGCGCTCGTCCACGTCGATGCCCAGGACCTCGAAGCCCAGGACGGCCATGCAGATCGCGTGGGTGGCGCCGAGGTAGCCGGTGCCGATGACGGTGAGCCTCGGGGACTCCGTCGGGTTCATTGGCGTTCTCCTTGTCGGGTACGGGGTGCGGCTGCGGGCGCCGGGTCACCGACGGAAACGACGGCCGGGTAGCCGATCCTGCCTTAGCACGGCCCGGCGTTCGAACCCCCGCCCGGACGGTTCGGCGTCCGGCCACCGGTTGCGCCGCCGCGCGTTCCGCCTCCGGCGGGGAAACGGGCGGGCGGACGGCGCGGTGCCGTGAACCTCCTCGTCGGAAGCTTGCCCACGAGCGAGGCCCCGGGCCTGCGGAGGGTTTGCCCGGCGCCGGTCGTCCCCTTGCGATCGCGATGGGCGCTTCTCCGGACGACCGGATCACGTCGTGTGATTTGTATCACTTTTCGACGTTCTTGCCCGGTGTCTTGTGGTCCGTGCCCCGGAATCGCATTCGGAATGTGTGGTTGGCACTGGTTACCAGCGGGTAGCATTAGACGTGTTACCGACCAGTACGTTACGAACGCCATACCGTCACCCGGGAGGTCGGTCGGGGTCGTTGCCCGCCGCCACCACCGGCCAAGGCAAGGAGCTTCGATGGGGCACTACAAGAGCAACCTCCGGGACCTGGAGTTCAACCTCTTCGAGGTCCTCGGACGCGGCGAGGTCCTCGGCACCGGACCCTTCGCCGAGGTGGACGCCGACACCGCCCGCAGCATCCTCGAAGAGGTCGAGCGGCTGGCCTCCGGGCCGCTGGCCGAGTCCTTCACCGACGCCGACCGCAACCCGCCGGTCTTCGACCCGGCCACCGGCGCGGTCACCATGCCGGAGAGCTTCAAGAAGTCCTTCAAGGCGTGGATGGACGCCGAGTGGTGGCGGCTGGAGCTGCCCGAGGAGCTCGGCGGCACCAACGCGCCCCGCTCACTGATCTGGTCGGTCGCCGAGATGGTGCTCGGCGCCAACCCCGCCGTCTGGATGTTCGGCAGCGGCCCCGCCTTCGCCCGGCTGCTGCACATCATCGGCACGCCCGAGCAGAAGCGGTTCGCCGAGCTGGCCATCGAGCGGCAGTGGGGCTCCACCATGGTGCTGACCGAGCCGGACGCCGGCTCCGACGTCGGCGCGGGCCGCACCAAGGCCGTCGAGCAGCCCGACGGCACCTGGCACATCGAGGGCGTCAAGCGCTTCATCACCTCGGCCGAGCACGACATGGCCGAGAACATCTTCCACCTGGTCCTGGCCCGTCCCGAGGGCGCCGGACCGGGCACCAAGGGCCTGTCGATGTTCCTGGTGCCCAAGTACCTGGTCGACGTGGAGACCGGCGAGCTCGGCGACCGCAACGGCGTGTACGTCACCAACGTCGAGAAGAAGATGGGCCTGAAGGTCTCCACGACCTGCGAGCTGACCTTCGGCGAGAAGCACCCCGCCATCGGCTACCTGGTCGGCGGCGTGCACGACGGCATCCGGCAGATGTTCATGGTCATCGAGCACGCCCGGATGATGGTCGGCACCAAGGCCATCTCCACCCTGTCCACCGGGTACCTCAACGCGCTGGAGTACGCCAAGGAGCGCGTCCAGGGCGCCGACATGACCCAGATGACCGACAAGACCGCCCCGCGCGTCACCATCACCCACCACCCCGACGTGCGGCGCAGCCTGATGACGCAGAAGTCCTACGCCGAGGGCATGCGGGCGCTGGTGCTCTACACCGCCACCTACCAGGACGCGGTGCAGATCGCCGAGCACGAGGGCCGCAAGGACGAGCAGGCCGAGAAGATCAACGACCTGCTGCTGCCGATCGTCAAGGGCTTCGGCTCCGAGCGCGCCTACGCGCTGCTCGGCTCGGACTCGCTGCAGACCTTCGGCGGCTCGGGCTTCCTGCAGGACTACCCGGTCGAGCAGTACATCCGCGACTCCAAGATCGACACCCTGTACGAGGGCACCACCGCGATCCAGGGCCAGGACTTCTTCTTCCGCAAGATCCTGCGCGACCAGGGCGCCGCGCTGACCGTGCTGGCCGACCAGATCCGCGAGTTCGCCGGCAGCGAGGCGGGCAACGGCCGCCTCAAGAGCGAGCGCGCCGCCCTCGGCCGGGCCCTGGAGGACTTCCAGGGCATCCTGCAGCCGATGATCGGCTGGGCGATGGCCTCCATGGAGAACCCGCGCGAGCTGTACAAGGTCGGCCTGAACACCACCCGCCTGCTGCTGGCCGCCGGGGACGTGGTGGTGGCCTGGCTGCTGTGCCGCCAGGCCGAGGTCGCCCTGGCCAAGCTGGCCGGTGACCTGTCCGACGCCGACAAGGCGTTCTACCAGGGCAAGGTGGCCTCGGCGCAGTTCTTCTGCGCCAACGTGCTGCCGCGCCTGGCCGGCGAGCGCGCCGCCGCCGAGGCCACGACGCTCGACGTCATGGACCTCCCCGAGGACGCCTTCTGACACCGGCCTCCGCCTCCCGGCTGGAGTGGTGCGGGCCCCGTCACCGGCGACGGTGACGGGGCCCGCCCGTGTTCGCTACGGGTTCACTCGGGGCGCCTGGTCGGCGACCGAGACCCTCAGCTGGGCCGTGGACGTCAGGACACTCCCGACCGGAGCCTCGGCCTCGGCAGCGTCGGTGACGACCTCCCGTTCGCCCAGGTACCGGTAGGTGCGCCGGTCGAAGATGTACTCGTGCCGGCGGCCGCCGATGGTCTTGGCGGCGGCGATGCCCTTCCGGCCCGCCGCGTCCACCGCCTCGTCGATCGTGGTGACGCCGGGGATCGCGGCGGCGGCCCGGAACAGCGCGGCCCGCTGCGCCGCGGGCATGTACGCCTCCGTCAGCAGGCCGCCGACCCGCTGCCAGGCTTCGGTGTCGGCCTGCGGGCCCGTGCCGAGACGGGTGTAGAGGTGCTCGTACATCTTCTGCGGCTCGGTGGGCAGGCGGCTGACGTAGGCGTAGTCGTTGCGCAGGTACTCGGCCCTGTGGTCGAAGTCCGCGAGCTTTTCCGGGCCGCTGCTCGACTCGGACTGGTGCGCCTCCGGCGGGATCGGCCACCCCGGGTAGGGCTTGGGCGCCAGCGTCCTGCCCTCGATGACGCCCTGGGTCGAGTCGCCCTCCACGGGCATCCAGACCTTGCGAATGCCGCGGGCCAGGTAACGCGAGTGGCCTTTGGCGGAGTTCGACTCGACGGGATTCATCGTCTGGGACTCGAACACCAGGTACTGGCCGGGCCTGGGGTGCAGTTCGGGGAACTTGGTGGCGTTGTCGGCGGCCCGGGTGAGCACCTGGGACGCGGCCACGGGCATCACGTGCGTGATGGTGCCCGGCTCCGGGGCGTCATCGGGCACCGCCATGACCCCGGCGGCGATCGCGGCGGCGGCCAGGCCCCCGGCCAGGCCGATCGCCAGACGGCCACGGCTGCGCCCCAGCCCGTCGGCGCGGCCCCGACGGGCGCGGCGGGCGGGTGCGGGCTCCGCCCCGGAGATCGCGGCCATCAGCCGCGCCTCCTCGGCGCGCAGGCCGTCCGTCCCCGGACGCGGAACCTCCGAGCGGAACCGCTCGAGCACGGTCATCTCATCCATGGACCTTCTCCTCCCTGACGATCAGCGTGGGGTTGGTCTCGCCGAGTTCGCGGCGCAGCCTCTTGCGGGCCCGGTTGATGCGCGAGCGCACCGTGCCGACCCGCACGCCCAGCGCCTGCGCGGCCTCGGGGTAGGTCAGGCCGCCCCAGGCCACCAGCAGCAGCGCGTCGCGGTGCCCCTTGGGCAGCGACGCCAGCGCCCCGGCCAGGCGCGGCCCCTGCGCCTGCGCGCTGACCCGCTCGTCGCTGCGTTCGGTGAACGGCGCCGTGACGGGGTCGGCGCCGGTGCGCTCGGCGGCGCGCAGGTGGCGCACCTCCTCGCGGACGTACCGGCGGACCAGGTTGGTGGCGATCCCGTACAGCCACGGCCGCGCGTCGCGCCGCGCCAGGTCGTAGCGGTCGCGCTGCCGGAACGCGTTCAGGAAGGTCTCGGCCACCACGTCCTCGGCGGCGTCGCGTCCCAGCCTGCGGGTGACGTACCGCTTGAGGTCGGGGGCGTGGCGGCGGAACACCTCAGCGAACGCCTCCGGATGGCTCCGGGACCGTTCGATCGCGGAGGCGTCGTCGGCCTCCGGCGGGCTCTTTTCGCTCATTCTGGGCCTCTCGGCTTCCGGTCAGTACGTCCCTTGTTGCCGAGCGGCGCCGGAACGGTTCCCCGTCAGTCTGCGCGGCCTCACCCGGCGGTGCCGAGGTGTCGCCCGAGGGGGTGGGCGTCGCTAGGGTGTCCCGGGATTGAGTCGCTGTCGGAAGCGGAAGGCCCCATGACGGTGCGCAGATTCGTCCTCTCATCGGCCGTCCCGTTGACCGCTGTGCTGATCATGACCGCCGGCTGCTCCGACTCCGGGCCCGCGGCCGCCAGGGTGGACCCGCCCCGCGCGCCGGGCGGCGGCCCGCCGACCTCGCCGCCGCCGGCGGGCGGCGGAATGGTCAAGGAGGGCTGGTTCGGCGGGGCGGACGGGCTGCACGCCCGCGTCGAGATCAAGGGCGTCGAACGGCAGGCGACCCGGTCGGTGCTGCGCCTGACCCTCACGCCGCTGGCGTCCGCCACCCCCTCGGCCGGGGCCACCGGCGGTACGGCGTCCCCGCCGGGCGGGGCGGGCACCACCATGTCGTTCGCCGTCTCGCTGCTCGACCCGGTGGGCCGCAGGCTCTACCGGCCGCTGACGGGCGGGCAGCCGTCACAGCTCGCCGTGGGCGCCGCCCAGGAGATGACCGTCGAGTACCCGCCGCTGCCGCAGGACGTCCAGCGCGTCACGGTGATCACGCCCGGGACGGCCGGGGAGTTCGCCGGGGTCCCGGTCACCGCCGGCACCGGCACAGGAACCGGGACCGGGACCGGCGCCGGGACGGGCTTCGGCGTCGGCGTCGGCACCGTTCCGACCGGGACGACCCCGACCCCGTCCGCCACGGGCACGGCGTCCCCCTCCACCACGGCCACGGCGTCGCCGGGCGGCGGCGCCACCGACCTCTACGGCATCACCGAGGGCGAGGTCCGGGACGTGATCTCCGGCCCGGCCGACGAGACGCTGAGCCTGCGCGCGGACGTGCTGTTCGACTCCGGCTCCGACAAGCCGTCCGCCCGCGCCAAGCAGGTGCTCGACCAGGCGGCCGCCGACATCCGGCGGAACGTCAGCGCCACCGACCGCGCCATCGCCATCGACGGCCACACCGACGGTGCCGGAAACGAGTCGCAGAATCTCGACCTGTCGCGGCGCCGCGCCCAGGCCGTGGAGAAGGAGCTGAAGAACCGGCTCGGCGAGACGTTCAGGTACACGGCCACCGGCAAGGGCAAGGCCGATCCCGTCGCCAAGGAGGGCGGCTCCGGCGACGCCGCCGCCCGTGCCCGCAACCGCCGCGTGGAGATCTCCTACAAGGTGCGGCAGGGGCCGGGCAGCGGCACCACGACGTCCACCCCGTCCACGACGCCCAGCGCGTCGGCGTCGGTGTCTCCGTCGCCCTCGGCGACTCCCGGGACGTTCCGGGCACAGGACGGAACCACCGTCGCCAGCCGTACCGGGCAGTTCGGGCAGGCCAAACGGCGGCTGAACGTCAAGCCGTTCTACCGCGACGGCGCCTACCTGGTGGCCGTGTTCGAGATCGTCAACGAGGGCCCTGGGAACACCCCGCCGGACGCCTCGTACCCGCACCAGGACTACCCGGGAGGCGCCTACACCGCGTTCTCCGTGAGCGCGCCCGGAGGCAAGGACGTCTACCGCGCCGTACGCGTCGGAGCCGCCGCGCCCGGCGCCTACGCCTCCTACCTCGACCCGGGACGCGCCACGTTCCGCACGGGCGTCGGGCAGCCGGCGCGCGGCTTCGTCTACCTGCCCGCGCCGCCCGGCAACGTCAGAACGGTCACCTTCAACGCGGGCCCCTTCGGCAAGGTCGACAACGTCCCCGTGAACTGACGCGCGAAGGCCGGGGCGTTCACCACGCCCCGGCCTCCGTTGAACGCGTCAGGACCAGGCGAGCATGTGCAGCGGGTCCTCCAGCATGTCGCCGACGTCCCGCAGCACCTTCGAGCCCAGCTCGCCGTCGATGATGCGGTGGTCGAACGACAGCGCGAGTGTGGCGACCTTGCGGACCGCCAGCTCACCCTGGTGCACCCACGGCATGTCCCGCACCTGGCCGACGGCGAGGATGGCCGCCTCGCCGGGCGTCAGGATCGGGGTGCCCGCGTCGACGCCGAAGACGCCGACGTTGGTGATGGTGATCGTGCCGCCGGTCAGGTCGGCCGGGGACGCCTTGCCCGCGCGGGCCGTGTCGACCAGCTCGTTCAGCGCCCGCGCCAGCTCCGGCAGCGACTTGGCGTGCGCGTCCTTGATGTTGGGCACCAGCAGGCCGCGCGGCGTGGCCGCGGCGATCCCCAGGTTCACGTACGGCTTGACGACGATCTCGGCCGTGTCGCCCTCGCCGGCCCAGGAGGAGTTGGCCATCGGGTGCCGCCGGACGGCGATCAGCAGCGCCTTGGCCACCAGCAGCAGCGGCGACACCTTCACCCCGGCGAACTCGGGCAGGTCCCGCAGCCGCCGCACCGCGTCCATGGTGGCGGTCATGTCGACCTGCAGCCACTCGGTGACGTGCGGCGCGGTGAACGCCGAACCGACCATCGCCGCCGCCGTGCTGCGCCGCACGCCCCGGACCGGGATCCGCTCCTCCTCGCCCCGCAGGACCGGCGCGGGCGCCTGCGGCACGGCCGGAACGCGCGGCTGGACGGCGGACGCGGCGGCGGCCTGGACGTCGTCACGGGTGATCGACCCGGCCGGGCCCGTCCCCGTGACCGCCGCCAGGTCCACGCCCAGGTCCTTGGCCATCTTCCGCACGGGCGGCTTGGCCAGGACGCGCTTGTCCACAGGCTGTGGACGACCGTTGCGCTGAGGCGCCTGGGGCGCCTGGGGTGCCGCCGCAGGCGCGGTGTGCCTGCGCGGACGGCGCTTGGTCGCCCCCGGCTTCACCCCGTACCCGACGAGGACCGGCTGGCGCTTGGGCTCGTCCGGCTGCACCATGCCCGGCTCGTCCGGGGTCGGCACCAGGTCTTCCTTCAACGCCTCGGCACGCTGCTCCGCCTCGGGAGCGGCCTCGGCGGCGGGCGCGGCGGCGGGCGCGGGGTCGCCGCCGGAGACGTCCACCGAGATGATCGGGGTGCCGACGTCCACCGTCTCGCCCTCGGTGACCAGCAGGCCCGTCACCACGCCCTCGAACGGGCAGGGCAGCTCCACGATCGCCTTGGCGGTCTCGATCTCCACGATCGTCTGGTTGACCTCGACCCGGTCGCCCGGCGCCACGTGCCACTTGACGATCTCGGCCTCGGTCAGGCCCTCGCCCACGTCGGGCAGCTTGAACTGCTTGACCTCGCTGCTCATGACCCCTACCACGCGAACGTCCGGTCGACCGCGTCCAGCACCCGGTCCAGGTCGGGCAGGTAGTGCTCCTCCAGCCGGGACGGCGGGTACGGGGTGGAGAACCCGCCCACCCGCAGCACCGGCGCCTCCAGCCGGTAGAAGCAGCGCTCGGTGATCCGCGCGGCCAGCTCGGCGCCGTACCCGGAGAACACCGGCGCCTCGTGCACCACCACGCACCGGCCGGTGCGCTCCACCGACGCGACCACCACGTCGATGTCCAGCGGGTTCAGCGAGCGCAGGTCGACGACCTCCAGCGACCGGCCCTCCTCGGCGACCGCCGCCGCGGCCTCCAGGCAGGTCTTCACCATCGGCCCGTACGCCAGCACCGTGACGTCCTCGCCCGGCTGGACGACGCGGGCGCGGTGCAGCGGCGTCCAGCTCTCGGGGGCGGCGGCGACGTCGACCGGGGCCTTGTCCCAGTAGCGGCGCTTGGGCTCGAAGAAGATCACCGGGTCGGGGGAGGCGATCGACTGCTGGATCATCGTGTACGCGTCGGCCGGGTTGGAGCAGGCCACCACCCGCAGCCCGGCGGTGTGCGTGAAGTACACCTCGGGCGACTCGCTGTGGTGCTCCACCGCGCCGATGCCGCCGCCGCACGGGATCCGCACGACCACCGGCAGGCTCAGCGCGCCCAGCGACCGCATCCGCATCTTCGCCAGCTGGGTGATGATCTGGTCGGCGGCGGGGAACACGAACCCGTCGAACTGGATCTCCACGACCGGCCGGTAGCCGCGCAGCGCCAGCCCGATCGCGGTGCCGACGATGCCCGACTCGGCCAGCGGCGTGTCGATCACCCGCTCCTCGCCGAAGTCCTTCTGCAGGCCGTCGGTGACCCGGAAGACGCCGCCGAGCTTGCCGACGTCCTCGCCCATCACCAGGACCTTGGGGTCGTTCTCCATGGCCTTGCGCAGGCCCTCGTTCAGCGCCTTGGCCAGCGTCAGCGTCCCGGTGGCCGGCGTTGCGGCGGTGCGGGCGGTCTCGGTCGTCACGACGACACCTCCTCGAAGGACGCCAGGTAGGCGGCGAACTGCTCCTGCTCCTCGGTCATCAGCGGGTGGGTGTCGGCGTAGACGTTGGCGAAGATTTCCGTCGGCCCGGGGTCGGGCAGCGCCAGGCACGCCCTGCGCAGGTCCGCCGCGACCTGCTTGGCCTCGGCGTCGATCTCGTCGAAGAAGGCGGCGTCGGCCAGGTCGCCGCGCACCAGGTACGCCTTGACCCGCTCGATCGGATCCTTGAGCTTCCACGCCTCCTCCTCGGCCTTGAGGCGGTAGCGCGTGGGGTCGTCGGTGGTGGTGTGGGCGCCCATCCGGTAGGTGTACGCCTCGATCAGCGTCGGGCCCTGGCCCGTCCGGGCCGCCTCCAGCGCCTTGCGCGTCACGGCCAGGCAGGCGAACACGTCGTTGCCGTCCACCCGCAGGCCGGGGAAGCCGTAGCCCTGCGCGCGCCGGAACAGGGGGATGCGCGACTGCTTCTCCAGGGGCTCGGAGATGGCCCACTGGTTGTTCTGGCAGAAGAACACGATGGGCGCGTTGAACACCGAGGCGAACACGAACGACTCGTTCACGTCCCCCTGCGAGGTGGCGCCGTCGCCGAAGTAGGCGATGGTCGCGCCCGCGTTGGGCGTGCCCAGCACCCCGTCGCGCTGGACGCCCATGGCGTAGCCGGTCGCGTGCAGCGTCTGGCTGCCGATCACGATCGTGTAGAGGTGGAAGTTGTGCTCCGCCGGGTCCCAGCCGCCGTTGTTCACGCCGCGGAACAGCCCGAGCAGCTTGAGCGGGTCGACGTCGCGGCACCAGGCCACGCCGTGCTCGCGGTAGGTGGGGAACACCATGTCGTGCTCGCCGAGCGCCCGCCCGGAGCCGATCTGCGCGGCCTCCTGGCCGAGCAGCGAGGCCCAGATGCCCAGCTCGCCCTGGCGGGTGAGCGCCACCGCCTCCAGGTCGATCCGCCGGACGATCACCAGGTCGCGGTACATGCCGCGGACCTGCTCGGGCGTCAGGTCCAGGGGGTAGTCGGGGTGCTCGACGCGCTCTCCCTCGGGGGTGAGCAGCTGGATGAGCTCGGGTTCGGCGAGCTCGTTGACGTCGGGCGCGCCGCGCGCGGAGTCGATCGCCATCGATGTCACTCCTCGATCGGGGCCGGAACGCGGGGTCGCCGCACGCCGGCCGGCGTCTGTGGCACGCCGCCCCAGGTAAGGGACGAATGCCGCAAAGCCATCGTGGCAGACATCACTCCCGGGGGCGCAAGCCCTGGTTCGGCTGTTTTCTACCCGTCGGCCGCTTCCCCGTCTCCGTCGCGATTATGCGTGACGATCACTCCTACAAAGCGTGACAAAACACGCGATAGATAACGAAAAGGACTCACTCGCGGGACAGGGCGCGGGTGGCTCCGGCGGCCACCGTCAGGCCGAGGACGAACCCCGCCGCGACCAGCAGATTGGCGATCCACTGGTAGATGCCCTTGGGCGCGAACACCCGTTCCTGCCCCAGGTCGCCGACCGGCAGCAGCAGGTCCAGGGTGTAGAGGAAGGCGTTGAAGTGCGGGTGGTCGTCCTCGTTGAGGATCGGCGGATGGTTGGTCGAGAACACGATCGTGCCGAACGCCAGCAGCCCGGCCAGCCAGCTCATCGCCCGGAACGGACGGTAGCCGTAGCCGACCAGGATGTCCTGCAGCCAGCCGATGATCTTGCGGGGGACGCCCTGGGTCCTGCGGCGGTCCCGGGCCTTGGCCAGCAGCACCGTGCGCCCGTCGGCGTCAAGGCCCAGCGCCCGGTAGGTCTGGGCGAGCCGCTCGTAGGGCTGCGGCTGGTAGCCGTCGGTGTCGCGGCGCAGCCACTCCAGGCGCTGCCGGGCGTCCAGCGGCGGGTCCAGGTTCTCGTACTGCAGGCCGTCCAGCTGCAGCCGCGCGGGCCACGTCGCCGGGTCGTCGCGCAGCAGGTTGATGCGCGCGTACGCCAGATCCACCACGCCCTCGACCTGCTCGGACGGACGCAGCAGCACCTCCTCGGCCTGCAGGCGCTCCAGGTTCAGCGCGGTGCCGTTCTCGTTGCGCAGCCTGGCGTCGCGCAGGTTGAGCTGGCCCGACACCCGCGCCCCCGCGAAGCTCACCGCGCCCGTCGCCGAGAAGCCGTCGGAACAGTAGACGTCGGTCTCCACCTGCAGGTCGTCGGCGTTCAGCGCGGTCCGCTCGGGATGCGACAGCTCGGCGCCCACGAACGACAGGTAGCCGCCCACCCGCGCCCCGCGCAGCCGGATCTCGCCGCGCGCGGCGAACCCGCCGTCGCAGAACACGTTGGCGGCCACGTCCAGGCGGCTGGCGTACAGCGCGGCGCCCGACGGGTTGTGCAGCCGCGCCGTCCGGAAGATCAGCTGCCCGCCGACCCGGGCGCCCGGCAGCCGCACCTCGCCGTTGGCGGCGAACCCCTGGTCGCAGTAGACGTTGGCGTCGACCGTGAGCCGGTCGGCCAGCAGCGCGTCCCCGCCCGGGTTGGCCAGGTGCACGCCCGACATGTTGAGGATGCCGGTGATGTGCGCCCCGTCCAGCCACAGCCCGCCGGAGATCCGGCTGCCCTCCAGCCACAGGTGCCCGTCCACCCGGGTGCCGGACGCCACCAGCCCGGGCAGGCGGCAGCCCATCAGGTGGACGCTGTTCATGCTCGCCCAGTACAGGTGCGGGGCCTCGTCGAACGCGCAGCGGGTCAGCGCCAGCGGAACCGTCACCTCGGCGTGCCCCAGGTTGAGCGGCCCGACGATCCGCGCGCCGGTCAGCCGTACCGCCGCCACCTGCCCCGGCTCCGGATCGACCGCGCCCACCAGCAGCGCCACCAGCACCTCGGCCCGGATCACCCGGTCGCCGCCCCACCGCTCGGCCTGCCCGGGGTCGTCGTAGCCGGGATCGCCGCTGGACAGATCGACCGACTCCCCGCGGGGGAACGCCTTCCACAGACGGCGTTCGGGGGGTGACAGCTCCTCGACGTTCATCGGACGGCTCCGCGCTGGCTCGGGGGCGTGACCTGTCGGGAGTAATGGTGCCGTACGCTTCAACGCGACAGTGAAAGCCCAGATCAGTGAGGGGGCACTCGTGGCGCGGGTCGTCGTCGACGTCATGCTCAAGCCGGAAATCCTCGATCCCCAGGGCCAGGCGATCGCGCGCAAGCTGCCGCAGCTCGGGTTCGACGGCGTGACCGCCGTCCGCCAGGGCAAGCGCTTCGAGGTGGAGCTGGACGGCCCCGCCGACGAGGCCGCCGTGGAGCGCGTCCGCCAGATCGCCGACACCCTGCTCGCCAACCCCGTCATCGAGACCTACGAGGTCCGCGTCCTCCAGGACGACTGACAGGACGACTGACCGGCACCCGCGACCGCCCGCGAGCGGTTACGCTGTGTGACGGTCGGGGCGCCCTGTGCGGGGATCTCGGGGCCCGGTATGGCCGCCTTCGGTCAGCGGGGAATGTGAGTGGGAATTCCACGGGGGACGCGGTCGCGGCGCGTCCGCATTCTGGCGCGTTCCAATTCGAAGTGGCGTGGGAAAGGGTGCTCCCGAGGTGCCCGAGAGGCACCCGCGGGGCCGCCACGCTCGGCCGACGTCTCGGCGCCGGCGGGGGCGAATCGGTCGTCGCGGCCACGTGGAGTTCATGAAAAGTCCGGCCAGTATAACGATTACGGAAGTTTCCGCCGGGGAAGTCTTAGGTCCGATTGAGTACGTCGAGCGCGGTCCGGGTCCGGGGTCGACCAGGGGGGCCTGGGGATGACACGAGGTGACCGGGTGGACATGAAGCTCTCGCTCGCGATGCCCCGGGAGGCACTGAGCATCCCGGTGATCCGCCGGGTGGTGGGGGACGCACTGCGCGGACTGGGCGTGGCCGAGGACTGTGTCGCCGACGTCCTGGTGGCCGCCTCCGAGGCGTGCACCAACGTGGTCCAGCACGCCCGCGCGGGGGCCGAGTTCGAGGTCGCGGGATGGGTGGACGACGGCACCTGCGTGCTGCGGATCAAGGACTGGGGACACGGTCCGCGCCGCCCGGCACCCCAAGAGGATCTGGGTGATTTGTCCGAATCGGGGCGCGGCATTAGGATCATGCGCGCGCTGGTGGACGACCTCAGCATCGACGCCGGCCCCGACCGGGGCACCGTCGTCCACCTGCGCAAGCGGCTGACCTGGCAGGACGGAGCCCTGGTCCGCCGCCTCGAACGACAGCTCGCACGAAGTGCCGGGTAGATTAGGGGCGTGCGTCGAGGCGGTTCCCCGTGCTCGCCGCCCTTCGGGGCGGCTGCGCCGGAGGCCCGTCATGTCCACCCGGGGGGCGACCCCCGAACCGACGTGCATCGGGTGATCGGCGGGGCGGAACCGCCGAGACGGGCGACCCGCTCGTCACCCGCGGACGGCTTCGTCAGCGCCGCGGTGTTCGCCCGGGGGGTGACCCTCGGCCCCCGGACCCCCGAGCCGGGCGGCATCGACGGCGCCCGGGTCCCCGAGTACCTTGGCCGCCCTCATTGCGGAGGAAGACGAACAGATGGACGCTGCCCGGGTGGGGGTCATCACCTTCCCTGGTTCCCTGGACGACCGTGACGCGGCACGCGCCATACGGCTGGCCGGGGCCGAACCCGTCGCGCTCTGGCACGCCGACCACGACCTGCGGGGGGTGGACGCGGTCGTGCTGCCCGGTGGCTTCTCCTACGGCGACTACCTGCGCGCGGGCGCCATCGCCCGGTTCGCACCGCTGATGTCCGAGATCGTCGACGCCGCCAAGGGCGGGCTGCCGGTCCTGGGCATCTGCAACGGCTTCCAGGTGCTGTGCGAGTCGCACCTGCTGCCGGGCGCGCTGCTGCCCAACGCCGGCCTGCACTTCGTGTGCCGCGACCAGCGGCTGCGCGTCGACAACGCCGACACCGCCTGGACCACCGAGTACCGGGTCGGCCAGGAGATCGTCATCCCGGTGAAGAACCGCGACGGCCGCTACACCGCCGACGAGCGCACCCTCGCCGAGCTGGAGGACACCGGCCGCGTCGTGGCCCGCTACCTCGACCTCAACCCCAACGGCTCGCTCGGCGACATCGCCGGGATCTGCAACGAGGCGGGCAACGTGGTGGGCCTCATGCCGCACCCCGAGCACGCCGTGGAGTCGCTGACCGGGCCGTCCACCGACGGGCTCGGCTTCTTCACCTCGATCGTCAAGAGGCTGGTCAACGCGTGACGACGGCGGCGCGCGCGAGCGGGGGCAGGACATGAGCGACGAGCGGTGGACGAACGAGAACCAGGGGGCCCCGGAGGGGAGCGGGATGACCGAGCGTGACGAACGGGCGCCGGGCGGCGGACCCGAGGACGCGGCCGGAGGCCCCGGCCCGCGGCAGGACACCGGTGAGCCGACGTTCGAGTGGTTCGCCGGGCTGAAGTCCGACGCCGACGACCCCGAGCTGCAGCCCGTCAGCGGCTCGGTGACGGCGGCGTTCGAGGCGATCGTGGAGGAGGACGCGCCGCGCGACGAGGCGGCCGAGCCCGGCCCCGGCACGGGCCCGCTGCCCGCCGTGGGCGCCGAGCCCGCCCCGGGTGTCGCCCCGCAGGGGCCGCCCACCGGCCCGCAGCCGGTCGTGGGCGCCGAGCCCACCCCGGGCGTTGCCCCGCAGCCGCCGGTGCCGCAGGGGCCGCCCACGGGGCCGNNNNGGGGCCGCCCACGGGGCCGCTGCCCGCCGTGGGCGCGGAGCCCGGCCCGGGCGTTGCCTCGCAGCCGCCGGTGCCGCAGGGGCCGCCCACGGGGCCGCTGCCCGCCGTGGACAGCGGGCCGCAGCCGGTCGTCGCGCCGGAGGGGCCCGGCACGGGTCCGCAGCCGGTCGTCCAGGACGGCCCTTCGACCGGGCCGCAGCCCGCGGTCGGCGGCGAGTTCCCGACCGGCCCGCAGCCCACCGTGCCGACCGGCCCGCAGCCCACCGTGCCGACCGGGCCGCAGCCCGCCGTGCCGGCCGGGCCGCCGCAGGTCGCGGTGACGCAGGACGCGGCCGCGGCGTTCGCCAGGGCGCTGGCCGCCGAGCAGCCGTCGCCCGAGCGGACCGCGCCGGACCGCGCCGTCCCCGGCGAGCAGCGGCCGTACGAGCAGGACGAGCCCTTCCAGTACGCCGAGGCCGTCCCGACGGTCGAGACCGCCGAGACGACCGGCCCGCAGCCCGGCCTCGCCGGCCCGACGCGGCCCAAGCTGGCCACCGAGATGACCCCGCCGGACGAGCCCGTCACCGACACCGTCGAGATCGCCGCGGCCACCCCCGACCGGCCGCAGCCGTTCGCCGAGCTGGGCATGAAGGAGGAGGAGTACCGGCGGGTCCGCGAGATCCTCGGCCGCCGTCCCACCTCCGCCGAGCTGGCGATCTACTCGGTGATGTGGAGCGAGCACTGCTCCTACAAGAGCTCCAAGGTGCACCTGCGCCAGTTCGGTGAGAAGGCGCCCGAGAGCGACGCGCTGCTGGTCGGCATGGGCGAGAACGCGGGCGTGGTCGACATCGGCCACGGCTGGGCGGTGACGTTCAAGGTCGAGTCGCACAACCACCCGTCCTACGTCGAGCCGTACCAGGGCGCGGCGACCGGCGTCGGCGGCATCGTCCGCGACATCATGTCGATGGGCGCCCGGCCGGTCGCGGTCATGGACTCGCTGCGGTTCGGGCCCGCCGACGCCCCCGACACCCAGCGGGTGCTGCCCGGCGTGGTGGCCGGGATCGGCGGCTACGGCAACTCCCTCGGCCTGCCCAACATCGGCGGCGAGACCGTCTTCGACCCCTGCTACGCGCAGAACCCCCTCGTCAACGCCCTGTGCGTGGGCGTGATGAAGCACGAGGACATCAAGCGGGCCGTCGCGCCCGGCCCGGGCAACCGGGTGATCCTGTTCGGCGCGGGCACCGGGCCCGACGGCATCGGCGGCGCCTCGGTGCTGGCCTCGGCCACCTTCGACGAGGAGTCGCAGACCAAGCGGCCCAGCGTGCAGGTCGGCGACCCGTTCATGGAGAAGCTGCTGATCGAGTGCTGCCAGGAGCTGTTCCGCGAGGACCTGGTGGTCGGCATCCAGGACCTCGGCGCGGCCGGGGTGTCGTGCGCCACCACCGAGCTGGCGGCCGCGGGCACCGGCGGCATGCACGTCGAGCTGGACTCCGTCCCACTGCGCGACGCGACCCTGCGCCCTGAGGAGATCCTCATGAGCGAGTCGCAGGAGCGCATGATGGCGGTGGTCGAGCCCGCCAAGGTCGACCGGTTCCTGGAGATCTGCGCCAAGTGGGAGATCCCCGCCACCGTGATCGGCGCGGTCACCGACACCGGCCGGCTGGTGATGACCTGGCGCGGCGAGAAGATCGTCGACATTCCGCCGGGCACCGCCGCCGACGAGGGCCCGGTCTACCAGCGGCCGTACGAGCCCCCGGCGGACCTGGCCGCGCTGCAGTCCGACACCCCGGGACGGCTGACCCGCCCGTCCACCGCCGACGAGCTGCGCCGCACCGTGCTGTGGCTGGCCGGGTCGCCGAACCTGGCGAGCAAGACGTGGGTGACCTCGCAGTACGACCGGTACGTGCTGGGCAACACCGTCCTGGCCATGCCCGAGGACGCCGGCGTGCTGCGGGTGGACGACGAGTCGGGCCTGGGCATCGCCCTGTCGCTGGACGGCAACGGCCGCTACACCCGCCTCGACCCGTACTCGGGCGCGCAGCTGGCCCTGTCGGAGGCGTACCGCAACGTCGCCGCCACCGGCGCCCGCCCGCTCGCGGTCACCAACTGCCTGAACTTCGGCTCCCCCGAGGACCCGGGCGTGATGTGGCAGTTCGCCCGCGCCGTCGAGGGGCTGGCGGACGCCTGCCGCTACCTGGGCACCCCGGTCACCGGCGGCAACGTCAGCTTCTACAACCAGACCGGCACCACGCCGATCAACCCGACGCCGGTCGTGGGCGTGCTGGGCGTGCACGACGACGTGCGGCGCCGCGTCGGCATCGCGTTCAGCAGCGAGGGCGCCACGCTGGCGCTGCTGGGCCAGACCCGCGAGGAGTTCGGCGGCTCGGAGTGGGCGCACGTCGTCTACGGGCACCTGGGCGGTCTGCCGCCCAAGGTCGACCTGCCCGCCGAGGTCGCGCTGGCCTCGGTGCTGGTCGCGGCGGCCCGCGAGGGCCTGCTGTCGGCGGCGCACGACCTGTCCGACGGCGGCCTGTCGCAGGCCCTGGTGGAGTCGTGCCTGCGCGGCGGCCTGGGCGCCCAGATCACGCTGCCCGGCGACCCGTTCGTGTCGCTGTTCAGCGAGTCGGTGGCCCGCGCCGTGGTGGCCGTCCGTCCGGGCTCCGAGGGCCGCCTGGCGGCGCTGTGCGAGGCCGCCGGGGTCCCGGTCACCCAGCTCGGCGTCACGGGCGGCGATTCGCTCCACATCTCCGCGCGGGGGGCCGACGGGCAGCCGCAGGAGCTGTTCTCCATCCCGCTCGCCGAACTGCGCGAGACGCACGAGCACATCGTCCCCAGCTACGCCAACGACTGACCGCACCACCCGAGAAGGCCGCCGGCCCGCCGCGAAGCGGACGGCGGCCTTCGCCGTCCCTCCGGATGTCCCGGATTCGCCTGTGCCCGGGACGTCCGCCCTGCCCCGCTCTGAGACCATCGGGTATGGCCGACGACGAAGACCCGATCCCGATCGGGCAGGCTCTGGCGGGCCTGGAGATTCACGGGCTGCCCGAGAAATGGACGGCCCTGGACGCGATCGTCCTGGTGAAGTGCCTCGACTCGCACGGAGAGCCGTCCTGGGCGTTCCGCAGGACCAAGGGCATCAGCGACGAGGAGATGCTCGGCGCCCTGATAGTCCGAGCCGACCTGGCCCGCCGGGACATCCTCGACCTGTTCGACGAAGACGACGACTGACGGCACCGCCCGCGCCTCCAACGCCGCTTCCTATGGGGCGGATGCCGTGCCGGACGTGATCGGTCGCGGGGGCCGCGATACGGGGCCGCCCGTTGGCGGGTTGGGCGGTTACCTTGCTCCGGGGTGGAGCAGGGTCTCGGCGATCTGCTGAACGCGGGCCCGCGTGATCCCCGAGCGCTGCTCGACCGCCAACGGGTGGTCGGTGGGTTCCAGCTCGATGGATGGGCGTTCGCCGACCGGGCGGGTGTGCAGGTTGGTCCTGAGATTGATCGTCGTGGTGGAGTAGAGCGTCAGTTCCGTGGACAGCCAGCCGAAGTAGGCGGGCTCGCCCTCCCTGCCCGGGGTGTCCCAGAGCTTGAGGGCGCGGGTGAAGTTGTCCTGGCTGAGCGACACCCAGACGCCCCAGCTGAAGATCTCGCCGCTGTCGACCACGGGGATCTCGATCAGCCCGTGGACGAAGAACGCCTGACCTTTGATCACACAGATGTCGGAGGTCAGCTCGCTGGCGGGGTCGGCCGCGAACTCCGGGGCCCAGTAGTCCGGGGCCGGTGCGGCGAAGGCCATCGGCAGTTCGTCGTGGTGCCGTCCGCAGTGCGAACAGTGGAACCCCATGTGAGCGGACAGGCCGGGCTCCCCTAGAAGACCGAGATGTGGACGTGGTCGTAGTGGTTGGCGGTGACGCCGCCGCGGTTCTCCATGGTGCGCCAGCCGGGGCTGCGCATGTCGTAGATGCGCTGCCGCCAGATCACGTACTTGATGCCCAGGCGGTTGGCGTTGGCGACGGCGTACTCGGCCGTGCGGTCGCCGAGGGACTTGCCGCTCGCCGACGGCATCGTGCCGCCGGTGCTGACCATGAAGTCGCAGGCGCGCCCGGTGGCGTGGTCCTGCGGGTCGCCGGTCATCCGCACGCAGCCGATGATCGGGAACGGGCCGAACTCGATGTCGATGGTGTTCTTGACCTTCAGCATGCGGGGGGTGACCCCGCCCATCCCGGAGCTGGGGGACTCGGGCTTGAACTTCTTGATCATCGCCTGCACCTTGCGCTTCTGCGAGCGCAGTTCCGCGATGTCCTTCTCCAGCTCGTCGACCTTCTTCTGGTACTCCTCGCGCGCCTTCTTCTGCTCGGTCACCAGCTGCTCGATCTGGCGCACCTTGGCGGCCTGGTTGGACGCCACGTGGCTGGCCAGGCTGGCGTTGTTGAGCACGTTGTCGGGGTCGTCGCTGGCCAGCACCGCCACGGCCGGGTCGGTGGTGCCCGTCATGTACTGGGAGGCGGCCATCTGCGCCACCAGGGTGCGCGCGCCGTCGAGGTCCCGCTGGAGCAGGCGCTGCTTCTGCTGGGCCTTCTGGATGCCGTACTGGGCGTCCTTGAGCTTGGCCAGGTCGCCGCCGTACGCCTTGTCGAGCTGGGCGATCTGCTTGTTCAGCTTGCTCATCCGGCCGGTGTCACCCGGGTCCGCCTGGGCGGGCGCCGTGCCCGCCGACGTCACCAAGACGGCCACCGCGGCGACGGCGAGAGCCAAGGCGGGGCGCCGCGTCCGCGCGGCATGACGGGGGCGGGTGGAGCTCGGGCTCTCCACGTCGTCTCCTCTCCTGTGACGCCTACCGGGTTAGCTGACGGGTTCGGGCCGGGAGTCCGCCCTATCGCGGCGGGGCCGCGAATTCACCCCGGTGCCGACGTGACCTGGCTGGCCGCCCGGCGTTTGGGTCCCCGGTTCCCGTGCCGTAGTACGGCCGCGGGATTCGGCTGGCTCGGCCAGCCTGCCGATCGGTTTGCGATCATGCCCACCCCAGTGGGCGAAGGCTACTGTAAGGAACCGGTCGGTTCTTGGCCAAGATTAGACCCAAGGGAAACCTGGGATGGCCGGGACTGCGAGACAAGACGGACCGCCGCCACGCAGCGTAGCGCGTCGGCGGCACGCGCAGCGGGACCCCTGCCCCGGCGGGCAGGGGTCCCAAGCCGCGGTACTGCGACGGTCAAGCGGTGCCCTTGTAGAGCAGCCGGTTGGGCGTGCCGCTCGGGATGCGCTTGAGGCGGCTCTTGGTGGAGTTGTCGTTCAGCCACTTCTGCACGGTCGGGAACGTGGCGCCGCGGTGCGACTGCAGGTACAGCGCCGCCGCCCCGGCGACGTGCGGGGACGCCATCGACGTGCCGGACAGCGACGCCGTCCCGCCGCCGGGCCACGTCGACTTGATGCCGTAGCCGGGCGCGAAGATGTCCACGCAGGACCCGTAGTTGGAGAAGGTGGCGCGGTTGTCGTAGATGGTGGTCGCGCCGACCGCCTGCACCCAGCCGGCGCTGGCCGGGGAGGTGTTGCAGGCGTTCTGGTTCTCGTTGCCCGCCGCGACGGCGACGAAGACGCCCGACTTGGACAGGTTCGTCATGGCCGTGTTGAGCGCGGTGGACTTGGGGCCGCCGAGGGACAGGTTGGCGACCGCGGGCTTGACGGCGTTCTTCCGCGTCCAGTCGACGGCGGCGATGACGTCGGACAGCTCGCCGAAGCCCTCGCAGTCCAGCACGCGCAGCGACCGCAGGTTGACCTTCTTGGCCACCCCGTAGGTCTTGGACCCGATCGTGCCGGCCACGTGCGTGCCGTGCCCGTTGCAGTCCCAGCCGTCGGAGAAGGCCGGGGCCTTCCAGACCGACTTGGCGCGGCCCTCGAACTGCGGGTGCGACCAGGCGATCCCGGTGTCGATGACGTAGGCGTTCACGCCGCTGCCGGTGTTCTTGTAGTAATAGGACTTCGACAGCGGCAGCTTGCGCTGGTCGATGCGGTCCAGGCCCCACGCGGGGGACTTCTGCGTGGTGCTGGCCCGGTAGATCTGGTCCTGCTCGATCGCGACGACGTTGCGGTTGCGGCGCAGCTTGTCCAGCTGCGCGGTGCTGAGCTTGGCGGCGAAGCCGTTGAGCGCGCCCCCGAACCGCTGGACCGACCCCGCGTTCACCTGGTCGGCGGCGGTCGCCGCCGAGGTGCCGTCCTTGAGCGTGACGATGTACTTGCCCGGAACGGGGGTGCCCTGCGCGGCCGTGACCTGAACCCGGACGGGATCGGGGACGGCGGCCAGGGAGAGCGGCGCGGCGACGACGACCAGACCGGCCGTGACCGCACCGGTGACGAGAAATCTTCGTGGGGGGACAGGGCGCACCGGGTCTCCTTTGCCTGCGACGCGCCCGTGGCCCCCGTGGCCAAGATCGGGGCGCGTCGACAAGCCGGTACTTTATTGGAGAACGGCCTGTAATTCACCGAAAAAACCGGTAATTAGGCTGAAACTGGTCAGCCGGTGCGCACGGCGATTTTCCTGCTCTCACCCCCGGGCGAGACGGGCGTGATAGGTCGCCTTACCGCTCGGGCTCGTCCACACGTACTGCAACGTGCCGTCCTGCTGCCGGGTGATCTGCACGTTTCCGCTGGTGCACGGCTTGGCGATGGTCAGCGCCATGCGCAGCGTCCGGTTGGTGCCCTGCGTCAGCGTCAGCGTCCCCGAGCAGCGTTCCCGCGGGTAGAAGGCGCGGGCGGACGTCGCCCCGGCCTCGAAGTTCACCTCGATCGGGAACTGCGCTCCGCGCGACGCGTTGATCGCCGTTCCCCGCCAGGCGCCCGCGAACGCCGGCGGAATCGCGGTGACCGGACGGTCATCGGCGGCGCGGGCCGCCGGATCGGCCCGCTGCGGGTCCTCGGCCGAGTCGCCGCGGAACTGCGGCCACAGCACCAGCGCGATGATCGCGATACCCACCAGCACGCCGATGACCAGCGACAGCGCCACGCCCAGCACATGGTTGCTCGGACGCGGCAGCGACCGCCCTCCCGGCAGCCTGGGCAGGCGCGAGGCCAGTGACGGACGCTCCGGCTCGGGCTCCAGCCGCAGGATCGCCGTTGGGTTGTGCTTCGCGTCGTGCTGGTCGTCGTCCTGCGGCCCCAGGCCGGGGATCAAGTGCGGCGTGGGCGCGGTCATGTCCGTCGCCGTGTCCTCGACGGACGACGGCGCCGGGATGGCGGCCAGGGGCGGCAGCGCCTGCGTCGCGTCCCCGCCGAAGTCGTCCCGCACCGGCACGTGCACGGCGGCACCCCCAACGGCACCGAACCCCGCCGGCACCGCCTCAGGCGCCACAGGAGGCGGCGGCTGCACGGCCGCGGGAGGCGGCGGCTGCACGGCCGCGGGAGGCGGCGGCTGCACGGCCGCGGGAGGCGGTGGTGGCACGGCCGCAGGGGGCGGTGGTGGCACGGCCGCAGGGGGCGGTGGTGGCACGGCCGCAGGGGGTGGCGGCTGCACGGCCGCGGGGGCCTCCGTGGGAGGCGGCAGCTGCAGGGGAAGCACCTCAGGCGAGGTGACCACGGACGGCAGGGGCGCGCGCAGCAGCTCCCGCGCCTCGGACACCAGCGAGGGCGGCATCCGGGACGTCAACGTTCCGCTCTCGCCCAGCAGCCGATCGAGGATCTCCGTGGCGGCGGGACGGCTCTCCGGGTCCTTGGCCAGCGCGTCGGCGACCACGTCCCGCAGCGATCCGGGCAGCGCCGACAGGTCCGGGTCGTCGTACACGACCCGCTGCATGACCTCCGACGGCGAGCCCTCCCCGAACGGCGACGCGCCCGAGGCCGCGAACAGCAGCGTGACGGCCCAGGCGAACACGTCCGCGGCCGGTCCGATGCCGATGCCGCTGAGCTGCTCGGGCGCCTTGTACGCCGGATCGTCGCTGACCCGGCCGGTCGGCGTCGCGCACACCGCCTCCAGCGCGCGGGTCACGCCCAGGTCCGTCACCATCGGGCCGTCCCGGCCCAGCAGCACGTTGCGCGGCTTGAGGTCGTGGTGCGCCGCCCCGGCCCGGTGCGCCGCCGCGACCGCGATCATGATGCCCGCGGCCAGCCGCTCCATCACCGCGCCGGCGCGCGGCCCCTCCTCCTCGACCAGCTGCTGCAGCGACGGACCGTCCACGAACTCGCCGACCACGAACGGGCGGTCGCCCTCGACGTCGGCGTCCAGGATCGCCGCGGTGCACGGGCCCGTCACCCGGCGCGCCGGCGCCAGCGCGCCGGTGAACCGCGACCGGGCCGCCGGCTCCCCGCTCAGCCGCAGGTGCAGCAGCTTCACCGCGACGGAGCGCCCGGCCGCGTCCCGGCCGAGGAACACCGTGCCCTGCTCGCCCACGCCCAGCCGGCCGATGATCTCGTGGCCGCCGATTCGTCGCGGATCACCGGGCTGCAGGGGCAGCGCCTCGGCCATCTTGCGAACCTCCGTGTCGTCGCGCCGGGCCTCGCCCCGGCATGCCCCCCGTCTCCTGCTCCGTCCGCCGTCCGGGGCGCCGCCCCGGTCCGCGCCCCCGCGTCCGCCGTGCCGTGATCCGTACCGCCTCGTATCGACAACCGTCACTCGACAAACCGTCACATTTTTACCGGGTTGCGGGCGTCCGCGGGCCCAAGTCGGCATCGCGGCCGCGGCCGGCGACCCGGTAGCGTCGGTCCCGATGCCGCGACAACAGCTCACCCGGGACGTCCTCGACGAGCAGCGCGCCGCCCTCGGTCTGCCTCCCCACACCGGCGGCGACGACCCCGCCGACCTGCGCCGCGCCGCGCTCGACACCGCGCTGGCCGCGCACGCCGCGGGCGCCGAACCGGCCCGGCCGGTCCTGCGCGGCGCCGTGCGGGCACTGCTCGACCGGCTCGCCGAGCTCGCCCCCGGACGCTCCGTCGAGGTCCGGGTCCCGCCCTACGCCGCCGTGCAGTGCGTCGCCGGGCCGCACCATACCCGGGGAACCCCCCCAAATGTGGTCGAGATGGACGCGCCCACCTTGATCGCCCTGGCCACCGGCAGCCTGACCTGGACGGCCGCCGTCGACTCCGGCCGCGTCCGGGCCAGCGGCCCCCGCGCCGACCTTTCCGGTCTCCTCCCGCTCCCCGAATGAGCCCTCAGGGCCGCGGCTCGGCGAACGGGAACTCGCGCTCGACGCACTGCCGCCGGGCCACGTCGTCGGGGTAACGGCCCTCGTCGGCGCACTCGGCGGCCTTGGTCAGCAGGAAGAAGACCGCCACCCCGCCGATCGCCAGCGTCAGCGTCGAGCACACCACGCCCGCCACGGCCGTCGCCCGCCGCCCCCCACGGGCCGCCGCGATGATCCCGAGCACCATCCCGACCAGCGCCATCGGCACCCCGAGCCCGCACAGCACCAGCGCGGGCAGCCCGGCGATCCCGAGCACCAGCGACGCGACGGCCATGCCCCCACGCCCGGACGGCGCGGTCGGCGGCGAGAACGTCTGGTAGCCCGGCATCGTCATCTGCGCTTCCTCCCCCGGTGTCGACCACCAGATTTCCGCGCCCACCCCTCCCCACGCCGCCCCGACAGGTAAAGGTCGATTAAGGAGTCGTCTCCAAGCGGTAGATCCGCCTCACGTTCGACACGGTCCGGCGGAGTCGCCCCAGGAGCCGCCCACCTGCGCGAACGCAGGGGAGGGAGTCAGGGCACCGTCCGCGTGAGTCGAGTCACGTCGATCTTGATCGACAAGCGATGGCTCCCCGGATTGGCTCCCTGGCTCCCCTCCCGCAGGAGGGAGGCACACCGTGATCAAGATCACCGACACCCACATGACCGCCGAGCACAACGGCAAGGTCATCGCCGAAGCCACCCGCACCGCCGGCACCTGGCACGCCACCACGTGGCCAACCCCACTCACCTACAACCAAGCCATCACGGCCCTCACGATCGCCGAACTCGTGGCGACGGGAGCCGACGAGAGCGACCCGTGCGTGATCTCACTGCGGGAGGAGTTGGCCGATGGCTGACCGCCTTACCCGGATCACAACGGCACTCGCCGTGGGGATCGTCGCCGTCGTCGCTGCGGTGATCTCGTACCGCCACGCGTACGAGTTGGTACGCACGCACGGCGAGACGGGCCTGACGGCGCGCCTCGTGCCGTTCACCGTGGACGGCCTCATCCGGGCTCGGCGCCCTCATCAGCGCTTGGCCTGCCCTGGCTCTCGTCGGAGCGTTCGAACTGCTGACGATGCTGACCTGGAACGCAACGTCACCAGCGCACGCACCGGGAGACGACGACTCCGACAACCCAACGCGCGCAACCGTACCGACGTGGTGCAGAGCCCGGAAGACGCTGTTCTCGCCGACTACCCTGCGAGCCTCGACGATCCAGGCAAGCCACTCTCACAGCGTACCTGGCTGAGAAACGCGGCATCGACCGCCGCAAGGTGAGGCAGATCATCTCCACTGTGACGCACACCTGAGCCTCCTGGCCAAGTGAGCCCGAGCCGACGCACAGTGCGGGCTCGGGCTCACTCATGTCGCCCCGCTTCCGCAGGTTGGGACAGGCAATCAAGACCGACAAGTCGAATCGTGTGGCATCCCACACCGTGCTGCTGAGATCATCTCTCTGTGAGTCCGCCTCTATGTGCTTTGTGTATCGCCGATGTTGCGCTTCTTACGGAAGCCTTCGACTACAGCAGGGAGTTGGCGTCCCTCTTCACAGAAGGCGACCGTTGTGATGAGTGTGAGAGTGCGACGACAGCCCCAGTGAGAGCCAACAAAGGATGGGTGGCCTATCAAACAACTGCTCTCAGGATGAGGCAACGTCTTGAGCTTCATGGGTTCACAGCTGCTCGCGCTTACAACGATGTTAGAGAAAAGGCGGAAGAATACGCCAAAGATCCGCGACGACTCAGGACTCCAGTCGTTGAGGGGCGCGAGCGGTTCGAGACTTATATGAAGGATATCGAATCTGCTATAGAAGCTCTGTTGCATGATGCGGGAGCGCCTCTCCGGCGTCTGCACCCGCTCGACCTGGGTGAGAGATATATCAGTCGTAATAATAATCGGTCTTATCTGCGATTTGTCCTCGATCAGATCTCAGATGACACATTGGTCTCACTATACGTCAGTAACTATATAGTCCACCGCCTTGCCAAATCTTCGGGTTCAATTGTCCAAGAGGCAAGGTCAGAGCAATTGGCGCGCCTCCCGGCAGACGCACCGCTGATCGTACTCACGGAAGGTCCAACTGACTCCCGACTGCTGTCAGCAGCTATGGAAATTACCCATCCTCATCTAGTGGAATTCGTCAACTTCATCGACTTCACGACACATCGAGCCGAGGGCAGTGTAAGCACGCTCGCCAAGACCGTCGCCACTTTTGCGGCCGCCGGTGTCGCTAACAGGTTTCTGGCTATCGCCGACAACGACACCGCGGCTCATTCCGCTTTGATCAAGGTCAAAAGCGACAAGACTCTCCCGAACACTTGCAGAGTCCTGCACTATCCTTATCTAGATTTGCTTACCCGGTATCCCACGCTAGGGCCATATGGCCAGGGAGTAGTTTTGGCTGACGTCAATGGCCGCGCCGGAAGTCTGGAGCTATATTTGGGGCGAGACGTGCTAACAATAGATGGAAACCTTGCACCCATACAATGGCAGCATTATGACAGCAAGCTTGGTCGTTATCATGGAGCGCTGAGTGATCACGACAAGAAGCGAGTGCAGAAGGCTTTCGAAGAAAAAATCAAATCAGCTCGCATGTCCGGTGGTGCACCATCGGGAGACTGGACGGGGATTGAGGCAATTATGAATACCATAATAACGGCTTTCATGTCAGTGCATGACTAAACATTCTGGCGAGGTTGGTGGCGCCCTCTATGATCGACATGAAGCTTGACACGGGACTGAATCCGCCCAATAAGGAAGCGGAGTGCCAATGAGTAATGATTGTCGACATTTTGGAACTTGAATCAACTGTCATCTACGGGAGCGATTCTGTACGTTCCCAAACGCGGTTGAAGCTGTTTAGGTAGGTGTTGGCCATGTCGCCGTCCTCAACATGGCGGAGGTGTAGAACAGGGGCGTGGGATGCGGGGATGCCGTAGGCGTGGGGGTTGATCAGTAGGTCGTCGTCCGCGCGGTAGATGGAGTTGTAGAGCACCGTGTCGTGCAGGCGGACTTCGACGTTGTCGAGTTCGCGTAGGGGTTGGTAGAGGACGAGGGCGTTGCGGATCTTGGCGGCGATAGAGTCACCCACGCCCTCGTCGGTGCCACGTTGGTAGATGCGCGGACCGTCCGGGGCGCCGAGGAGGATGCGGACGGCGACACCGTCGCGTGACTTGTCGGCGAGCGTGCGCATCACGCCCTGGTCCTCGGCGAGGAAGAGGCCCGCATAGGCGAGGATGCCGATCTCACGTCGGGCGCTGGTGAAGTGGTGATGCCAGACGGCGCGGGGGACGGCCCAACGGTGCGGATACGTCGCGAGGATC
Source organism: Actinomadura miaoliensis (assembly GCF_039536785.1). Lineage (NCBI taxonomy): Bacteria > Bacillati > Actinomycetota > Actinomycetes > Streptosporangiales > Thermomonosporaceae > Actinomadura > Actinomadura miaoliensis. The sequence goes on from NZ_BAAAZG010000009.1 coordinate 34,660, forward strand.
TGGGCGCCGGGTGGTTCGGGCAGCGGACGCGGCGCGGCGAGTCGCGGCCATAGGTCGCTCTCGTCGCGGCTGAGAAGGCCGCACAGCTTCGCTCGGTGGCGGGGGTAGGGGACGCGGCCGGCGAGCCAGCGCCGGACGGTCTTGGGGTCGACGCCGAGTCGTGCGGCCACGTCGTCCTCGGTGAGTTGGGCGTCTTCGAGCGCACGTCGCAATAGGTCGTTCACCCGTCCTCCCGGAGATTCAAGGTACGAGCGACGCTAACAGAAGACGTCCCTAGACGTCCCTGGTTGCCGGTGGAGAGGTCCCACGCCCCGCACGAGGCTCATGGACACGGCCAGAGACGCCGCACCCTGCGGCTTTCGGCCGTCAAGCCCCCAATCGTGACCTCGTGTTGAGGAGGCGCCATGCCCATCGACCAACCGCGCGAGTCCGACACCCGCCCCGTTCCCTTCCTCGGTTTGAGCGCATCAGAGTCGCGCTTGGCCGCGTTGGCCGCTCACCTGGACGCGCACCGCTTCGACGTCAAGCTGACCAACAGGGGATTGCGCGTGCGAAACCCGAACGCCCCGGGGTGCTGTGACGACAACCCCGTGCTGTCCGACACGATCAAGTGCCATCGGCGTACGAAGGACGGCGGACGCCTGTGGTTCTTCAACGCGGCGCGTGAGCCGATCGCCGAAGCCGACCGCCTTGAGGACGCGGTCGTGTGGGTCAAGGGCAGGCTCACACCGCGCGACGAGGCGGAGGTGCCTCGCTGATGGGGCGCCGGGCTACTGGTCGGCATCGCCGGACACGTCGGCAGGCACGCGCGCGGTCGTCGGGGCCCCGTTACCACTCCCAGACTGGCGTGGCGGGGCGGTGGGACTACGCCCCTTCCCCCTATGGCGACCCGAGCCGCCCCGCCACGCCCCTCCCCACGGCGCCGTTCGTCGTCCATGGGCGGGGCGGCAGGCATCGACGGTCGCTCGCACGGCGCATCCTCAATGCGTTCGTGGACTTCGGGTGACTCCCGGAAGAACTGACGTGGGGCCCAGAGCAACCGCTCTGGGCCCTGCGCGTGCGTGATGGGGCGTGCGATGACACGGCGGGAGTCGCTGTGGGGCGCCTACCGCAGCATCGCGGGTGTGCTGCGGAGACGTGTGGAGACCGGCACGTATCCGGCGGGGGTGCGGTTGCCGGGTGAGCATGCGTTAAGCCGTGAGTTCGGCGTCACGCGGAACACGGTGCGGCGCGCGGTGGGCACGCTCGAAGACGAGGGGTTGATCGTGGCCGTGCCGGGTGTGGGCCGGTTCGTGCGTGGGGCAGCGTCGGAAGACGCGCGTCCGAAGTATGAGCGCATCGCCGGCGAGTTGCGTGCCCAGATTGAGAGCGGCGCGTTCGTGCCGGGTGCTGCTCTGCCGAGTGAGGCGCGGATCTGTGAGCGGTACGGGGTGTCTCGATTCACCGCACGGCAGGCTCTCCGGCAGTTGGAAGCGGCAGGCTTGGTGGAGTGCGTGCGTGGCAGGGGACGCGTCGTGCTGCCAAGACGTCCCTAGATGATCCATTGGGGTCCATGGACGTCCGCGACTTAGCACATAGCGTCGGAGTCATGAGCAGCATGGCCATGTGGGCACAGGAAGTCGCACGTCAGCACCTGGAGAGCGCGTTGCCGCGCCGGTGGGAGCACACGCAAGGCGTCGCACGGCAGGCGCGCCGTCTCGCTCCGATCCTAGGAGAGCATGCCGACTTGCTTGAGGCCGCTGCGTGGCTGCATGACATCGGGTACGCGCCCGACCTGGCCGTGACGGGCTTCCACCCGCTGGATGGGGCTCGCTACCTACGGGACGTCCACCACGCCGACGATCACCTCTGTCGCCTGGTGGCGCACCACTCGTGCGCGTTGGTGGAGGCACGGGAACGAGGACTCGCCGACGAGTTGGTGAGCGAGTTCGGTGGCGAGCCTCCGGAGCTGACGGAAGCGCTGATCTACTGCGACATGACCACCAGTCCCGACGGCGTCGAGCTGCCGGTAGAGGAACGGCTGTCGGAGATCCTCTCCCGCTACGGCGACGGCCACCTCGTCACCCGAGCGATAACCACCTCGTCGCCGCACCTAGTCGGGGCCGTACATCGCGTGCAAGAGGCATTGACGGCGCGCGACTGACGGCAGCGCCAGCCCGCCCGCCGGTCCAGGCTACGAGGCCCCGCCTCACGCAAGTCCGGAACCGTCCAGCTCAGACCTTTGATCTTCTCAGCGTCTTCCTTAATCGCTGGCATTAGATAGCGTTCGGGTGCATGATAGGTCCATGCCTGACAAAGAGTGGTCTCTGCACCTTGAAGATCGAACAATCCGTGCCACTAGTTTCAACGAGTTTGATCTCGACGTAGATGCAAGTGAACTATTCGACGTTGACGTTAGTTCAATATGTGATGCGGCGAACTCTTTCGCCAAAGGTAGAGCTAATAGAATTTCATATCTAGATGAAACAACCGGTCATGCAATCACCTCATCGCTCAACCTTTGGCTGGCGGATGGTCATTTGCCATGGGAGGACCCTACGGCACTAATCATAGCTAGAGTCGCTGGTCAAGGTCTATCATCACTTGCAATCACCTGCACTTGTCCGTTCGAAATCTCCGTTAATCAGTTTCTGGCTACGATCGCGCCCGTCGTAGCCAAATTCTCCGCGACAATCCTAAGTATCGGAGAACCTTCAGCGCCTGCCAACTCCTGGGAACTGAACCTTACCGTAGGACCAAGCACTTCACTGGGCAACCTCTTCATTATGCGACGTGAGCTTGCGTATGCGGCATTCTTTCCCAGGACCGCCACCCACGAGCCTCGGCTTGTTCTAGAGATGATCCGCGCTGGCCTCGTCGGCAATCTAATAGGCGTGCCAGAATCTCACTGCCTTGAAGTCAAGTCAGCCCCATATGATATGAAAAACAACGGGAAAATATGGAAAGTTGAGCTAGCGCAAGATGTTGCCAAATTTGCCAATTCGGAAGACGGTGGGCTGCTGGTAATCGGCGCAACCTCTAAGCGCATTGGGGGCGTTGACACTATAACAAAGATCAAGCCTATTCCGCCCAAGGATACTCGAATCCAATCCTACCGCCAAGTTCTTGATGCACACATTCATCCACCTATTTCGTCTATTGGCATCGAAGCTGTTCCATTCTCGGGCGGTGAAATACTGTGCATTCACATTCCGCCGCAGCATGAAGAGAGCAAGCCTTATCTAGTCCAAGGCGGAATATTCAAGGGAAAATATGATGCCGGAGTAATATCGATCGTGCGACGTCGAGACGAGGATTGTATTCCTATTTCAGCCAGAGAGATTCATGCCATGCTGGCCGCTGGTCGGGCATTGTTCAAAAGATCCAATGAGGCAAGAAACCATCGTCCTTCCACTCTGGAGGAATGAAATTCGACTAACAGTCCATGCAATCGAGGAGAATGGTGTGGTTCAAATGTCAATCATGCGATCGAAGTGCCCTCTGAGCTGCGGAGACCCATCTCTCGCCGTCCTGAGGGACAAGTGCTGTGAGTTCTGACCAATAGTCTCATGGGGACCAGCCAATCACCGCCGGTCAGGTGATGATTGGCCGTTGTCGGTTCTCTAGGTAGTGGCCGATGCGGAGGCGCATTGAGCGGTCCATCTGGCGGTTGGTGGCCTGGTCGGCGGGGATCCAGAGGACTTCGCGGGATTCGTCGCTGGGGCGTGGGGTGCCGCCGGTGGGGCGGGCCGTGAGGAGGATGGAGAACTCTTGGCGGACCTCGTCGTTGCTGGTGTAGTGGATGACGTGCTTGGGGTCTGAGTAGATGCCGACGAGGCCGGTGATCTCGCAGTCCACGCCCGTCTCTTCCTTGGTTTCGCGGACTGCTGCTTGCGCGACGGATTCGCCGAGGTCGATGGCGCCGCCGGGGAGTGCCCAGTTGTCGTTGTCGGTGCGGCGGATCATGAGGATGTCGCCGTTGTCGTTGGTGACGACGACGTTGACGGAGGGGACGAGGCTGTTGGCCTTGGGGGCGTTGGGGTCGTCGTAGTAGTCGATCCGCCGGCCCATCGGTTCACTCTCCCGGTTGTAGTGGTCGGGCGCCGTCCCAGACGCGTTCGAAGCTTTCAAGGTAGGTGTTGACGATCTCGCCGCCGGGGACCTTGCGCAGGTGCCAGCATGGCGCGTTGGACGCCGGTACGCCGTAGACGTGCGTGTTGATGAGTACCTGGTCGTCGGCGAAGTAGATCGAGTTGTAGAGAACCGTGCTGTGCAGGCGGATCTCGACGTTGTCGATGCCGCGTAGCGGCTTGTAGAGGACGATCACGTTGCGGATCTTGCTCGCCATCGATTCGCCGATGCCCTCGTCAGCGCCGCGTTCGGCCACCTGTGGGGCGTCCGGGTTGCCGAGGAGGATGCGGACGCGGACGCCTGAGCGTGCCTTGTCGGCGAGGACGCGTTGCGCGCCTGCGTCCTCGGCCAGGAACAGGCCGCTGTAGACGAGGATGCCGATCTCGGACGTGGCGTCGGCGAAGAGTCGTCCCCATGCGTCCCTGGGGACGGCCCAGCGGTGCGGGTAAATGGTGACGATCTCGCTACCGGACGCCGAGGTGACCTGTTCCTTGGTCAGTGCGTCCGGCCACAGGTAGGTCTCGTCCACGCCGAGACGCGAAGCCACAGCGTAACGGTGGCGTCGGTAGGGGACGCGGTCCTTGGTGATCCATCGCTCAACGGTCTTGGGGTCCACGCCGATGTGCTCGGCGAGAGCAGCCACAGTGAGGCCTTGTTGGAGCAGAGCGGCACGTAGGCGTTCGTTCGGCATGCACCCGTCCGGATCCCGGGACGTCCTAGGACGCGGTCAACCCTATGAGGACGTCATGAACAGGTCCAGTCATGTGGTGATCTCGTCCCGCTGGTCAGGCGCACTCTCGATCCCGTAAGCGTTCGCCGCCCGAGCCGCCCCCGCCGGACACGGGCCCCACGGGAAAGGGGTGATCCGCATGATTCTCGTCCTGGCCTCGATCATCGCCGTGTTCCTGGCCGGTGCCGTCTGCGGCATCTTCGCCATGGTGGTCCTCGGCATCCACGCCGAGGAACGCCGCGTCAGCCGTCCCGGCAACGGCCCGACCGTGACCGGTGCCGCGTCCCGCCGGCTGCTGTCCACGCAGACGTGCGACGACCTCCCGTCCGCCCCGTCCGTCCGCGTCAAGGCGGGACGGTGACGCCGGTGCGGATGCCGCGCATCATCACCGCGTTCACCTGCGCTTGCGGCGCGCGCGTCGACCCTGGTGGCCGCGCGTGCCGCAAGTGCCGCGCCCGCGCTCGATGGAAGCGCCGCAAGCAAGGCTCTCGCGTTCCCGACCTGTGGCTGTGATCCGTTCCCGCACGCTGCGAGCGACCGACGCGACGAGGGGAGGTGAAGCGTCCGTGACCGTCTCGGTTCCGCTGGTGGCGATCCTCGGCCTCGCCGTGTGGCTCGCATGGCGGTACATGGGGCTGCGCGTATGGCACGCGGCCCTGTGCCTGCTGTGCGGGTTCTTCCTCGCCGCCACCAGTGCCGCCCCCGAGATTCGCCGCCTGGTGGCCGTCCTCGTCAACGCCCTGACCAGCTCTCAGCCGTAGCCGCTTCTGCGAAGGGAGGGATGCATAGTGCCCAACACTCCCCAGCGTCCCGCCATCGATCCTCAGGAGGTCCGAACCCGCAACCTCGTCGCCCGCGAGATCATCGCCGCACTGGCACAGGCCATGCCCAACCTCGGCAGGCTGTGGCTTCGCCTCAACGCCTCACTCGACGACACGCCCCACCTCGTCACCGAACTGAGCGCCGTTCGACGTGCGCACGCCAATCTCCTCGCCGCCGCACGCGCCACCCTCACCGCGGCTCAGGACGGCGAACGCGACCCGCTGTACTACCTGCGCGACGAGCTGAGCGCACAGGGGCACCTTCCGCCGGACTCATGGGGGCGGCGATGAGCCAGGCGACCAAGATGCGGCGGCACGCCCGCAAGATGCGCCGTCAGGGACTCCAGCCGATGATCGTCATCAACAAGGACGATCAGCTTCCCGACATCGCCGCCGTGCTCATCGGCCGGTTCCTGTGGCGGTACCGGTCCGAACTCGCTCCGGTCTACGTCGTCGTCACGCTCGCCATCGGCGGGGCGGTCCTGCACATGACGCACGCGCAGTGGTGGCCGTACCTCCTCGTCGTCGCGACGCTTGCCGCGTGGATGCTGGCGATGTTCGGCGAACGGGTCGGCCTGTCGCTGCGCGCCGAACGGTTCTATGCCGCCGCTGTGGCCCTTGGGGGCGGTATGTGGCTCGCCGCCGCCACCGGTCTCGGCCTCACGTACGCGCCTCTGCCTCAACTCCTCGTCGGCGGAGGCTTCGTGCTGGCCGTGCCCTGGTGGGTGCACCGGCGACGCCGCGCCAAAGTCCGCGTAGAGCGTCAACTCGCCGCGTGGCCGGAGATCGCACACTCGGTCGGGCTCTCAGGTTCGCGCGTGCAGTCCGCCGTGGTGGACGTGTGGGGATGGCGCGCCCGCTTCGCTCTCGCACGCGGCCAGACCATCCAAGACGTGATCGCGAAGGTACCCGCCATCGAATCGGCACTCGGGACCTTCCGTGGCGCGGTGCGTGTGCATCCCACTCGCGACGACAAGGCCAACCGCTTCGAGCTGCGCGTGCTCGACACCGACCCGCACGCCGACGCCATCCCCTGGCCGGGACCCTCCGTCACCTCGATCAACGAACCGATCGACCTCGGCCCGTTCGAAGACGCCACCAGCGCACGCGTCCTCTTCCTGCGTCGGCATGGCCTGTTCGGAGGTGTCGCCGGTTCGGGCAAGAGCGGCGGGTTGAACGTCCTCATGGGCAACCTGACCGCGTGCCGTGACGTCGTGATCTGGGCGGTGGACCTCAAACGCGGCATGGAACTGCAGCCGTGGGCATCGTGCATCGATCGCCTCGCCACCACACCCGAACAGGCGCGTGCCCTCCTCCGTGACGCCGATGCCGTGTTGGAAGCACGCGCGGCATGGCTCGCCGCACGAGGCCGCCGCGTCTGGGAGCCGACGCCGGAACTGCCCGCGCTGGTCATCATCATCGATGAGTACGCCGAACTCGCCGACGAGGCGCCCGACGCCACCAGCGATACCGACTCGATCGCCCGACGCGGACGGGCCGTCGCCGTCACGCTCATCGCCGCCACCCAACGACCCACACAGAAGGCCATGGGCAAGGGTGCCGTCCGCTCCCAGATGGACGTCCGGGTGAGCTTCCGCGTCCGCGAACGCAAGGACGTCGACCTCATCCTTGGTCAGGGCATGCTCGCCGCCGGCTGGCACGCCCACACCCTCAACGCACCCGGCAAGTTCCTGCTCTCCGCACCCGAACACGACACGCCCCGCCGTGCGCGCGCCTACCTGCTCACCGACGAGGCCGTAGCGGACGCGGCCCACCAGCACGCCACCCGCCGCCCCGCACTGGACGAGGTGTCCCAGACGGCGATCGAGGAAGCGCACGCGGGCGTCCACCTACGCGCGCTCAACGGCCCCGACGACCCGCCCAGCGTCGCGGACGTCGGCGAGCCGGAGAACGGGCCCGAAACGGTTCTGTGGGAGATGCTGAGCGGCGCGCCCGACGAGGGCATCCCCGTCTCTCATCTGATCAAGGCCACCGGCATGAGCCGCCCGTGGATCTACCAACGGCTCCGCGAACTCGCCGACGACCGCCGCGTCACCCAGGTCTCGCGCGGCCGGTGGCGCGCCGCCACCGAACACGCTCCGTGACTTGTCTACGTCTACGTCTCCACGCGCGCCTGCACGTAAGGGACGGAGACGAGGCGTAGACGAAGACGTAGACAATCACCCACCGTCACCAAAGGAGTGATCGCCACGCCCGACACGACCCCCGAGAGCGCTCGGGACAAGGAGGTGAGCATGCAGGCATACACCGTCGAACAGGTCGCCGACATCCTCCAGATCGGACGGGACAAGGTCTACTTCCTGATCCGTACCGGCCGCCTCCGCAGCATCAAGATCGGCAAGCTTCGCCGCATCACCGACCGCCACCTCGCCGAGTTCATCGCCTCCCTCGAAGACGCC
>NZ_BAAAZG010000009.1:42778-52259 GCF_039536785.1 Actinomadura miaoliensis
GGACGAACCCGCCCAACCTTAGGGACGTCTTGGGACGTCTTGAGTTAACGTGCATGTGGGCCGTCTCCCCCGGACGGCCACAGCCACCAAGGAGGGATCTCTTGGCAAAGATCCACATCGGTAAGTACGAAGGGTCGATCTACCAGGAAGGCGACGGCTGGACCGGCGCCCTCTCGCTCGGCTTCGGCCCGGACGGCAAGCGCAAGCGGCTCAAGAGGAAGGGCAAGACCAAGACCGAGGTCAAGGACAAGCTCAAGGACGCTGTCGAAGACCTGGACAAGGGAGTGAAGCCTGATCACAAGTACCTCGTGAGGGACGCGGTCAACGACTTCCTCACGGCGTTCGCCAAGACCGGCCGGTCACCGGAGACCAACAAGGTCTACCGGTCGCTCGCCGATCACCAGCTCATCCCGTTCCTCGGCCGGATTCGCCTCAAGGAACTCACGGCGGATGACGTTGAGAAGTGGCTCAACGGACGGACGCAGCACCTCACGTCGTCCTCGCTCGGCATCGTCCACGGGTTGCTCAAGCGGTCCATCCGCAGGGCCGCGCGGCATGACAAGGTCGCACGGAACGTCGCCGACCTCGTCGACACCCCAGAGGGCAAGCCCGCACGCAAGTCCCGATCGCTCACCCTGGAGCAGGCCAACGCCGTCCTCGCAGAGGCGGCGAAGCCCAAGCATCGGCTCGGGGCGTACGTGATCCTCGCCATCGTCACGGGTCTCCGCACCGAGGAACTCCGCAAGCTCACATGGAGTGCCGTCGATCTCGACGCGGCAACCGTCTACGTCCTGCGCGCCGAACGGCACAACGACGAGACCAAGACGCCACTCAGCCGCAGAGGGCTCGGCATCGCCCAACTCGGGGTAGACGCCCTACGCGCTCTCAAGGCGCGGCAGGCCGCCGAGAAGCTCAAGGCCGGAGACGCGTACGAGGATCACGATCGCCTGTTCTGCAACGAGCGTGGCGCCCCGTACAGTGCCCAGCAAGTCCGCTACCACTTCCGCAAGGTCCTCGACGCGGCGGGCCTCAACGGCGCCGAGTGGGCGCCGCGCGAACTGCGGCACACGTTCGTCTCGCTCATGAGCGATCACGGCGTGCCCGTCGAGAAGATCAGCGTCCTCGTCGGGCACAAGAACACCAAGATCACCGAGACGATCTACCGGCACCAGATCCGGCCGGAGATCCGCGACGGTGCCGAGCACATGAACGACATCTTCGGAAGCAAGGTCAACAAGTCCGCGTAGGCGCGCGGCTCCCGGGATGGCTCCCCGGACCCCATCGAGCGTGAGGCCGACCGTCCGACCTGGATCTTCCCAGATCCGTTCCTTCCAGGTCGATTAAGGAGATGTGCTGATGGGAGCAGGGGAGTTGGGCATCTAGACTGTCTGGGTGCCTCTCGGTGATGGACGTCTGAGCCACGACATCGATCCCCTCGACCGCTCCCCCCAGGACGCCTGCGGGGTGTTCGGTGTCTGGGTGCGCCCGGATTCGGCGGCCCGTGCGGAGGTGAGCAAGCTCGCCTACTACGGGCTGTACGCGCTGCAGCACCGCGGGCAGGAGTCGGCCGGCATCGCGGTCAGCGACGGGTCGCGGATCGTGGTGTTCAAGGACATGGGCCTGGTGTCGCAGGTCTTCGACGAGTCGGTGCTCAACACGCTGCGCGGCCACATCGCCGTCGGGCACTGCCGGTACTCCACGACGGGCTCGCCGACGTGGGAGAACGCCCAGCCGACGTTCCGGTCCACCGAGGCCGGCGGGCTGGCGCTGGCGCACAACGGCAACCTGATCAACACGCCGGAGCTGGCCGCGCGGCTGGAGCCCGGCGTCCTGACCGCCACCACCGACACCGAGGTGCTGACGGCGCTGCTGGCCACGCACGGCACGCTGGCCGACGGAAGCGACCCGGTCGGCGCGGCCCGGCAGCTCCTGCCGGACGCCCGGGGCGCGTACTCGCTGGTCTTCATGGACGAGCAGACGCTGTACGCCGCGCGCGACCCCGAGGGCGTCCGGCCGCTGGTGCTCGGCCGCCTGGAGGACCTCGGCGGCTGGGTGGTGGCCTCCGAGACCGCCGCCCTGGACATCGTCGGCGCCGCGTTCGTCCGCGAGATCGAGCCCGGTGAGCTGGTCGCGATCGACGGGGAAGGGGTGCGGTCCGAGCGGTTCGCCGAGCCGCGGCCCAAGGGCTGCCTGTTCGAGTACGTCTACCTGGCGCGGCCCGACACCACGATCGCCGGGCGCAGCGTGCAGGCCACCCGGGTCGAGGTGGGCCGCCGACTGGCCCGCGAGCACCCCGTGGAGGCCGACCTGGTCATCCCGACGCCCGAGTCGGGCACCCCGGCGGCGATCGGGTACGCCGAGGCGTCCGGGATCCCCTACGGCCAGGGCCTGGTCAAGAACTCCTACGTCGGCCGGACGTTCATCCAGCCGTCGCAGACCATCCGCCAGCTCGGCATCCGGCTCAAGCTGAACCCGCTGCGCGAGGCCATCGAGGGCAAGCGCCTGGTGGTGGTGGACGACTCGATCGTCCGCGGCAACACCCAGCGGGCGATCGTGGCGATGCTGCGGGACGCGGGCGCCGCCGAGGTGCATGTGCGGATCTCCAGCCCGCCGGTGGCCTGGCCGTGCTTCTACGGCATCGACTTCGCCACCCGCGCCGAGCTGATCGCCGGGAACCTGTCGGTCGAGGAGATCCGCGACTCCATCGGCGCCGACAGCCTGGGCTACATCTCGCTGGACGCGCTGATCGCCTCGTCGCAGGTTCCGAAGGACCGGCTGTGCCGCGCCTGCTTCGACGGGGTCTACCCCATCCCCGTCGACGAGGACGCCCGCGGCAAGCACCTGCTGGAGCCGTCCCGCTCGTGACCTGTCCAGAGCGCGACGATCGAGGGGAAAGATGAGCACCTCCTACGAGGCGGCCGGGGTCGACATCGCGGCCGGTGAGCGGGCCGTCGAGCTGATGAAGGCGCGCGTGGCGCGGTCGCGGCGGCCGGAGGTCGTGGACGACGCCAGCGGGTTCGCCGGGCTGTTCGACGCCTCGGCGCTGGCCCGGTACCGCAGGCCCCTGCTGGCCACGTCCACCGACGGCGTCGGCACCAAGGTCGACCTGGCCCGCCGCCTGGGCGTCTACGACACCGTCGGCCACGACCTGGTCGGCATGGTGGTCGACGACCTGGCGGTGTGCGGGGCCGAGCCGCTGTTCATGACCGACTACGTCGCCTGCGGCAAGGTCGTCCCGGAGCGGATCGCCGACATCGTCGGCGGCATCGCCGACGCCTGCGCGCTGGCCGGATGCGCCCTGGTCGGCGGGGAGACCGCCGAGCACCCCGGCCTGCTGGGACCGGACGAGTTCGACATCGCGGGCGCCGCCACCGGCGTGGTGGAGGCCGACGAGCTGCTCGGCCCCGACCGGGTCCGTCCGGGGGACGTGGTGCTGGGCCTGGCGTCGTCCGGCATCCACGCCAACGGGTACTCGCTCGTCCGGCACATCCTCGCCACCACCGGGCTGACCCTGGACGCGACGCCCGCCGAACTCGACCGCCCCCTCGGCGAGGAGCTGCTCACCCCCACCCGCATCTACGCCCAGGACTGCCTGGCGCTGGCCAGGTCGGGTGCCGTGCGGGCGTTCGCCCACATCACCGGCGGCGGCCTGGCCGGCAACCTGGCGCGGTCGCTGCCCGGCACGGCCGACGCGGTGCTGAGCCGCTCGTCCTGGACGGTCCCGCCGATCTTCGAGGTGCTGCGGGCGCACGGCCGGGTCCCCGACGCCGAGATGGACAAGACCTTCAACCTGGGCGTCGGCATGGTCGCGATCGTGGCGCCCGACCGGGCCGACGCCGCGCTGGAACTGCTGGCCGGACGCGACGTGCCCGCCTGGGTGCTCGGCGAGATCGTCCCCGGCACCGGCACCGTCCACCTCTCCTGACGCCGTCATCGCGCCCCGGCACCTCGGGGGCTTCCGGCGTGGCCGGGAGGCGAACCCCGGGGCGGGCGGTGGTCGTCACACCTGGTGTGATCAAGCTGAGGGTGCTTCGGTGGCGTGCGCCGCTGGCGGTGCTGGCCGGGCTGGCGGCCTACGCGGTGCTGGCGCCGCTCGCCTGGGCCTACGCGGCGACCGGCGGCCACCGCGCCGGGCCAGGCGACGTCCCGCGGACGCCGGTCGCGCTGGTGCTGGGGGCGGGGATCCAGGACGGCCGGCCGACGACGCTGCTGGCCCGGCGCCTGGAACTGGCCGCCGACCTGTACCGGCGGGGCAAGGTGCGGGTGCTGCTGGTGTCAGGCGACAACCGGACCCACGGCTACGACGAGCCGACCGCGATGCGCGACCACCTGGTGGCCCTCGGTGTCCCGGAACGCAGGATCGTCCGCGACTTCGCCGGGCTCGACACCTGGGCCTCCTGCGTCCGCGCCAAGCGGGTCTTCGGGGTGGAGCGTGTGACGGTCGTCACCCAGAACTTCCACCTGCCGCGCGCCGTGGCGCTGTGCCGGGCCGCCGGCCTGGACGCGTGGGGCGTCGGCGACGACAGCATGGCCGCGCGCCCGCCGGCGACGACGTTCGGTTACGCGCGCGAGCCGCTGGCGATGCTGAAGGCCGTGGTCACGCTGGCGGCCCGCCCCGACCCGGCCGTGCTGGGCGGGCCCGAGCCCGGTGTCCGGCAGGCCCTGGACGGCTAGCGCCGGACGAGCGGGAACCGCGGGTAAAAAAACAACGCCACCGCCCGCGAGATCGTCGGGCGGTGGCGTAGTGTCAAAGATCAACGGGCGGAGGTGCCGTCCTTGCGCTCCTCGGTCCCGTAGTCGTCGGCGTAGTCGGCGTACTTCTCGGCGAGCTCGTCGTAGTCGTAGGAGTCGTCGCCGGGGGAGTCGGACACTCCCAGCTCGCTCTTCAGGCGGTCGAGGTCCGTGTTGCCGGTCCGGTACTTGAGCTGCCGGGCAACCTTCACCTGCTTGGCCTTGGCTCGGCCGCGACCCATTGGCTCGACCCCCTCGATGGTCAGGGCTTATGTGGGCCCATCAACGCGCGCGTCCTACACACGAACCGGTGCCTGATGAGCCATGCGTCAGTCACGGGTACAACCGTACCCGTTTTGCGCCCGGCTCGGTACATCGTCGGTACGTGGCGCACGCCCCTAACGGCGAACTCCAGTGTATCCGGTGGTTGCGAGTTCACCGATCCAAGCCGACACGCCACCACCGAACCGCAACCTGCCGGTTCCGAGGGCGGGGGTCGTCCGGTCGCGTGGTGCGGCCCGGTGCGACGGCGTCGTCACGGAAGGGCGACCTGCCCGGGGCGTACCGGGCAGGTCGGCCGAAGTCCGTCGGGGGAGGGGTCAGAGGAGGATGCCGCGCAGTCGGCCGATCTCGGACATGCGGCGCTCGGCGAGACGGTCGGCCGCCGCGGCGGGGGGCACGCCCTCGTCCGCGGCCAGCGCGAAGATCCGCTTGGTGGTCTCGTAGATGCCCGAGGCGCGGGACTTGGCACGTTCGAAGTCGAAGCCGCCGATCTCGTCGGCGACCTGGATCACGCCGCCGGAGTTGACCACGTAGTCGGGGGCGTACAGCACGTCGCGGTCGGCCAGCCGCTTCTCGATCCCCGGGTGGGCCAGCTGGTTGTTGGCCGCCCCGCAGACGATCTTGGCGGTGAGGACGGGCACGGTGTCGTCGTCGAGCGAGCCGCCCAGGGCGCAGGGGGCGTACACGTCCAGGTCGGTGCGGATCAGGGCGTCGTTGTCGGCGACGACCTCCACCTCGGGGTGCCGGGCCCGGACCCGTTCGACCGCCGCCTCGCTGACGTCGCAGATCACCACCTCGGCGCCGTCTTCGCGCAGGTGCTCCACCAGCCGGTGGCCCACCTTGCCGACGCCCTCGACGCCCACCCGCCGGCCGCGCAGCGTGGGGGAGCCCCACACCGTCTCGGCGGCGGCGCGCATGCCCTGGAACACCCCGTAGGCGGTCAGGACGGACGAGTCGCCCGCGCCGCCGTTGGCCACGGTCCGCCCGGTCACGAAGCGCGACTCGCGGGCCACCACGTCCATGTCCTCGCTGTAGGTGCCCACGTCGCAGGCGGTGTAGTAGCGGCCGTTCAGCGACTGCACGAACCGGCCGTACGCGCGCAGCAGCGCCTCGGTCTTGTCGACGGCCGGGTCGCCGATGATCACCGCCTTGCCGCCGCCGTGGTCCAGCCCGGCCAGGGCGTTCTTGTACGCCATGCCCCGGGACAGGTTGAGCACGTCGGCCAGCGCCTCGTCCTCGGTCCGGTACGGGTAGAAGCGGGTGCCGCCCAGCGCCGGGCCGAGCGCGGTGGAGTAGATCGCGATGATCGCGCGCAGGCCGCTGGCCTCGTCCTGGCAGAAGACGACCTGCTCGTGGCGGGGTTCTGCGCCCTTGTGGGGCGTCCCGAAGACATTAGGCACGGTAGTGCCCTCCTCTCTGTCTTGAGATCAGATTAGGACCGGTCGCGGCCCTGTGCCGCCTCTCCCGCCTGGCGGGTTCACGTAACGCGCCGATCTCGGTGGCGTGCTGGTGCCAGCGGTTCGGTGTGGCTCGTGTCACGATGCGGTGGTGCTGCCATACGCCGCGTACCTACGGGTATATGAGCCGGTGACCGCCTTCCCCGAGCCCGCGCGGACGCTGTGGACCGCCTACGCCGAGTCCAGGCGGCGCCCCAAACGGATCCGCGCCCTCGGGGTCGAGCATCTGGAGGCGTTGCACCGCCTGGCGGCCGACCCCCCGGAGGTCGCCCCCGAGCTGGAGAGCCAGGACGCCTACGTGCGGCGGGCCGGCGACGCCCTCTACATCTGCCCCTGGGGGACGCGCCTGCGGTCATGGCTGGCCTACGAGCGTTTCCGGGAGCAGACCCACGCCCGCCTGGTGCCGATGTTCGCTCCGCCCGTCGTCACCGAGCGCGTGGAGCGCGACTACGAACGCTGGAAGCGGGCCGGGCGCACCCTGCGGCCGCACATCCTGACCAGCACCTGGCATGTGCCGCTCACGTGGTTCGTGCCGTTCGCCTCGGGCGAGCGGTGCCTGCTGCTCGGGGACGGCACGTCCGGTAAGGGAAAATCCGCCCCCGCGACGACGGAACACGCCGGTTGCGGACCGACGACGGCGGCGACGGCGCGTACCCTCATCTACGTGACGGCGATGGCCGAGGCCCGCCGCCGGGTGGAGGAGTCGCTGCGGATCGTCCGCACGCGTCTCGGCGACGGCGACGGCGGCGAGCCGGTCACGCTGGGTGCCGGACGGCTGGAGGAACTGGGCAGGTGGCTGTCGGAGTTCCATCCTCGTTCCCTGGTGGAACTGGATTATGGCGGTCTGGTTCACCTGCTGGACGACCGATGGCTGCGCGCCGACGCGTCGGTGGCCGAGACCGCCGTTGCGCTGGCCGCCTTGGAGCGCGGTGAGGTGGAGCTGGCGGTGGCGATGTCCACGCGCCTGCTCGACCGCTGGCGCCCCGTACGGGCCCTTGAATCGGCGAACTGAACAAATTTCCCGAATCCGCGCGCGATACGACTATACGTGTCGCTAGAATCACGCAGCGTGACCCAGCTGCCGCCGTGCGCGCATCGCGACCCGTCTCCGCGGGGATGTTCCCACGCAACTACCGCCAGGAACTTGCTTGTTGCGTTGAGTGGTGGCAAGGTTACACGTTGTGATGTCATAGTGGCTCTTTCGGGCCATAGGGGACATCAGTGACCGCGAGGTTCAATCGCAGGATCGCTGTCATCGGTCCACGGAGGAGAGGCCGCACACATGTCAGCACGTACGCCAGAGGCCGAGCCCCTGCTGACGCCGGCAGAGGTGGCGACGATGTTCCGCGTCGACCCCAAGACCGTTACGCGGTGGGCGAAGGCCGGAAAGTTGACCTCCATCCGCACCCTGGGGGGACACCGGCGCTACCGCGAGGCTGAGGTGCGGGCGCTGCTGGCGGGAATCCCGCAGCAGCGTTCGGAGTAGCACGTTCCGATCGGCGGGCCCCTGCGTCGACCGGGGCCGGGGGTGCGGGGGAAGGTACCCCGCGACGGTAGCGGTCGACCTGGGGAGGCGGGGGGCTTCCCCCGCAGCGGTGGCGGTGAGCCGACGGCGCGGGGGCGCGTCTCCCGCGACGGCCACGGCTGACCGTGGCCGTGGGGGTCTCCCTACGGTTCGTACCGCCCGCCGGACGCACACAGCACAAACAGTGGGGGGCGGCCAGGAGGCCGCTGAACAGCCGAGTGGTCTGTTCAGGGGTCCCCTGGGCGAGGCCCAGGGCCACGAAAGACGTGGTCCTGGGCCAACTCACCGTTCACGCCATATCGCGTCATGCGCGTGCGCGCACGCAGACGACCGGCGGCCGGGGGGTCAGCGGTCCGGGTCGATTTCTTCCTGGGACAGGCGGTCGAACAGCTCGCCGGTGACCGGGTCGTGCCGTCCCGCGGCGCGCAGCATGACGATCCACTGGTCCACCAGCAGGTGCTCCAGTTCGGCGCGCTCGATGTCGCGGTGCTCCAGCCAGTCCAGCCCGGCCGTCTCGACGGCGGCCATCCAGGACCGCAGGGTGATGCGCAGCACCGGGCCGGGGTCCTCGATGCCGACGGTGTGCAGGATGCGGCCGAGCAGCAGCCGGCGGACGTTGTCCACGATCTCGCCGACCTCGCCGGAGCGGTCGGCCGGGCCGCCGCGCAGCAGCGCCGTGAAGCCCGCCGCGTGATCCTCCACGAAGTCGAAGTAGCGCTTGAGGGAGATGCGCAGCCGCTCCAGCGGCCTGCCCTCGGTGGGCGGCTCCAGCAGCACCGACAGCTGCCGCGCCGCGCTGGTGAGCGCCGCCACGTACAGCTCCTGCTTGCCGCCGAAGTAGTGGTACACCAGTGCCCGGGAGGCGCCCGCGGCCACCGCGACGTCGTCGATGGACACGTCCTCGGGGGGCCGCGTGCTGAACAGTCCGAGCGCCGCCTCGATCAGCTCGTCCCTGCGCTCGTCGACGCTGAGCCTGCGCCGGCTGCGCCGGGGACGCTCGGTGCGCGTCTCCGCGTCGGTCACCGCGTGTTCTGCCACCCGGGCAGCGTATCCGAGCGCGACGGCCGGTTCGGTGCCGTGCGAAGGCCCCGACCTGGGCGGCCGCGAAGGTGTGATCCGGAACACCACAGCCCCGAACTGCCATTGGCGGCGGCCCGTTACTCACTGTTGCGACGATATCGGGCGAAGGCGAGGCATCATGGCATCTCCTCCCGAGTGAGGAAGGCGCACCGACCCCCGCGCACCGACCCCCGCGCGGGCTCTGGGGCGCCATGGCGGCAGGTCCTGCAGGCCCCCTGGACGGAGTGCCATGTCAGCTGGTGAAGGAAAAGCCCCGCGCAACGAGAGGCCGGCGCCGCGGTACGGCGAGTTCCCGGCGCCGCCCGGCGGAGAGCCTCCGGCGTCGCGCAGCGGCAGGTCGCCGCGGCGGCCGGGCGGCCCGGTGCCGCCGCCACGCGACGGCGGGCCGTCCGCCGACGTCCGCCGG
>NZ_BAAAZG010000010.1:0-107730 GCF_039536785.1 Actinomadura miaoliensis
TGCGAGCCGGCGGCGCCGACGCGGGAGCCCGCCCGGCCCGAGCCCGTGCTGTCGGCTCCTGTGCCGGGCGACTACGACTTCTCGACGGCGGAGGTGCCGCCCGCCGAGCAGACGCTGCCCGACCTGCCCCCGGTGCCGCCGGACGCGCGACCGCCGTCGCTGCGGAAGGCCCCGGTGCCGCCGGGCGGGCACGGGCCCGACGCCCCGGTGGCAGGGCCGGGGCCCGACCGGCCGCCGGACCCGGCGGCTCCGCGACGGCCGCCCGAGCGGCACCGCGAACAACCCGACCAGAATCACGGGCCGGCCCCCGAACCGGCCGACAACCCCGACCCGCACCGGAGCGACACCGTGGTGTTCCGGCCCGCCCGGCGCACCTGACCGGCGCCTCCCCGATCCGAGGAAACGGAGTCAGATGAACCCCCGACAGCGACGCGGCGTCCTGTTGATGATCCTCGCGGCCGTCGGCGCGGTGTTCGTGTTCGTCACGGTCATCGGATACGTCGGCAAGATCCAGGCCGACGCGGACGCCGCGGTCGGCGAGATGACCACCGTGCTGAAGGTCCAGTCCAACCTGGAGGCGTACCAGCCGGTCACCGCGGCGGCGGTGCGCGAGGCGCAGGTGCCCAAGAAGTGGGCGACCGGCGCCTTCATCACCAACATCGCCGACCTGCAGGGCAAGGTGGCCGCCGGGCCCATCCCCAGCGGCGCCTACCTGCAGCAGGGCATGCTCGTCGAGGCCCCCGCCCTGCGCTCCGGCCAGCGCGAGATCGCCATCATGATCGACGCGGAGACCGGGGTGGCGGGCAAGGTCGTCAACGGCTCGATCGTCGACGTCTACGCCACCTTCGACTCCACCCAGAACGGCAACCGGACGACGGCGGCCTGCGCGGTGCGCATCCTCAACCGCGTCCAGGTCATCAACGTCGGACGGGTGCAGCCGGCCAGCGGCGGCTCCGGCCGCCAGAACAACAACAACGGCACCCAGGCCAGCAACACCTCCGGGTCGGTGCTTCCGGTGACGTTCGCGCTCAACTCCGACGAGACGCTGCGCCTGACCTACGCCGAGAGCTTCGCCCGCAAGGTGCGCCTGGCGCTCGTCGGCGGCGCCGAGGACGCCAAGCCGCCGTTCAACCGGCTGTGCCAGACCCCGCAGGCGGGACGATGAGCATCCAGGTCCTCGTCGGCACCGGCGACCAGGCTCTCTCGACCCAGCTCCGCACCATGATCGCCGAGCTGGCGGAGGTGCAGCTGCTCGGCGTCGAGAACAACTCCACCGACCTGCTGGGCATCGTCAGCACCCACCACGAGGTCGACATCGTCCTGCTGGACGAGAACATCGGCCCGCAGCCCGGCCACGACCTGATCCGCGACATCGCGCTGCGCACCCCGCACGTGGCGGTGGTGCTGGTGAGCGAGCAGCTCGGCGAGGAGGTGCTCAGCCGCGCGCTGGAGGTCGGCGCCCGCGGCGTGCTCGGCCGCTCGCCCAGCCTGGAGGAGCTGAGCGCGCGGCTCGACACGGTGGCGGAGTGGTCCCGGCGGATGCGCGACCTGCTCGGCACCGGCCGCGCCGCCGGACCGGAGCTGGGCGGACGCCGCGGCCGGGTGATCGCCCTGGCGGGCGCCAAGGGCGGCACGGGTGCCACCACCATCGCGGTGCAGCTCGCGCTGGGCGCCGCGCGGGCCGGCCGGTCGGTGTGCCTGGTCGACATGGACCTGCAGACCGGCGACGTGGCGACCTACCTGGACATGGTGCACCGGCGCAGCGTCGCCGACCTGGTCGGCGTCGCCAGCGAGATCACCGGCGCGGTGCTGGCCGACGTGCTGTTCATCCACGAGGCCGGGCCGCACGTGCTGCTGGCCCCCCAGGAGGGGGAGCGGGCCGAGGACGTCACCTCCTCGGCGGCGCGGCAGATCCTCGGTGTGCTCCGCTCCCGCTACGAAGTGATCATCGTGGACTGCGGCGCGTTCATGACCGAGGGCTCGGTCACCGCGATCGAGATCGCCGACCGCGCGGTGATCACCGTCACCCCCGACCTGCCCTGCCTGCGCGCGGCCAAGCGGATGAGCCACCTGTGGCGGCGGCTGGACGTGCGCAAGCCCGAGGACGTCTCGATCGTGCTGACCCGGCAGTCCCGAAAGAACGAGATCCAGCCCGACTTCGCCGCGCGGATCCTCGGGATGACCCCCCTGCGCACCACCGTGCCCCCGGCGTTCCGCGCGCTGGAGAAGGCCGTCAACAACGGCGCGCCGATCAGGGTGGAGCACGACGGGTTCCGCACGGCGATGCGCCAGCTCGGAGAGGAGTTGGGCGTCCTTCCCGTCGCGGCGGCCGAACCGCGCGGCGGCCCCAAGAAGGCCAAGGCGGAGGCAGTATGAGACGACTGACACGGCGACTCGTCCGTCGTACCCCCCGGCGCCGCGACGCCGGCATGCTCGAGTTCACCGCGATGCTGCCGCTGATCCTGGTCACCGTGCTGCTGGTGTGGGAGGCGTTCCTGGTCGGGATGGCCGCCACCTACGCCGGTCACTCCGCCAACGAAGGGGCCCGCGTGGCCGCGGTCCACGGCGGCTACGGCGAGGTGAAGAAGGCCGCGGTGGAACGCGTGTCGGGGGCGTGGGCCGACGAGGAGAACATCGAGGTGCACTACCCCACGGGCCGGGCGTGCGATCCCGACCAGGTGGTCCGGGTGGACCCCGACTGCGGCTACGTGCGCGTCACCATCAAGCCGCCCCTGTTGTTCCCCGGTGTGCTGCTGCCGATGGACGTCAGCTCCCGGGCCCGGGTCATCTACGAGGGGGAAGGGTGAGCAGGGACCGCGGTACGGCTGCCACCGAGTACGCGGCCACCATCGGGCTCTTCCTGTTCGTGCTCATGGTGTGCTTCGAGGCGTACGTCGCGTTCAGCACGATCGAGAAGGTCGAGGAGGCGGCCCGCACCGGCGCCCGTGTCGGCAGCATGAGCGGCGCCGGGGCCGGGGACGCCGCGGCGCGCCGGGCGCTGCCCGGATGGCTGAACGAGCACCGGGTCGAGGTGCGGCAGAACGGAGACGACGTTGAGTGCGTCATATGGGCCAAGGTGCCGTTGCTGGCCAAGGGCGTCCCGATGCACATCTCGGTGACCCGCCAGGTCCATATGCCGGTCGGAGGGTGAACTCGTGGGACTGCGCAACCGCCTCGACGCCGACAACAGCGGCGACCGCCAGGCGGCCGGGGAGAACCTGGCGCACTGGCGCAAGCGCCTGCTGGAGGAGGTCAACCTCGACGACCTCGCCATGCTCGACATGGCGCAGCGGCGGGCGCGGCTGGAGAAGGTCGTCGGGCACATCCTGACCCGCGAGGGTCCGGTGCTGTCGACGCGCGAGCGGACCGTGCTCATCCGCCGCATCGTCGACGAGGCGCTGGGCCTGGGCGTGCTGGAGCCCCTGCTGGCCGATCCCACGGTCACCGAGATCATGGTGAACGGCCCCGACGACGTGTACGTCGAGCGCGCCGGCCGGCTGACGCGCATCGACCTGGGCTTCGCCAGCGAGGCCCAGCTCTACCAGACCATCGACCGGATCGTGGCGCAGGTCAACCGGCGGGTGGACGAGTCCAGCCCGATGGTGGACGCGCGGCTGCCGACCGGCGAGCGGGTCAACGTGATCATTCCGCCGCTGTCGCTGGTGGGCCCGGTCATGACGATCCGGCGGTTCCCGCGCGCCTACTCCATGCACGAGCTGGTGCAGATGGGGTCGCTGGACGAGGCGACCGCCGTGCTGCTGGCCGCGCTGGTGCGGGCACGGCTCAACATCGTCGTCACGGGCGGTACCGGCACCGGCAAGACGACCTTCCTCAACGCGCTGTCGGCGTTCGTCCCGCCGCACGAACGCATCGTCACCATCGAGGACTCGGCCGAACTGCAGCTGCAGCAGGAGCACGTGATCCGGCTGGAGTCGCGCCCGCCCAACATCGAGGGCGAGGGCGCGGTGACCATCCGCGACCTGGTGCGCAACTCGCTGCGCATGCGCCCGGACCGCATCATCGTCGGTGAGGTCCGCGGCGCCGAGACGCTCGACATGCTGCAGGCCATGAACACCGGTCACGACGGTTCGCTGGTGACCGTGCACGCCAACTCCGCCGAGGACGCCATCTACCGGCTGGAGACCCTGGCGTCGATGAGCGACGTGAAGATGCCCTACGAGGCGATCCGCTCGCAGATCGCCAACGCCGTGCACGTGATCGTGTTCCTGGAACGCGGCCCGGACGGATCACGCCGCGTCAGGGAGATCGGGGTGACGTCCTCCGAGCGCCGGGAGTCGCTGCAGCTGGACACGGTCATGCGCTTCGTTCAGGAGCCGGTCGGCCTGGATCTCCAGGTCCGCGGCCGCTTCACGCACCGGCCGCTGCCGCAGCTCCTGGTGAACCGCCTGATGTACGCGGGCGAGGCGGTCCCCGCGGTCTTCGGCACGGCCGCCCCCGGGCCCGCGCCCGGAACTCCCCCCGCTCCGACGGCCGGGCAGCACCCGCCCACAGCCGGATCCCCGCCCGCGGCCGAGCCCGGTTCAGGGGTCGCATTCGGGCAGGTGCCCGCGCCGCGGGGCGGCCACATGCCACCGGCGCAGGAGGCGGCACCGCAGCCCGCGCCCGCGCCTGTGCCGCAGGCCGGTGCGAACGGGACCACCGGGACGACCGGGACGACGACGGGCGCGGTCGCGCAACCGCCGGGGCACACGGGGACGCCGGCCGGGCCGACGCCGCCCGCGTTCGGTGCCTGGGACGACAACGGGGAGACGGAATGAGCCTTCCTCTGATCTTGCTGATGCTGGTCGTGGTCCTGGCGCTGCTGGTCTGGGCGGCCTGGGAGTTCGGCCGCGGCCTCGACCAGCGCAGCGAACTGGTCATGCGCGGGGGACGCGGCTATGACGAGCGCCGCATGGCCACGGCGCTGGACCGCTGGGACGCCCGGCTGCGCCGCACCACGCTGGGACGCCAGGTCTCCCGTCGCCTGCTGGCGGCGGGGCTGCGGATCCGGCTGTCGGTCTTCGTCTTCGGGATGGCGGCCGGCGCCCTGGTCGTGGTGGTGGTGATGGGCCGCCTCCTGTCCCCGTTCCTGGGGCTGGTGATCGCGGTCGGCGTCGGCGGCGCCGTCTTCGCCTACATGCGGCACCAGGAGGACCGGCGCCGCGACGAGTTCGTCGGGCAGCTGCCCGAGCTCGCCCGTGTGCTGGGCAACGCGGCGGCGGCGGGCCTGGCGATCCGTACCGCCATCGAGATGGCGGCCGAGGAGCTGGACGACCCGGCCCGCACCGAGCTGAGCCGGACCGCCGAGGCCCTGCGGCTGGGCCAGTCCTTCGACGACGCGATGAACGACCTGCGTGAGCGCCTGCCGTCCCGGGAGCTGGCGGTGCTGATCAGCACGCTGGTGGTGGCGGGCAAGTCGGGCGGTTCCCTGATCACCGCGCTGCGCAAGATCTCCACCACCCTGGAGGAGCGCAAGGAGACCCGCCGGGAGGTCAAGACGATCCTCGGGCAGTCGGTGGTCGCGGGGTGGGCCATCGGCGGAATGGGGGCCGCGCTGTTCGTCGGCATAGGCGTCCTGCAGCCGGACACCCTCGACAAGATGACCTCCTCGCTGATCGGGCAGGGGATCCTGCTGGTGGTGCTGGTCCTGTTCAGCGTCGCGCTACTGCTGGTCCGCCGGATGACAAGGATCGACGTCTGATGCCCGTGCTGATCGCCCTGGCGGCCGGGCTGATGGTGCCGCTGTTCGTCTGGGGCTATCACCTCAGGGCCGCCGGCCAGCCCGCACCCGCCGATCTGGACGTACCGGTCAAGAAGGCCAAGACCGAGGAGTTCGGCCCGCTCGGCTCCATCATCAACCCGCTCGGACGCCCGTTCGCCGGGCTGGTCGTCAATGCCATGAGCGGCGCCGGGCGGACCCGGCTGCGCCGCCGTATCGAGCGCGCCGGCCGCCCCGCCGGGCTGACCGTGGAGGGATACGCCGCCAACAAGGCCGGCAGCGCGCTGCTCTACGGCGGGACCGGCCTGGTGGTGATACTCGCCGACCAGGCGTTCATCGGCGTCATCCTGCTGCTGGTCGGCCTGGTGCAGACCGACATCGTCCTGTGGAACCTCAGCCGCGAGCGCCAGGAGGAGATCCAGCGGTCGCTTCCGGACTTCCTCGACGTGCTGACCGTCACCGTCTCGGCCGGGCTGGGCTTCCGGCACGCGCTGGTACGGGTCGCCGAGAGCATGCCGGGGGCGCTGGCGGACGAGATGAACAACGCGCTGCGCCAGATGGAGCTGGGCACCCCGTTGCGCGACGCGTTCGAGCAACTGCGCCAGCGCAACGACAGCGCGGCGCTGGCCAGCTTCGTCACCGCCATCCTGCAGGCCGAGGAGCTGGGCGCCCCGCTGGCCCGCGCGCTCACCGAGATCAGCACCGACATGCGACGCGACGCCTTCCAGCACGCGCGGCGCCGCGCCCAGCGCGCCGATCCGCAGATCACGCTGATCGTCACCTTCCTCATGGTCCCGGCGATGATGCTGCTGATCGTGGGGGTGCTGTACTTCTCGACGGCCGAGGGGACGCTGTTCTGATGGCGTGGGACGACCCGGTCGGCGCCGCGCGGATGGGCGCGACGTTCCGCCTGCTGATGCAGCTGCGGATCCTGATCACCGCTCTGACACTCGCGCTGGTCCCGAGCGAGCGGATGACGCTCGACACCCTGCTGCTGCTGAGCGGGGTGGGATCGCTGTCGGCGCTCGTGCTGTTCTCCTGGCAGCAGATCGTGCCGTCCCTGCTCAAGTACCCGGTGCTCATCGGCTTCGACGTGTTCGTCGCCTACGCGGTGCTGGAGATCGGCGGGGTGACCGGGCCGTTCTTCCTGTTCACCGTGGTGACCTCGATGCTCGCGGGCCTGCTGCTGGTCGGCCGGTGGCTGCTGGCGGTCTGCGGCATGCAGGTGCTCCTGTACTTCACGGCGGCGACGGAGTTCGGCGCCGCCCGCGAGCTGATCAACTTCCAGACGGTGGTGGCGATGCCGGCGTTCTACCTGGTCGCGGGGTTCGCCGGGGCGAGGCTGCGCCACCTGTACGACCAGCAGTCCCAGCTGGAGACGGCGCGGCGGGCGGCGGAGGTGGTGGCCGCCGCGGCCGAGGAGCGCAGCCGCCTGGCCCGCGAGATGCACGACTCCCTCGCCAAGACGCTGCGCGGCATCGCGATGTCGGCGCAGGCGCTGCCGTTGTGGGTGGACAGGGCCCCGGCGCGTGCCGTCGAGGAGGCCCACCGCATCGCCGCCGCGGCCGAGGTCGCCTCCCGCGAGGCGCGGCAGCTCATCGAGGACCTGCGGGACGAGGTGTTCCAGCAGCCCCTGGGACAGGCGGTCGCGGACGTCGCGACGGCCTGGGCAGAGGAGACCGGGACGGCGGTGACCCAGCGGGTCGACACCGGGATCGACCTGCCGTTGCGGGCACGGTACGAGGTGATCGCCATTCTCAAGGAAGCGCTGGAGAACGTCCAGCGGCACGCGCAGGCCACGGCCGTGGAGGTCTGCCTGTCCCAGGACGCGGGCCACGCGGTCCTGCGCGTGCGCGACGACGGCTGCGGCTTCGACGGCGGACAGGACCTGGGCCGCCTGCTGAGCGGCGGCCATTACGGGCTGGTCGGGATGCGGGAGCGCGCGCACAACGCCGGCGCGTCCCTGGACGTCGACTCCGCCCCGCGCGCGGGCACGACGATCACCGTCGTCGTGCCCGATCCGGGTCTGGAGTCGGCTGGGTCGGTGGACCTGGAGGTGGCCTGAATGACGGTCGGCACGCAGTGGCGCCCGGACGGAGACGGCGGAGAGAGCGGAGACGGCGAAGCCCGCCAGATCAGGGTGGTGGTCGCCGACGACAACCCGGTGGTCCGCTCGGGGCTGGTGGCCCTGCTGGAGGCGACGGGCGAGGTGCGGGTGCTGGGGCAGGCGTCCAACGGCGGCGAGGCCATCGAGCTGACCCGGCGGTTCGCGCCCGACCTGGTCCTGCTGGACGTGCGGATGCCGCTCATGGACGGCATCACCGCGCTGCGCACGCTGAGCGGCGTCACCAAGGTCCTCATGCTCACCTACACCGACAACGACGAGGTGATCCGGACGGCGATCCGCAACGGCGCCGCCGGCTACCTGGTGCACGGGACGTTCACCGCCGACGAACTGGCCGCGGCCGTCCGCGACACCGTGGCGGGCACCAACAACCCCCTGTCGCCGGCCGCGGTGGCCGCGCTGATGGCCGCCGTGCAGGGGGCGGAGGACCGTCCCGCCCCGCCGCCGCGGGAACGCTCCGGCGGGAGGACGGCCGCCGCGCGGCCCGGGCACGGGCTGTCGGCCCGTGAGGCGGAGGTGATGGACCTGATCGCGCAGGGCCGCACCAACCGGGAGATCGCCGAACGGCTGTTCCTCACCGAGAAGACCGTCAAGAACCACGTCAACCGCATCTTCGCCAAGCTCGGTGTGACCAACCGCGCGGCGGCGATCGCCCGCTGGCTCGGCACCGCCGTGGAGCCACGCTGACCGGCCGGGGCGGCGGCCGCGCGATGGGCCCGGACATGGGCCTGAACAATGGGTCCAGGTTGGGCCTGCGGACCCTGGGGCGAATGGCGCCGACTCCGTACATTCTTTCAATAGATGGGGAGTCGAAAACGCGGGAGAAAAACCATGACGCCTCTGCGGAACGCGAGCATCCGAGTTACTGCGCTGATTGCCGCACACACCACCCGTGGCGACCGGGACCGCGGAGAGGGGCCCCTTTCCTACATCGCGGTGGCCCTGCTGATCGCTGCGATCGCCGTCGCGGTCGCCGCCAGCGGTGTCGGCGACACGATCGTCTCTCAGATCCAGACGGCGGTCCAGAACATCTTCACCCGGGGCAGCGCGGCCGGCAGCAGCGGCTGACGCCGTTCTCCGGAAAAGACGGCATTCCGCCTGCACGGGGGACAGGATTCCTGTCCCCCGTGCAGGCATTTCCCATGTCAAGTAGAGTTTTCTCCGGTCAGGGGTCGCGAAGGGAGATCGGCGAGTGAAGACAGCCGTGACGGGGCGGGGACGATACGCGGTGGGCGCGGTCGCCGCGGCCATCATGCTCAGCTCCTGCAGTTCTTCCGGCGGATCCGAGGGCGGCGGCCCGTCCCCCTCCACTCCTTCTTCGTCCGGCCCGCAGGGCCAGGAGAAGGTGCTGCAGACTCAGCCCTTCCTGCCGACCGGCGACGTCAAATTCGACCTGCTGGCACTGGACCGGGTGTCGGACCAGGTGGTGGTCGCCAAGGTGCGGGCGCGCAACACCGCCCGGTCGGAGATCTCACTCGACCGGATCATGGCTCCCACGACCCGCGATCTCGGTAACGTGAACAAGTTCGATCCGAATTCGATCGGCGGGGCGGCACTGCTGGACGGTGCGGGCGCGCGCCTCTACTACCCCTACGTCCAGCCCGGCCGCAAATGCCTGTGCACCCGGACGGGCGGCTTCAACCTCAGGATCCCCGCGGGAGGGACGCTGACGCTGAACGCGGCGTTCCCCGCCCCGCCCGCCGGAGTGTCGCGGCTGGGCCTGCTCCTTCCCGGCGTGCTGCCCTTCACCGACGTCCCGGTCGGCAACCGGCCCGGAACCAAGATCGACATTGACCCGAACAATCGCGGTGTCGACCCCGTCACGGCGCAGAAGGGGCCGACGCGGATCCTTCCGGTGACCACCATCACCGAGAACAACGCCGGTGCCGAAGAGGACGACGGCACGAACCTGAACGTGCGCATCTCGACCGACGTGCTGTTCGCGGTGAACAAGGCCGACCTCAACGCCGCGGCCCAGGCGACGCTGCGCGAGGTGGCCGGAAAGATCCAGAACTCTCCCGGCAACACGGTCACGATCGAGGGGCACGCCGACAGCACCGGCAACGACGCCATCAACCAGCCGCTGTCGGAACGCCGCGCCAAGAGCGTGGAGGACGCGCTGAAGGGGATGGTGACCAGGCAGGGCATCACCTACCGTTCCCAGGGCTTCGGTTCGAAGCGCCCCATCGCCTCCAACAAGGACGAGGAAGGACGCAAGAAGAACCGCCGGGTCGTCATATCGTTCGCCCGGCCCAAGCCGGCTCCGGCGCAGGCTCCCGGTGGATCGAGCGTGCCCGCGGCGGGACGCACGTTGAACCCCACGAGCGCGCCCAAGGGCGTCACCGTCCACGTGGACGGCCTGCACCGCGACTCCAACGGCTTCACCACCGTGTCCTGGACCGTGCGCAACGACGGCGACCAGGAGGCCGACATGGGGCTGATGTTCAACGCCCCGTCCCAGGACGGCTACATCAACGGCGGTACGAGTGGCGTGTCGCTCGTATCGGGCGACCGGCGGTTCCGCGCCGCGCGCAATGGCGAAAGGTACGCGATCGGTCCGCAGTTCCCGCTCATGCCCCTTGATGTGATCAGGCTCGTCAAGGGCGAGCAGCTCCGGCTGTACACGATGATCAAGGTGCCCTCGGACGTCACGACGGTCACCCTGGACATTCCCGGGTTCGACAAGGCCGAGAATCTCGCGATCGGCTGATCCGCCGTCACCGGATCCGATCGCCCGAGGCCGGGAGCGTCATGGCGCTCCCGGCCTCGGGCGTCGTCATCCGCGGGTTCTTGGGGCCGGGAATGGGTCTGCGGGCCCCATACAGGACATCCAGGCCGGTTATATACGTGATGAGTGCGTTACTTTCCCCGCTTTGTTTTTTTGGTCGCCGTTCTCGGGGGGCTGGTGTGGTGGTCTCCCTGGCAGGGCCCCTTGGAGGCCATGCGGGTCGCCGACGGATTCCGGCTGTACCGGGCCGATGACTACCGCCTCGCCTATCCGGAGAACTGGCAGACCCGCACTGGAACGAACCAAGAAGGGCACGGCTACGTCGAGTTCAACGGACCGGCGACGCCCGAGGGGGCGTATTCCGGGCAGGTCCGCGTCGTCCGCCAGGACGGCTGGAACCATCGCCTGCAGGACAAGCTCACACAGTTCCAGACAGCCGCCGCCGTCGAGCACTACGAGATCGTCCGGTCCCTCCCGGTGACGGTGGAGGGGGCCGCCGAGGCGCACCGCTTCGAGGTGGTGCGGAAGATCAAGGCCCTGTCGGGCGCCCCCCTCAGTCTGCGCGGCTCCGAGACGTTCGCCGTCTCCGACGACGGGATGCTGCTGACCATCACCGCGGAGGCCCCCGAGAGGGACCGGACGCAGGCGCAGCTGCCGCGCGTTCTCGACACCGTGGAGATCAGCGGACGGAACTGGTTCGCCAAGCAGGACTGGTTCCCGCCGAACTGGTTCGAATTCCCCTGATCGTCTCGCCGGGTGCGGCCTCGCCCGGCGAGGCCGCGCCTCGTGCCTCCGGGGCCCGCGGCCGTCGCGGACGCCGGTCAGTCGGTGATGAGGTGCTCCAGACGCTGGAGGATGAAGACGCCGTAGCCGAACGGGACGGACGCCCGCTCTATTTCGGCGTAGAGGTCCCGCGTTATCGGCGTGTCGTGCGTCTGCGCCAGGCTGATGAAGAATCGCAGGGCGAGTTCCGGCAGCCCCGCCCGTACCAGGTCCTCAAGGGCCTGCCGCAGGAAATCCTCCTCGACCGGCCGGGCGAAGTTCGAGGTAATCGAAAAACGCCGCACGACCCGCGCCACCGGGTCCGCCACCTCGGGACGGAAATCCAGCGCGCCCTCGGTCGAGACGCGCACGCCTGCGGCGTCCAGCGCCGGGGTCAGGATCTCGATGATCCGCCGGAACCACTGGCGGCCGTCCCGCCCCTCGGCGGTGACGTCGTGGTAGCCGTCGGTGGCGGACGTCCAGAGCGCCGCGAGCTGCCCGCCGGTCAGGGGCGACTCGACCAGCAGCGTCGCGTCGTGCACGTCCTGCTCGATGACCGGGACGGGGCTCTCCTCCCGCACGGCCGCCGCGATGATCTCGTCGGACGTCGGGTGACGCGACCACCACACGGCGTGGAAGCGGCCCGCGGCGAGCGCGGTGATTCCGAAGTCGTCCGCCCTTTCCTCCATGCCGCCACCACTCGCTGAGATCAGGGGACCGGATAGGACGTGTAAATATACCAGCCCGGTTTGTGCTTGGGATCCTGGGCGCGGTGCAGGATGATTTTGAATTTGTTTCCGGCCGCGTTGATCTGACCGTTCTTGTTCGCGATGTCGCCCAGCGAGCCGTTCCCGTACTGCTGCACCGGCAGTTCCAGCGTCTGCCGCCCGTTCTTGCCCTCCTTGAGCCACCTCTGGATCTGCGGCTGCAGCTTCGGGTTGGCCATGGCCTCGTTGATCGCCTGCTGGGCGGTGTCCTTGTCCTTCCAGCGGCCCGCCACGCCCCGGGTGTTGCGCGGATCCCGCGCGTGGGCGATGAGGTCCTGGTCGGTGACGTCGACGTGGTCCCGGATCGTGTGGCCCAGCTGGTGGTCGCCGCGGGGCTGCCCGCGCGGCGGCTCCTCGTGCTTGTCCAGGTCCGTGCAGTTGTGCACGAGCAGGTCGTCGCCGCCCGCCGCGACGTAGAAGGTGTGCAGGCCGTCGACGGTGAGGTTGAACACCTGCTGCCGCTGCCGGCGCAGCCGCTTGTCGACCACCATGGCCCGCCGGCCGTCCGGCGTGACCAGCATGTCCCCGAAGACCAGCCGGCCGGCGTCGATCCAGTCCTGCGAGCCCGCCACCCAGAACGGGTGGTTCGCGGTCGCCGTCAGCCGTGCCGTCGGCCCGCCGAGCGATCCGCCGGCGGTCACCACCAGGTCCACCAGGCTCTTGTCGCCGGTGCCGACGATGCGGTCGGTGACCCGGCGCGGCCCGACCCGGCCGGTCCGCGGGTCGGCGGCCCAGACGAGGTCGCCGACCCGCACGCGTTCGATGGGTCTTCGCGTCCCGTCGGCCATCAGCACCGGCGTTCCCGGCGTGAAGCTGTTGCCCGCCGCGTTGCGCCGCTCGCACGCCTCCCGCGCGCGGCCCAGGCGGTCGTGGGCGTCCTTGCGGGCCTTGCGCGCCTTGTCCAGGCGGCGCTTGAGGTCAAGGAACCGGTCGACGAGCTTGACGACCTTGGGGATCGACTTCAGCAGCTTGCCGATCTTGCCCCACGGGACGACGCCGATCAGGGCCCAGGCGCAGTCGCTGAAGTTCGGCTTCTTGACGCAGTTCATGATGTCCCCGGCCAGGAAGTCCAGACCGAGCTTGCCGATCTCGGCGAGCAGGTCGAAGTTCGACCACTCGCTTTCCAGGCCCGTCAGGTCCTGTTCGGCGCGGCTCAGCGCGTCCTGCGCGGCCCGGTACTCCTGGGCCTCGGGGGAGTTGTCGTCCGGGGGAGGGGCGCCGTCACCGGTCGAGGGCGTGGGCGTCGCACTTGCCACCGCCGGGGAGGCCGTGGGGGTCGCGGACGGCTGCGTCCGGTCGTTGCCGCCGTTGTGCCGTTCGCACCGCTCACCGCCACTGACCCGGCACGCGGCGGCGCGGATGTCTCCCAGAACCGTGTCGGGGAGCGCCACCACCGTCACCGCCGCGGCGATCGCGCCGATGAGGAGTACGACCGCGATGTAGGAGAGGGACCCCTCGCCCCTGTCACCCAGCCGTCGCAGCATGCACGATCCCGTCGGTCGAACGCCATCCCCCGAAACAGCCAGGTAAGCAGGTGAGCGGGCCGATGCGCACGGGCCCTCGGGCCCAAAAATCGGCCGGGTCGGGCTCGGCGCGCGTAATGGTAGTGCGATACGGGCTCGGGGCCCATTATTGGGCCCAATTTTGGGCCTAGGGGCTCACGCGCATAGGACAAACTGATCATAGCGTTCGCGACGTGCTGCCAGGTGGCCGTCAGGTGAATCGAGCCGGAGGAACCGGCGAACTCGGTGAGGGCCCCCTCAGCTATATCGCCGTCACCTTCCTGATCCTGACGGTGGTCCTGGCGCTCGTGCTGTCGGGCATCGGCGGAACGGTGACCCGGTACATCGATCTGGCCGTCTGCAAGATCGGCGAGGCCGGCGGGCTGGTCGACAGCTGCGAGGACGGCGACCGAGGCGGACGGCCCGAGGCCCGCGACACGCCGACGGGCGGGCCGACCGGCCCCTCACCGTCGTCCACCGGCCCCGGCCCGTCCGGAACGGGCGACCCCAACCCCTCCGGGAGCCCGAGCCCGTCGGGCAGCCCGGGCCCGTCGGGCAGCCCAGGGCCGTCGGACACCGGGAGCCCAGGCCCGTCCGGGAGCCCAGGCCCGTCCGGAAGCCCGGGCCCGTCCGGCAGTCCGGGCCCATCCGGTGATCCGAGTCCGTCGGGGACGGGTGATCCGAGCCCGTCCGGGAGCCCCGGCCCGTCCGGCAGCCCGAGTCCGCCGGGGACGGGTGAACCCAGCCCGTCCAGCGGCCCGAGCCCGTCGGGGAGTCCAAGTCCGTCCGGGAGCCCAGGCCCCTCCGGAAGCCCGGGGCCGTCCGGGAGCCCGGGGCCCTCCGGGAGCCCGGGGCCGTCCGGAAGCCCGAGCCCGTCCGGGACGGGCGGCCCGAGTCCGTCGGGAAGTCCCAGTCCGTCTCCGAGCCCGCCGGTTCGCCCGGTCAACCGCCCGGCGCCGGTGTGCGTGGCCGACGGCAGCGCCGGCTACAAGGACCTCACGGTGGTGGTGCCGGTGCGTTACGTCAACGCGCGCGGCAGCATCCGGGTCTTCTACGCGATGGCCAAAATCGTCACCCCCGGCAAGCCCGACCGGTGGACGGTGGCCGTGGGCGCCTTCGGTGAGGCCGGGGTGCAGGCCCCCGACCTGAAGTTCCTGAGCGGCCTGTGGGCCGGCGGCAACGTCACCGGCATGCAGTTCTACAGCTTCGACAACGAGCAGGAGGCCCGGGACTTCCCGCGGCGGTACGCCGAGGAACGGGCCAAGCAGGCCCTGCGCCACCACCCTCTCGTGGCGCCTCTGCTGAACGTGCCGTTCCTGGGGGACAAGCTGAAGGATCTGCTCGGCGGCCAGGGGCTGCCGGAATCCGATCGCGACTCGGTAGAGGCCGGTCCGGCGGGCGGCCTCAACCCCAAGCTGAAGCTCGGCGGCCTCGACGCCTCGGCCGCCACCCGCCTCTGGTCGCTGAGCGGCGTGCAGCGTGACAAGGACGGCAACTGGATCCTGAACATGCGCGACAGGGTCCTGTCCGACCCGACCCTCACCTTCGATCTGAGCAAGCTGCCCAAGCAGGTCACGCAGCGGGGCGCCGAGGCCGTGCTGAAGGAGCTGGAACTGGCCGGGAAGGCCAAGCTGGGTCCCGAGTTCCAGATCCCCGACAAACTGCGCGACTACATCAACAGGAGCCTGGCCAAAGGCGTGAAGATCGGGGCCACCGTCGAACTCATCGGCCAGAACGAGTACCAG
Organism: Actinomadura miaoliensis; assembly: GCF_039536785.1. Taxonomy (NCBI): domain Bacteria; kingdom Bacillati; phylum Actinomycetota; class Actinomycetes; order Streptosporangiales; family Thermomonosporaceae; genus Actinomadura; species Actinomadura miaoliensis. The sequence goes on from NZ_BAAAZG010000010.1 coordinate 15,349, forward strand.
TTCATGCTGGATTCCAGCGGGAAGCCGGTCAAGTTCACCCGGAACCTGACGACGTCGTGGACGTTGCGCGGCCGGGGGAACGTGACGCTCGACGGCAAGGGCAAGGTGGAAGTTCCCGTGACCCGCCAGATACCGCTGGACGGGGGGCGTCAGGTCAGCACCTCCTCCCTGGATCTGTCCGACCCCACGCACAGGAACGCCGCCATCGCCCTGTTCGCGAGCGGGATGCTCACCAAGCAGACCGGGGCCGGCTCGGTGGCCGCCCAGTTCACCCCTGCCGGGGCGATCATGGACAACCTCCTGCGGACCAGGGGCACCATGACCCGGCTGACCTACGACGAGGGCGTCTCCGGACTGTCCGCCGGATTGGAGAACGTCGGTAAGACGGGCGGGGCGATACGTTACGACGGAGAGAACAGCCAGACCACGCTGACCAAGGCCGAGATCTGGCAGGACGGTATGGGATGGGTGCCGTGGGACGACTGTCATCGCTGATCGGCGGGGGGCGGTGAGCCCCCCGGTGCGGGCCGTCGCCGAGGGGGCGCTGGTCATGGTCGCCACCCTCGTGGTGCTCATTCTCGGCGTTGTGGTGATCAGCTCCATGTCCACCGGCACGCTCCTGACCGAGCGGTTCTTCTGGGGGTACGCGCTGGCGGGCGGGCTGGTGCTGGCCCTGGGCGCGGCCGCCGCGGGCGGGCTGGCCGCCCGCCGGCTGCCGTCCGGGTCGGCGCGGACCCTGCCGGCTCTGGCCGGGCCGCTGTCGGTCGTGTCGCTGGTCGCCGTCCCGTCGCTGTTCGGCGAGGACTGGGGCGCGGGAGTCCTCTACCTTGTGGTGACCCTGGTGGGGAGCGCCGCAGGGGCCTTCGGTTCCGCCCGGTTCACCACGCGCGGAGGACGGTCGTAGACGGTGGAGACCTTCTTCAAGATCTTGCTCGTGGTGATGGGCCCGGCACTTGTGCTCTCGGCTCCGATCAGGTTGATGCACCGGTTGCGTTTCCGCCGGTCGGCCGTGCCGACGCGGGGTGTGGTGATCGGCAGCCGGGAGGAACGCACGCACGACGGCAGCGGCGGGTCCTTCGAGTTGGAGATCCGCTACCGCGTCCCGGACGGCCGGGAGTTCACGTTCAAGGAAGGCGGCCAGAGCCGCCACCACGATGGTGCCGTCGTGCGGGTGCTGTACGACCCGTCCCGGCCCGAGAACGCCCATCTGGAATTCACGGCCGCCCGTGCCTGGGTGGAGTCCGCCGTCCTGCTGGTGCTGGGCGCCGTCGTCACCTGGCTGGTCATCTTCGTGTGGCAGCCGTGGTCGCAGTGAACGCGGGATAGGACGGCGACCCCTCGTCCCCGGCGTCAGCCGCCGCGGGGTGCACGAGCCCGTCAGCCGCATGCCCCGGGCGGTGAGGAAACAGCCGGCCGGGCCGGTGCGCACGCCCTCGGGCGCGGGAGTCCGCCGGATTCGGCGCGGCGCCCGGGCTGCGATCGCGGTACCGGTCAGGGTCCCCTATTGGGGTCCGGGGGCTCACGCCTGCACATCAAAATGATCATAACGTTCGCGGCGTGCTGCCAAGTGGCCTTCAGGTGAAGCGAGCCGGACGATCAAGCGAACTCGGGGAAGGGCCTGTCAGCTATCTCGCCGCGATTCTCCTCATCGTGGCGGTGGTGCTGGCGGTCGTGCTGTCGGGCATCGGCGGCCGGGTGTCCCGGGACATCGGCCTCGCCGTCTGCAACGTGGCCCGAGCCGGGGGGCTGGTCGCCGGCTGCGAGGAGCACGGGCCGTGGCCGCCGCCGGGACCGTCGCCCGGTCCGCCGGTCCAGCCCGTCACGCGTCCCGATCCGGTGTGCACCGCCGACGGCAGCGGCGGTTACCACGACCTCACGGTGGTGGTGCCGGCGCAGGTGCTGAACCTGCGCGGCAGCATCCGGGTCTTCTACACGATCGGCAAGGTCGTCGCTCCGGGGAAGCGCGACCGGTGGGTGGTGTCCGTGGGCGCCTTCACGGAGGGCGGGGTGCAGACGCCCGACCTGCCGCTCGTCAGCGGCATGTGGCTCGGCGGCAACGTCACCGGCACCCAGTACTACAGCTTCGACAACGAGCAGGAGGCCCGGGACTTCCCGCGGCGGTACGCCGAGCAACGGGCCAGGCAGGCTGTGCGGTACCACCCTGTCGTGCTCCCCCTGCTGAGCGTGCCGGTGGTGGGGGACTGGCTCAGCGACCTGATCGGCGGCCATCTGCCGGAGGCAGATCGCACGGCGGTGGAGATGGGACCGGCGGGCGGCCTCAACCCCGGGCTGAACATCGGCGCCGTGGACCTCTCGGCAGCGAGCCGCGGCTGGTCGTTGCTCGGGGTCCAGCACGACAGGGACGGCAACTGGATCGTGAACATGCGCGACAGGGTGCTGTCGGATCCCACCCTCACCGTCGATCTGAGCAAGCTGCCGAAGCAGGTCACGCGGCGGGGCGCCCAGGCCGTCCTGAACGAGCTGGAACTGCTCGGGATGACCCACTTCGGCCCCCACTTCGAGATCCCCGCCAAGCTGCGCGATTACGTGAACCGGAGCGTGGCCAACGGCGTGAAACTCGGGGCCACCGTGGAACTCATCGCGCAGAACGACTACCAGTACATGCTGGACTCCAAGGGGACCCCGGTCAGGTTCACGCGGCAGGTCACGACGTCGTGGACGTTGCGGGGCCGGGGGAACATCAACCTCGGCGGGGGCGGCAGCAAAGTGAAAATCCCGGCGACCGGCCAGATACCGATCGACGGGGGACGCCAGGTCAGCACCTCCTCGCTGGATCTGTCCGACCCCATGCACAGGCGCGCCGCCACGGCCCTGTTCACCGCCGGGGTGCTGCAACGGGTCGGGGCCGTCGGGCTGTCCTCGCACCGTCAGGCACAGCTCGTGGACTCCCTGTTCCGGACCAGGGGCACCATGACCCGGCTGACCTACGACGAGCTCGTCTCCGGCCGGTCGGGCGGCCTGGAGAACCTCGTCGGGAAGCTCGGCGGGGCCATACGTTACGACGGAGAGAACAGCCGGACCACGCTGACCGGCGCCGAGATCTGGCAGAACGGCAGGGGATGGGTTCCGTGGACCGACTGTCATCGTTGATGGGACGTGGTGCGGTGAACTCCCCAGTGCGGGCCGTCGTCGAGGGGGCGCTGGTCATGGTCGTCACGCTCGTGGTGCTGATGCTGGGCGTGGTGGTCATCAGTTCGCTGTCCACCGGCACGCTGCTGAGCGGGCGGTTCTTCTGGGGGTACGCGCTGGTGGGCGGGCTGGTGCTGGCCCTGGGCGCGGCCGCGGCGGGCGGGCTGGCCGCCCGCCGGCTGCCGCCGTCGGGCCGGCGGCGGGTGCTGGCTCCGGCGGGGCCGCTGCTGGTGGTGTCGCTGCTCGCGGTCCCCTCCCTGTTCGGCGACGACTGGATCGGGGGAGCCTTCTACCTTGTGCTGACCCTGGCGGGAAGCGTCGCCGGGGTGTTCGGTTCCGCCCGGTTCACCACGCGCGGGGAACGGTCGTAGACGGCGGAGACCTTTGTGAAATCTTGCTCGGGGCGCTGGGCTCGGCGATGCTGATCTCGGCCCCGATCGTGCCGGTGGGCCGGAAACGAAGGAGGGTGATCCGGTGGTACGGCTGACCGCGCTGGCGTGCTCCCTGCTGGTGGCGCTCGCGGGGTGCTCCGGGAAGGAGGAGCCTCCCAAGCCCCCGGCCGGATTCACCACCTACAAGGGCGACGTCTACAGCTTCGCGTATCCGCAGGGCTGGAACGTCACCCATGACAAGGACGAGCGCGGCGCTCCGCTGGTGGAGGTCCATGGACCGGCCGCCGCGAGCGGTGCGTACCGGGGGCAGGTCATCGTGTCGCGCACCGACCGCTTCGGCGGGGGCATGGACGCCATGAAGGCCCAGGCGCGCGGACTGAACCAGCTCAACGGCCGCCGGATCGTGCGCCAGGGCGATGTGAAGGTGCCCGGCGCCGAGCAGGCGTGGCGCCTGGAGACCGCGTACGAGGAGAAGACCTCCACCGGTGCCACGGCCCGGGTGCGCAGCATCGACATCTACGCGCTGACCAGCGGCGGGACGATGCTCGACCTCACCGTGCGCGCCCCGCAGGAGGAGTTCGACGCGGTGGGCATGCCCAAGGTCGAGTCCTCGTTCTGGGTCCGCGGGTGAGGCGCGCCCGCGCCCGCCGGGCCTGAGCCCGAAGCGCCGGGACTTGCCGGAAGCCTCGGGTGCCGGCCGGACAGGGCGCGGGCGTCCGTCGTGACCGTCGGACGCCGCGCGCACGAGCGCGGCCTGGAAGGTGCCGTCAGCCGAACCGCACCGCGCCGTAGAAGCCTCGCCCGGCCAGGGTCGACTCCTTGACGACGTCACCCGTCTGTGGTGCCTCGATGAATCTTCCTCCGCCCGCATATATCCCGATATGGCCGGGGTTGGGGAGGACGAGGTCGCCCGGCTGCAGCTCGCTCTGGGAGACCCTGCGCCCGCGCGGGTCGCTGAGCTGCGACAGCGTGTAGTGCGGAAGCGTGATCCGGCCGCCGGACGCCTGGTAGACCGCGTACAGGGTCAGGCCGCTGCAGTCGAAGCCCACGGTGTTGGCGCCGCTGTAGCCGCCGGGGGAGCAGCAGATGCCCTTGCTCGGACCGGCCGGGGTGCCGCCGCCCCACGAGTAGGGGGTGCCGAACCAGCAGCGCGCCCAGGCGATGACACGGTGCCCGAACGGCATGCTGGGGTCCGGCTGCTTGTCCTTGGCGCACTCGCCCTTGACGTAGGGGCCGGAGGGCAGGCCGTTCTCGGGCATCCCCGTGTACTTGACCGGGTCCTCCTTGCCCACCAGCCGGATCTTGAACAGCCGGATGACCCGGTCGCGCGGGGCGGGGCCCTGGGTGCTGCTCCACACCCGGACGTTGTCGCACCACAGTTCGTCGAAGAACGGAGCCTCTTCGGAGCCGCGGCCGCCGGTGTTCCGGTACTCGCACTCGGGGAGACGCAGCTCGGCGATCGCGTCGGCCGTGCCGCGGCCCTTGATGATTCCGGTGCGGCCGCGGTTGTCGGTGCACAGGTTGCGCCGGTTGGCGAGGTCCTGGCGGTCCTTGGCGGTCAGCTCGTCCTCGTCCTTGATGACGCAGTCCTTGGTCTGCACCGACACCTTCATGGTGTGGCCGAGCGCGCCGGAGGGCTCGACGTCGCCGCGCAGCTCGGCGGCGTTGCGTCCGGCGTAGTCGCGGGCCGCCTCGGCGAAGGGGGTGTTGTCGGCGTTGACGTTGTCGGCGATCGTCCACAGGCCGATGCCGCTGGGCAGCTGCCCGTTGCGGGCGGCGTCCAGCACGGCGTCCCGCATCGGGGTGACCGCGGCGAGCGCGGCGGCGTCCGCCGCGATCTGTCCCTGCGAGCGCAGGTCGTTGGCGCGGGCGACCTGAATGGCCATCAGCGTCAGGCCGAACGCGCACACCATCGCGACCAGGAGGATGATCTGCGTCGAGCCCTCGTCGCGGCTGACCGCACGCCATCGTCCAGCTCTCACCGTGTCCCCCAGTCGGGATCGAGACCACATGAGATCACAAAGGACCGGTGAGGACTCTATGGACGCCGGCGCCGCGGCGACAGGGCCCGGGGACCCAAATCGCCCGATGCGCGGGTGCGGCGGCGCGGCGGGCGCCCGGCCGCCGCGGCGGACGCGGCCCGCGCACACCGCCCCGCCGGCGGGCCGGATATTGCCCGGCGGCGCCGCGGCGCATATCCTTCCGACTTTCTCCCGGCATTCGGAGTTAATTCTCGAACAACGGCCGGGAAATGGAATGTGACGGCCGGGTTTCGCCTTTTCTTTGGGCCTTGGAATGGGTCCGCGGGCTCAATTGATTTCGGCCTTTCGCTGGCAACTTGGCGGCCGTGCGCAAATGGAGTCGGGGGGCGGCGCGGACGGCCGGGCGCCGCGACGCGGGCGAGGGGCCGCTCAGCTACCTGGTGGTCGCGCTGCTGTGCGCGGCGCTGGCGCTGGCGCTGGTGCTGTCGGGCATCGGCGGCCGGGTCGTCTCGAGCATCGCGGCCGCGGTCTGCCAGATCGGAAAGTCGGCGGGGCTCGTCCAGGACTGCCGGCCGCCGGGCGGGGGCGGCCGTGGGCAGGCCCAGCGCGACCCCGACGAGCCGACTACCGGCTGCGTCCCCTTCATGGAGAGCCACTACCTGGAGGAGACGGTCGGCATCCCCCTGCGCTACGTCGACGTCCGCACCAACAGCCGCGGCACCCTGCAGCTCATCGAACGCATCGGGCCGGACGGCAGGCGCACGTGGGAGGTCGTGGACTTCACCTGGGGCGAGGGCGGGGTCGGCACTCCCGACGGCCTGCGCGCCGGCCCGGTCGGCGGCGGGGTCTGGGGCGGCCTGACCATCACCAACGGGAAGGTGTACGGCGGCTTCACCAGCAAGAAGGAGGCCCGCGAGTTCTTCGACGACCTGCGCGACCACCGTATCGGCAACGAGGTCAAGTTCACCTTGCGGACCAACCCCCTCACCGGCGGGTTCGTGTGGCTCGGCAGCAGGCTGCCGTGGGTCGGCGACGACATCGACAGGTTCATGGGCGGCAGCGAGCCGGACCGCGAGCCGACCGAGGAGTACATGGACGGCGGCCTGACCGGCGGCTTCCGCGCGGACCTGGATCTGAGCGTCGGGCCCGCCCAGCTGAAGCTGCCGTTCAAGGGCCGCGGCTGGCTGCTGACCGGGAGCCGCGTCAACAACACCAACGGCCAGACCACCCACTACTTCACCCAGCGCGGCGAGTTCGAGGCGGCGGTGCAGGTCGACGTGAGCCGGCTGGTGCGGACGCTGCCCGCGTCGGTGCGGCGGCAGGTGCAGCAGGGCCTGGACGAGGGCGTCGACGTGGTCCTCGACATGATCGAGCGCCAGCTGCGCGGTCAGTACGGGAACGGCTTCGTCCTGCTGCCCGAGCAGCGCGCGCAGATGAGGGCGCAGATCAAGATCAACCCCAGTGTCGGGTTCAACTACAAGCACCGCGGCGGCACGCAGTGGGGCGTCACCTACGACCGCGACGGTGACATCGTGGGGATCAACCAGATCCAGAACGGCCAGGACATCGTCTACGTCCGGGTCGACGGCAGGGCCTCGGGGCAGAACGGCGTCGGCGACCGAGGGCAGCTCACCGTGGGCGGCCAGTGGATCCTGTTCGCCCAGCGCACCGTGACGGAGAAGAACCTGGACTACTCGTCGGCCGAGGACCGCGCCGTCATCGACCGATACCTGCGGGACGGCGACACCGACGCCGTCGAACGGGCGTGGGAGGGCGGCGCCGGCACCATGAGCCGGCTGACCTACGACAACACCGGCGACACCACCAAGCTGGAGGGCCGCGGGTCCACCCCCCGGCGCCGCCTGGGATTCGTCGAGATCGGACGCGAGGCCGAACGGCACTCGCTGCAGAGCGCGCACTACTACAGGAAGGGACAGGGATGGGTGCCCTGGCAGGGCTGCCGGTGAGGTACGCGCCGATGGTGGCGGTCCTGCTGGCCTGCGCCGTGCTGGCGGGATGCGGCGGCGGCGAGCGGCCGCGCGTCCCGGCGGGGTTCACCGAGTACCGCGCCGGCGCGTACTCGTTCGCCTACCCCAGCGGATGGCAGCGCCGGGACGGCCAGGACGAACGCGGCCGCCCCACGCTGATGTTCGTGGGGCCGCGGCTGCCCTCCGGCGCCGTCGACGGCCAGATCCACGTGGGACGCGTCGACGGCTACCGGCAGGACCTGGGCGTCCAGCTCGGCCAGTTCCGCGCGCTGGCGACGATGCACCGCTACCGGCTCACCGCGGACCGGCCGGTCGACATCGACGGCGCGGACCGCGCCCATCGTTTCGAGGCGACCTACGAAATGCAGGACCAGAACGGCGCGAGCGTCCCGTTCACGTTGCTGGGTCTTTACGTGCTCACCGACGACGACGTTCTCCTGGAATTCATGCTGCGTTCGCCCCAGAACGGTTCCGCGCGATCCCGGCTGCCGGTGATATTCGATTCCTTCCGGCTGGATCACTAGCCCGATCGGCATAACCGGCACGACCGGAAACGGAGCTTCCCGGTGCGGTCTCGAAGCGGTCTGGGGGCCGTCCTGCTGGGCGGCCTCGTCACGCTGGCGGGCGCGGCGGCGGCCGCGGTCGCCGTCACCGTCGTCGCGGTCGCGGCGCCCGGTGTCGCGGAGGGGCCGGGCTTCTACTGGACGTCGTCGGCCGTCGCGGTGACGCTGCACGGCGCGCTGGGCCTGGCCGGCGGGCGGATCGCGGCCCGCCGGCTGGACGGCGGGCGCGGCGGCGGAGCGGTGCGGTTCCACCTGCTGGTGTGCGCCGGGCCCGTGCTGGCCACCGTCGTGACGCAGTCGGGCGCGCTGGGCGACGGCCGCGCGGCGGTCGCTCTGGCGGCGGTCTGCGCCGCCTGCGGCGGCGCCCTGACCGGGGGCTGGTCGATCGCACGCCGATCCCGTCTGGCGTCGTGAGCGGCGGCACGTCCCGCGGCCGGCTGCGCCGCCTGCTGCTCCTGGCCGGTCTCGTCGCCGCGGTGCTGGTGCTGTTCGACGCCCTGTCGGGGGCGCTGTCGCTGGTGCCCGCGGGGTGGCTGGAGACGGCGGTGCTGGCCGTGGGCGGACCCGGGCTCGTCCTGGCCGCGCCCGTCGCGCTCGTGGCCGCCTACCGGTTCCGCGGACGCGCCGAGGTCACCGAGGGCGTTGTGGAGATGTGCGCGGACGCCCTCGTCGGCGACGCGGGCTACGACCTGACGATCCGCTTCGCCGACCTGGACGCGCGCGAGCGGGTGTTCACCGCCTACAGCGGCCGCCGCCGGCCCCCGGGACGGCGCGTGCGCGTCATGTACGACGCCCGCGATCCCTCCGACGCGCGCCTCTACGCCCACCCGGTGACCGAGGTCGCGGGCGCCGTGCTGATGTTCACGGTGGGCGCCGCGCTGTGTTTCCTGCTGTGGAGCCACCACCTGAGCGGTTGACGCCCCGCTGTCCGGTTTGGGTCCGATCTTGGGCCTGTGGGCTCACGCGTTCCGGCGACATGACGCTTTGGATGGTCGCTGGGTGAAGATCTTGTGAATGTCTCAGTAAAGTGTCGTGATGCCGGCGAGGGCAGTCTCAGCTACTTCCTCGTCGTCCTGCTCATCGCCGCGTGCACGGGCGCCATCGCGCTCTCGGGGCTCGGCACGCGGATCAGCGACTGGATCGGCTACGCCGTCTGCGTCGCCGCCGGCGGCGGCGACGAGAGCAAGTGTCACTCACCCGCCGACCTGGTGATGCAACCGACCTGCACCGTCGAACTGGCCGTCGACGGCTACACCGGCACCGTCGAGGCGCTCATCTTCTCGGTCGGCAGGGACTGGGCGTTCATGCGCACCACCTCGATCGACCCGCGCACCGGCGAACGCGTCGTCCGGATCACCGGGATCCGCGGCAGCTCCATCGGAGTCGGCACCGGCCTGGGCATCGGCGTGAACGGCGGCAACCTCGTCAACATCGGCGCCGACGCCAGCGTGGGCGCCAACCTGCGGCTGGGGAACGGCGACGCCTGGGAGTTCACCGGGCCGGACGCCGACGAACAGGCCGACGCGCTCCGGAGGGACCTCGTCGAGCAGTACACCATCGACGAGGTCAAGAACAACGGCGGGCTCCTGGGCTACATCGGCGGCCACATCTACGACGCGGTCGCGGGCCCGGACATCCCCGAGGCGAACATCCGCCGCCATGAGACCGAGATCGACGCCTTCGGGTCGCTGAGTGCGGGGCTCAGCATCGGCTGGCCGGCCCCGACCGGCCGGCACCGCAGCCCGGACCGTTCCAGCGAGCCCGAGGGGCGGCACCGCAAGCCCACCCTCCAGGACCGGCTGCCCGACTCGCGCGGAACCGACAGCATCTCGCCCAACCTGCGCGCCTGGGTCGGCGTCGACGGCAACGAGAAGCTCATCGTCGAGGAGAACGAGCGCACCGGCGAGACCACCACCACCCTGATGCTGCGCGGCGAGGCCAACTACGGTGAGCAGCACGTCGTCGGCGGCAACCAGGGTCAGCTGACCTCGATGGGCGCGATGTCGCTGACCACCGACCGGAACGGGAAGCTCACCAAGGTCACCCTTGCCCAGACGCATGTGGTCAACGGCCGCGCCACCGTCACGACCACCACCGTGCCCATCACCACCGAGCAGCAGCGCCGGGACGCCGCCGACTACCTGTCGGGTGCCGTGCCGATCGCGGGCACCGCATGGCGCAACCTCTCGCTGACCTGGGAAGACATGGCTCCCACCCAGGATCCCGGGCCGGACGCGCACCCGTTCCGGCGCAACATCTTCCAGAACGGCACCACCTCCCGGGTGGAGTACGCGCACCGGCGGAACGACGCCGGCTACGGGGCCTCGATCAAGCTCGGTCTCCAGCTCGGCGCCAACCTCGCGATCTCCACCACCGATCGGACCGCGCAGAACGCGCAGTACCTCGGTGCCCCCACCGCCGACGGCAGACGGCTCTACAAGGACCTCGAGGCGTGCCGGTGAACCGATGCCCGGCGGTGCGGAGGAACGATGATCAGGCCTGTGGTCGGCGTGCTGTTCGGACTGTTCGTCTGCGGTGCGGGCGTGTGGTCGCTGGCCGAGCGGGTGCGCCTGCAGCTGCGCGGCGCCCGCGCCCCCGGCGTGATCGTCGGGCGGGCGGACGCGGCGGGCACGGCCCCCGGGATCGCCGGCCGCTCCGGGATGTTCCGGTTTCGCACGCCCGACGGGCGGGAGATAGAGGTGACCAGCTCGGTGTACTCCTTCCCGGGACCGCGTCCGGGGAAGCGCATCACGGTGGTGTACGACCCGGCCCGGCCGTACCGGGGTGCGGAACGGGCCGGGGTGCACCTGGTCCTGATGCTGGCCGTGTACCCCCTGGTGGTGGCGATCGGCGCCGCCATCGCCGTCGCGGCCCTGCTGGACTTGTGAGAGGAGGCCGGAGATGACCGTGGCGCGCCGTCCCGCCCGGCCGCGCCTCACGCGACGCCGGCGTGCCCGCGCCTGGCGCGCGGCGCTCGCGATCGCGCTGGCCGCCGGATCGGCCGGCGGCTGCGGCGGATCCGGTGACGACGCCGACACGGCCCGCGCCGCGGCGCCCCGGAGCACGCCCTCGGGCTTCGCGGCGGCGTCCGCCGGGCGGGTGACGCTCGCCCACCCGAGCGGCTGGCTGCCGGTAGAGCCGCCGGAGGGGTGGCCCTTCGCGGCCGAACTGCGCGACGGCTCGCGGGTCCACGCGCGGGTCGGAGTGATCCGCGCCGTCCCGCGCCCGTCCGACGCCGACGCCGACGCCGGTGTCGTCGCCGCCGCGGTCGACACCGCGCTGCGGCTGACCGTCACCCGCTACGACCGCGGCCCCCGGCGGGACCTGCGGGTTCCCGGCGCCCGCGACGCCGTCCGGGTCGACTACACCTATCTGGACGGCCCCGGAGCCGGGGAGCCGGCCAAGGGCACCGACGTCGTGCTGGTGTACGGCCGGGGCGAGTCGGCCGTCGTCCGGATCACCGGACGGCCCGCCACGCTGCCGCCGGCGGTGGTCGACCAGATCGTCGGCACCGTCACCGTGGTGCCCGGCCCCGGCGGCTGAACGGCGCGGCCTGGCGGCTGAACGGCGCGGCCGAACGGTAAGCGACACGAAATCAGGGGGGAATCGTGGATCTCTTGCGTGCGTGGGTGACGGCCATGGTCGTCTTCGTGCTGGCGAGCATGGTGACGACGGTGGCCGCCGTCGGGTCGGACGCCGCCGTCGACGGCCTGAACGACACGACCGCCGACCGGATCGCGTGGAACGCCGTGCCCATGCTGCTCACGTTCGCCGCGATGACGGCGCTCGGCGGGGCGGCGCATCCCCGGCCGCAGCGGTTCGACACGCGCCGCCACGCCGTGGCGACGCTCGCGGTGCCCGCCGCGCTCATCCCCCTGGCACTGGTGTACGGCCTGTTCAACGGGCCCGCGCTGTCCGCGTGGAGCGGCTTCGTGGGGGCACTCGCCGGGACCGCGAGCGGCTGGGGCCTGCTCCGCGTGGCGCGCCGCCTTCGCTCGCCCGGCTGAGCCGGGGCGGCGGTTGGGTCCCGGGGCCCTGGAGAGACGGACGGCCGCCCCACTAGGGTCCGGCCTACACCGGGACGAACGACGAACAGGGGACGTCCTCCACCATCGACGGGGGAAACGCGGTCAGGTGAACACCTCCTACGCCGACGAGAAGAATCCGCGTTCACGCCCCGGCGACACCGCACCCGCCGCCACGGCCACCGCGACACGGTCCGCGCTCGCACGTGCCCGGACCGCGCTCATCTGGGTGGTTCTGGGATGGACGGCGGGGATGGAACGGCTCGACGACAACTCGTTCCTCACCCACCTGCGCACCGGACGCTGGATCCTCGACCACGGCGTTCCGCACTCCGACATCTACTCCTACACCGTCCCCGGCACGCGCTGGGTGGCGCAGTCCTGGCTGGTGGAGGTCCTCTACGCGGGCATCGCCGAATCGGTGGGGCCGACCGGGATCCGGGTGCTGTGCGGGATGCTCGGCGCGGCCAGCGCGTACCTGGCCTACCGGCTGGCCGACCGGGCCGCCGGAGGCCGCGGCCGGACGGTGGTGGTGCTGGTTCCGGCGCTGTACGTCTCGTCGCTGTACTGGGTGGAGCGGCCCCTGTTCGTGGGCGTCCTGGCGTTCCTGGCGCTGGTGTGGATCGTGGAGATCCCGGACTTGGCGGCGGGCCGCCGCCCGCTGATCGCGCTCCCGGTCCTGATGTGGCTGTGGGTCAACTCCCACGGCAGCTTCGCGCTCGGGTTCGCCTACCTGGCCCTGCACCTGCTCGGCCGCTGGGCCGACGGCCACGCGCCCTGGAAGGACCGGGAACGCCGGCTCCTGCAGGCGACCGGCCTGGCGTTCGCGGCCTGCTTCCTCAACCCGTACGGGGCCGGGCTGGTGCTGTTCCCCGTGGAGCTGCTGACGCGCGGCGAGGCCCTCCAGTACGTCCACGAGTGGAAGTCGCCCGACTTCCGCACGTTGGCGGGCATGGCCTTCGCCGCCTGGATCGTCGTCTTCGTCGCCGTGCTGGCGCTGGCCCGCGCCCGTCCGACCAGGCGCGACGTCCTGGTGTCGCTGCCCTTCCTGCTGCTCGGCCTGTGGGCCATGCGCAACGCGGCCGTCGCCTCACTGGTCGGCCTGCCGATCGCGGCCCGGCTGCTGCCCGCGGCCCCGCCGCCCGCCCGGCGCCCGCGCCTGGACGTCGCGCTCATCACCGCGGTGGTGCTCCTCGTCGTCCCGCTGACCCGGGGCGACCTGGCCCAGCCGCCGTTCGACCTGAGCAAGTATCCGGTCGCGGCGATGCGCGCCGTCGAAGGGCAGGGCCTGCTCGGACGCCGCCTGTTCACCACGCCCGCGTGGAGCGGCTACGTCATCCACCGGTACTGGCCGCGGCAGCGGGTCTTCATGGACGACCGCTTCGACATGTATCCGACCGCCTTCACCGTGAACTACTGGAAGGTGCGGCACGGCGACGCGCGTTGGCGGGCGACGTTCGAGCGGTACCGGGTGGAGGTCGTGGTGTGGGAGACGGGCGCCTCGCTCACCGAGATCCTCTCGGCGAGCCCGTCGTGGCGCGTGCTTTACCGGGACCGCCTGGCGACGGTCCTCGTCCGCCGCTGACCGCGGCCGGACGGTCCGTGCTGGGCCCGTGGGCCCAATGCCCGCGGACGGCGCTTTGAGGGCCGGGGGCCCTGCGTTTCGGCCCTCCGCGAGGTTAGCGTTGCGCGGCATGGGGACCATGGCCGGATCGGGTACCGACGCGGACGGCCGGTCCGAGGCCCGCCGCTCCGGCCGCCACCGCGGCACGCCCTCGCGTCTTTCCGAACAGCTGGCCGTCACCGCGCTGCTGCGGGCCCTCGCCCGGCTCACCGCGCTGACGTTCCTGGTCGTCGCCGTGCTCGCGCAGTTCCCCTTCTGGCACCCCGAGGTGCTGTTCTTCCTCCTGCTGGCCGTGTTCACGCTGCTGGGCGAGGCGCGCTCCTACCTGACGCACTTCGGCCCGTTCATCGGGCTGGTGGCCGTCTACGACTCGTTCCGCGCGATCGCCGACGACCTCAGCGGCAACGTGCACGTCCACGAGATGATCAACGTCGACGAGTGGCTGTTCGGCGGGACGCTGCCGACGGTCTGGCTCCAGTCGCACCTGTGGGACGGGCAGGTGAGCTGGTTCGACTACTACTTCTACCTGCTGTACATACTCCACTTCCCGATGCCCGCCGCGCTGGCGCTCTACCTGTGGCGGCGGCGCCCCGCGCTTTACCGTCCGTTCGTGGCGAGCCTGGTGGTCCTGTCGTTCTCGGCGTTCATCACGTACGCGGCCTTTCCCGCCGCGCCGCCGTGGATGGCCTCGGAACAGGGGGACATCGCGCCCGTCGCCAGGATCGCCGGGGACGTCTGGGCGTCCCTGGGAGTGCACGGCTACGGCTCGATCTACGACCGCATCTCGCCCAACCCGGTGGCGGCGATCCCCTCGCTGCACGCCGCGTACCCCACGCTGTTCCTGCTGTTCATGGGCAGATGCTTCGGCTGGCGGCGCGTCTGGTGGCTGGCCTTCTACCCCATCTCGGTCTGGGTGGGCATCGTCTACTTCGCCGAGCACTACGTCATCGACTTCATCCTGGGGGCCCTTTACGCGGCCGCCGCCTACGCGGTGACGATGCTGGTGTTCGCCCGCCTGCGGCGACGCCGCTCCCGCGGGTCGCCCGCCGGGGCCACGCAACCGGAGGCCGCGGCAGGATGAGCGACGACGCAGGCCCGAAGGTCTCCGTGCGCGCCCATGAGGACGCGGCCGCCGCTCCCCGGGCCGGGCGCGAGACGACGCCTCGGCGGACGACCGGCCCCGGCCGACGATGGACCGGTGGCCGGCTCATCTGGGCATGGGTGCTGACCCGGCTGCTCATGCTGGTCATCTGCTTCGCGCCCGGCTACCCGCTCAGCAGCACCATGAGCGACGCGGTGCTCTACCACGAGTGGGGCCCCGCCCTCGCCGACGGGCGATTCCCCGACGACGACGTGCGCTGGCAGTATCCGCCGCTGGCGGCCGTGCCGATCCTGCTGCCCAGGTTCCTGGGCGGCATGTACGGGATCACCTTCATGCTGTGCGCGCTGGCCGCCGACTTCGCGATCCTGTACCTGCTGCGGCGCGCGGACCGTTCGCCGGCGGGGGCGTGGTGCTGGATCGCCGGGATCTTCCTGCTCGGCCCGACCTGCCTGTTCCGCTTCGATCTGTTCGTCACCGTCCCGGTCGTGGCGGCTCTGCTGTGGCTCGGGCGCCATCGCCTGTTCGGCGTCCTGATGGCGGTGGGCGCGCTGATGAAGGCGTGGCCGGTGGCGCTGGCGCTCGCGCTGCGCCGCGACCGCACGATGATCCGCGTGGCCGCCGCGTGCGCCGCGACCGGGGCGCTGGTCGCGGGCGCGGTCACGATCGCGGGCGACGGAGCGTGGGGCTTCCTGCGGTCCCAGCGCGACCGCGGCGCGCAGATCGAGGCCGTGGCCGCCACCCCGATCAACGTGGCGCGCTGGTTCGGCTGGGATGGGCAGGTCCGCTACCGGTACGGGTCCTGGGAACTCGTCGGGCCGGGGGTGGACGCCGCCCTGGCGGCGAGCTTCGTGATCACTCTCGCCGGCCTGGCGTTGCTGGCCGTGCCGGTGCTGCGCCGCGATCCGCGGGAGTGGACCCCGGCCGCGGGCGCCGACGCCGTCCTGGCCGGTGTCCTGGTCCTGGTGGTGGGCGGCCGGGTGCTGTCGCCGCAGTACCTGATCTGGGTGCTGGGGGTCGCCGCGGCGTGCCTGGCGACGGCGGGCACCCGGCAGCGGCCCGCGGCGGCGCTGGTGCTGGTGGCGGCCGCGCTGACGCACCTGGATTTCCCCATCCTGTGGGTGGCGCTGCTCAAGGAAGGCGGGTTCCCGCCGATCGCCGTGCTGACCCTCCGCAACGTGCTGCTGGTGGTGGCCACGGTGCTCGCCGTCCGGGCCGTGTGGCGGCGGCCACGGGAGGGGGCTCCTCGTCAGGGTGCGGCGGCCGTCCGCCGGTAGAGCACCACGCCGTCGTCCTCGGCCACCTTGGTGAACCCCTGCGACGGCAGTGCCCGCAGGGCGGCCTGCACCTGTTCGGCCGTCGGCGGCCACAGACCGGCCCGTGCCGCGCTCTCCTGGTCCAGCGTCTTGGGCGCGATCGTCCTGACCCGTGTGTCCGTCACCACCCAGTCGACGCGTTCCCCGTGCGAGGGCGGGAAGATCACCACCCGGCACCGGCCGGTGAGGTGCGGCGCCACGGAGTTCCCGGCCGCCACCGCGACGCCGTCGGGCACCTTCGCCAGCACGCGCCGCGCCGCCGCGTAGTGCGGGGTGTCGGCGTAGTTGTTCGGATTGGTGATCCCCCAGGGGGTCAGATGCATCATGAGCGCGAAAATCCCGGGGAAGACGATGGCGGTTCGCCGCCATATCCGCATGCGCAGTCGTCCGTCGGCCCGCAGTGCGGGAAGCACCTCGATCAGCGCCACGAAAAGAATCGGCATGAGCACCGCGTTGTAGTGGACCCGTCCGACCTCCCAGTGCACCGGGTTCGTCGACACCAGCCGGGAAAGCAGCACGGGAACGGCGACGAGCGCCAGCGGGGTGCGCAGCGCGGCGCCTCCCGTGAGCAACAGCAGCAATGCCAGCAGGACGAGCTTGCGCGGGTTCTCGAAAAGCCCCGCGGGAAACGACAGCGCCAGCGACCACAGATCCTTGTCCGGATCGAGATAGGCCGAATAGCTGAACCGGCCGTCGTTGAAGAACGGCAGGACCACCTTGACCGTCAGCGCCACCGCGGCCAGTCCGGCGACGACCAGCGCCGCGCCCGACCGGCGCTGCCCGCGCCAGATCAGATATCCGCCGATCGCCGCGACCAGGAGCCCCATGTCCTCCTTGACCAGCAGCAACGGCAGCGTCCACGCCACCGCCGCGCGCCAGCGCCGTTCGGCCAGCGCCACCATCGCGAACGCCAGCAGCGGAACGGCGAAGGCGATCTCGTGGAAGTCGAATCCCAGCGCGCCCTGGATCCCCCAGGAAAGCGCGTAGGCGGCCGACAGCCACAGCCCGACGCCGACGCCGAGCCGGCCGACGGCCAGCCTGGCGACGGGCACGATGGAAAGGGCGATGAGCAGTGCCTGCGCCACCAGGAGGGTCTGCGCGCCGGGCCAGATCCGGTAGAAGGGCGCCAGCGTCACCAGAATGGGATGGAAGTGGTCGCCCAGCACATGGACGCCCGGCCCTTTGAGGGGAATGATCGGCGCCTGGAACCGGGAGTAGGCGCGCACCGCCTGCTCGAAGATCCCCAGGTCGTAGCCGGTGGTCCTGAGCAGGTGGTGCCGTCTCAGCGAGTAGCCCGAGTAGAGCACGAAGAATGCCGCCGCGATCGCGTACGCCGACCGGCGGGCGAGTTCTTCCCGGGCGCCCGCGGCGGACTCCGCCACCCCCGAATTCTTCGCGGATTCGTCCGCGGGGGCGTCATTTCGCGCCGCGATAGACGCGTTCCCCCCATTATCGTCAGGCACATTGCCGACCTTATCCGCGGCCGGCCGCGCCGGACAAGGCGGCCCCATCACGCCCACGTCACATTCTCGACGCCATTCCTGACCGAATGCGCGCCGACGGGTCCGGCGCCGGCCGGCGCCGGCCGATGGGAGACGACTTCACACCGATGATCGGGGCTTGGGAGGGGGAACGGAAAGATGGGAGGATGCCCAGGTGAGCAGCGACGCGTCCGTTGAATCCCCCACCGAAAGCGCCTGGTCCCTTCGTGCGGATTGGACGGAACCGGTCAGGCGGCACCCGGTGCCGGTGCTGCTCGCCGGGGTCGCCGTGCTGGCGCTGCTGGTCTGGCGGATCGGTCTGCGGGCCGATCTCGTCGCGTTCGCCTACCTCGCCTGTGTCGGCACCGTGCTCGGCACCGTCGACATCAGCCTGCGGCGCCTTCCCGACCCCCTGACGCTGCCGTCCTACCCCGTCGGTGCGGCCTTGCTGGGGGCGGCGGCACCGTTCACCGCCGACGGCGGCGACCGGTTCGTGGACGCTCTCATCGGTTTCGGCGTCCTCTGGGGACTGTTCGCCCTGCAATGGGTGGTGCTTCCCCGCGCGCTCGGCCTGGGTGACGTGAAACTGTCGGGCGTGCTGGGCCTGTATCTGGGGTGGCTGGGGTCGGACGCCTGGACCCTCGGCGTCCTGGCCATGTTCGTCCTCGGCGGCCTGTACTCGGTCGCTCTCATCGTGCTCAGGCGCGCGGCCCGCGGCGCGACGATCCCCTTCGGACCGTTCATGCTCCTCGGGACGCTCGCCGGCGTGCTCGCGCACGCCTGACGCCGCCGCCGGCGGAGTCGCCCGCCCCGTCAGGCGCAGAGGTTCTTGCCCGCCTCGACCCCGCCGGTGATCTTGTCGATGGCGGGCGGGGCGAGGCGGACGCCGTTCGTGCCGACGACGAGCGTGACGTGGCCGGCGGGGACGCCGTCGTCGGCGGTCAGCACGCCGTTGGGGACGGCGGCGGCCAGCGCGGACGCCTGCGCCTCGGCGGACGGGTGGTAGGCGATGCGGCTCTCCGCGGCCTCGGACCTCTTCTCGATCTTCTCTTCGACGTCGAAACCGCGGTTCTTCAGCTGCCGGGCGACGCGCCCGACGTCCTTGCCGCCCGCGTCCACCACCGTCACCTTCACCTCCTTGGGCGCGGGCACCGCGGGCCGCGGCGCCGCCGGCTGCTCGGCGGGCAGCTCGCTGTCGTGCCGGATCGCCTCGAACAGCGGCTTGGCCAGCTCGTCGTTCCACTGGACGCGGTTGGGGTCGGGGGCGTAGCCCTCCACCGGCACCGTGACGAACCGCACCTGGCCCGCGTTCATCCCGCGCACGCCCTCGGCCAGCTTCCGCATGGCCGACAGGTCGAGGTCGTCGTCGGTGGTGACCGACTCGGTGACGGCCTTGAGGAACTTGTAGGTCTTGGCCGGGTCGGTCAGCACCTCGCCGCTGGTGGCCTTGTTGACGACCGACGCCATGAACCGCTGCTGCCGTTCGATGCGTTCCAGGTCCGAGCCGTTGCCCAGCGTGTAGCGGGCCCGCACGTAGCCGAGGGCCTCCTCGCCCTTGACGGTCTGCTTTCCGGCCTTCAGCACCAGTTCGGCGCGCGGGTCGTTGACGGGGCGGTCGACGCAGATCTCCACGCCGCCCAGCGCGTCCACCACCCGTTTGAACCCGGCGAAGTCCACCTGCACGAAGTGGTCGATGTGGATGCCGGTCAGCTTCTCCAGCGTCTTCCACGTGCAGGTCGGCCCGGCGAACGCGAACGCGGTGTTGAGCATGCCGAACCGGCCCGGGACGGTGCCGCCCTTGTCCTTCTTGCAGTCGGGGATGTGCACCATCGAGTCGCGGGGGAAGCTGATGCCCACGGCCTGGTCGCGGTTGGGCGACAGGTGCAGCAGGATCGCGGTGTCCGACCGCGCCCCCGCCATGCCCGCGGCCGCCCCGTAGCGGGCGTTGTCCCCGTCGCGGCTGTCGGACCCGAGGAGCAGGATGTTCAGCGACTTGTTCAGCTTCTTGGGACGGTCGGTGCCGAGCTGCTCCTCGGTGACGTCCTGCTTCTCGATGCCGCCCATCAGGTCGGCGTAGAGCCAGCCCGCCCCGATCGCCGCCACCGCCACCAGCGCCGTCGCCCCGATGGCGACCCGCCGCCACACACGGCGCCGCCCCTTGCGCGCGGTGCCTTCTGCGGGGCCGCCGTCGTCACCCGGGCCGTCGTCGTCACCCGGGGCGTCGGCCGTCGCGGCGGCCGCCTTCTCCGCCTCGTCCCCGGTGGCGTCGGCCGCCGCAGGGGACGGTTCCTTGGCCGTCGCACCGCCGCCGGCCGTCTGGGCGTCGCCGGTCGCCGGGGAATCACCGGCCGCCTCGCCGGCGTCGGGGGTGGAACCGCTGCCCCCGGTCGCGGCGCCGGGAGCCGCCTTGCCGGCCGGTCCCCGGTCAACGGCCGTGCCATCGTCCTCGGCCGTCTCGGAGGGCGCGGCCGTCTTGTCGTCGGCCGTCTTGTCCTCGGGCGCGGTCTTGTCTGTGCCCTGGGGAGCGTCACCTGGGGAGCTTTTGGCGGTGGTGGCGTCTGGGGCTTTGCGGGTGGCGGGGTCCTCCGCGAGGTCGTCGCGGCCGGGGTCGTCGTCGCTCATCGGTCCCGTTTCGGCAGGCCCTGCCAGGGCGTTGGATTGTCAATGGCTGCCAGTTTATGCAGGTGCGGTGGATGTCAGCGTGTCCAAAGTGGCGGGCGTCCCCAATTGGCCGCGCAATTGCGCGGCCAGGAACGGCCGGGCGCGGTGCACGCCGCCGCGGCACCGGCATGGCGGCGGGTGAGGGGGCGGTGACGCGATGCTCATTCGCGCTCGTCTCGATTCCCGTGCGCCATAACTCCTGGTTATGGGTCCGGGGGTTGCGGCCTTCCAAAATCTGTGGTCAGGCTCACATCAAGGGCTGGCTGTTATGTATGTCACAGTGCCAGTGTGGTGGCGTAAGGTCGCCTGACCGGAAAGCGCGCACGAGGCGTCACCGCCTGTCGCGGCCGAGGCGCGGCGGCCGCAGGGGTGCGCGCGGCCGTGGTACGGGGACCCGATGACCCGAACTCAGGAGCGCGAGCGATGAGCACTGTGGAGGCGCCCGCCAAAGCGCGCGCCAAGATCAAGGAACGGACCCTCCGGCGGGACAACTGGCGCGTGTATCCGATCACCACGCTGGTGATCTTCACGGCGTGGGTGGTGTACGCGACGGTACGCGCGTTCTGGGGCGCGGCGTTCTTCGTGCCCGAGTACCACTACCTGACGCCGTTCTACTCGCCGTGCCTGAACGAGATCTGCAACGACGTCACGCTGAACGGGCACACGGCGGACGCGGCCGAGTTCGGCACGTTCCTGCCCGCCGGGACCCGGGGCTGGATCCCGTTCGCGGCGCTGTCTCTGCCGTTCCTCCTGCTGTTCCGGCTGACCTGCTACTACTACCGCAAGGCGTACTACCGTTCGTACTGGGCCTCGCCGCCCGCGTGCGCGGTGGCCGAGCCGCACAAGAAGTACAGCGGCGAGCGGCGGTTCCCGCTGGTCGGGCAGAACCTGCACCGCTACTTCTGGATGGCCGCCGTGGTCATCTCGCTGATCAACACCTACGACGCGATCCGCGCCTTCCAGGGCGCCGACGGCGGGTTCGGCGTGGGGCTGGGCAGCCTGATCCTGCTCGCCAACGTGATCCTGCTGTGGGGGTACACGCTGTCGTGCCACTCCTGCCGGCACATCGTCGGCGGACGGCTGAAGAACTTCTCCAAGCACCCGGTGCGGTACTGGATGTGGGGGCAGGTCTCCAAGCTGAACCAGCGGCACGGCCAGTACGCGCTGATCACCTTGGGTTCGCTGGTGGTGGCCGACTTCTACGTGATGCTCGTGGCCAGCGGCACCATCTCCGACCTGCGGTTCTTCAACTGAGGACGGGCATGGAGACGAGCAGGGGCACGACCGCGGGACGCCGCGCCGGAGCGCGGCGGGCGAGCGGGACGCGCGCGCGGAGGAAGGGCGGCGCGACGGCGCGCCGCCGAGGCGACCGGACGGGACCGGGGAGCAGGTCATGAGTGAGATCGAAAGGCACGCCTACGACGTCGTGGTGATCGGCGCGGGCGGGGCCGGGCTGCGCGCCGCGATCGAGGCCCGCATGCAGGGCAAGAAGACCGCGGTCATCTCCAAGTCGCTGTTCGGCAAGGCCCACACGGTGATGGCCGAGGGCGGCGCGGCGGCCGCGATGGGCAACGTCAACCCCAACGACAACTGGCAGGTCCACTTCCGCGACACCATGCGCGGGGGCAAGTTCCTCAACAACTGGCGGATGGCCGAGCTGCACGCCAAGGAGGCCCCCGACCGGGTGTGGGAGCTGGAGGCGTGGGGGGCGCTGTTCGACCGCACCAAGGACGGCAAGATCAGCCAGCGCAACTTCGGCGGGCACGAGTACCCGCGGCTGGCGCACGTCGGCGACCGCACCGGCCTGGAGCTGATCCGCACGCTCCAGCAGAAGGTGGTGGCGCTGCAGCAGGAGGACCACGCCGAGCTCGGCGACTACGAGGCCCGCATCAAGGTGTGGGCGGAGACGACCGTCACCCGGCTGCTGAAGGACGGCGACCGGATCTGCGGCGCGTTCGCCTACGTCCGCGAGACCGGGAAGTTCGTGGTGTTCGAGGCGCCCGCCGTGGTGCTGGCGACCGGCGGCATCGGCAAGGCGTTCAAGGTGACGTCCAACTCCTGGGAGTACACCGGGGACGGGCACTCGCTGGCGCTGCTGGCCGGGGCGACGCTGCTGAACATGGAGTTCGTCCAGTTCCACCCCACCGGGATGGTCTGGCCGCCGTCGGTGAAGGGCATCCTGGTCACCGAGTCGGTGCGCGGCGACCGCGGGATTCTGAAGAACTCCGAGGGCAAGCGGTTCATGTTCCGCTACATCCCTGAGGTCTTCAAGGACAAGTACGCCACCACCCCGGAGGAGGCGGACCGCTGGTACGACGACCCGGACAACAACCGGCGCCCGCCCGAGCTGCTGCCCCGTGACGAGGTGGCCCGCGCGATCAACTCCGAGGTGAAGGAGGGGCGCGGCTCACCGCACGGCGGGGTGTTCCTCACCGTGGTGGACCGGATGCCGGGCGGCGCCGAGGAGATCAAGCGGCGGCTGCCGTCGATGTACCACCAGTTCAAGGAGCTGGCCGACGTCGACATCACCGCCGAGCCGATGGAGGTCGGCCCGACCTGCCACTACGTGATGGGCGGGGTGGAGGTCGACCCGGACACCGCCGCGGCGCTGGTCCCCGGCCTGTTCGCGGCGGGCGAGGTGGCCGGCGGCATGCACGGCTCCAACCGGCTGGGCGGCAACTCGCTGACCGACCTGCTGGTGTTCGGCCGCCGCGCCGGGCTCGGCGCCGCCGAGTACGTCGACTCGCTGCCCGACAAGCCGGTGGTGACGGACGAGGCGGTCGAGGCGGCGGTCACCGAGGCGCTGGCGCCGTTCGAGCGCGAGGGCGGCGAGAACCCGTACGCGGTGCACGCCGAACTGCAGCAGACGATGAACGAGCTGGTCGGCATCATCCGCACGGAGGAGGAGCTCAAGCGGGCCTTGGAGGCGCTGGACAAGCTGCGCGAACGCGTCCGCAACGTCAGCGTCGACCCGGTCGCGGTGAACGACGGGCGCGGCTACCACCCCGGCTGGCACCTGGCCCTGGACCTGCGCAACATGCTGCTGGTGTCCGAGGCGATCGCCAAGGCGGCGCTGGAACGGCAGGAGAGCCGCGGCGGGCACACCCGCGACGACTACCCGGAGATGTCGGCCGAGTGGCGCAAGCTCAACCTGGTCGTCCGCCTGGCGGGCGACCCCGACGACCCCCGCGTCGAGCTCAAGCGGCAGCCCATGGACCCGATGCGCGACGACCTGATCGGGCTGTTCGAGACCGACGAGCTGAAGAAGTACCTCACCGCCGAGGAACTGCCGGCCGAGGTCAGGGCCGCCGCCGGTGACGAGGACGAGGAGAGCGACCGATGAGCTACGAGGCCAAGTTCCGGGTCTGGCGCGGCGACGCGGGCGAGGGCGAGCTTCGCGACTACACCGTCGAGGTCAACGAGGGCGAGGTCGTCCTCGACATCATCCACCGGCTGCAGGCGACCCAGGCGCCCGACCTGGCGGTGCGGTGGAACTGCAAGGCGGGCAAGTGCGGCTCGTGCTCGGCCGAGATCAACGGCATGCCGCGGCTGATGTGCATGACGCGGATGTCGACGTTCGCGCCGGACGAGACCGTGACCGTCACCCCGGTCCGCACCTTCCCGGTGATCCGCGACCTGGTCACCGACGTGTCGTTCAACTACGAGAAGGCGCGGCAGATCCCGTCGTTCGACCCGGGCGACACCAAGCCGGGCGAGTTCCGGATGCAGCAGGTTGACGTCGAGCGCTCGCAGGAGTTCCGCAAGTGCATCGAGTGCTTCCTGTGCAACAACGTCTGCCACGTCATCCGCGACCACGAGGAGAACAAGCCGGGCTTCGCCGGGCCGCGGTACCTGATGCGCATCGCCGAGCTGGAGATGCACCCGGCCGACACCGCCGACCGGCGCGCGATCGCGCAGGAGGACCACGGGCTGGGCTTCTGCAACATCACCAAGTGCTGCACCGAGGTCTGCCCCGAGCACATCAAGATCACTGACAACGCGCTGATCCCGATGAAGGAGCGCGTGGTCGGCCGCCGGTACGACCCGGTGGTGTGGCTCGGCTCCAAGCTCGGCATCGTCAGGAAGGGACAGGACACCCCCTCGGCCTGATGGCGGACCGGCCGGGGACGTCCGTCGTTTCTCGACGCGGCTCGCCTCGCGAGGTCGGCGGGCGGCGTGCCCCCGTCGCCGCCGCCCGCCGTGCCCGCCGTTCCCCATGAACGTTCGCGGAGCGGCACCTGGCCGCGCACGCCGCGTCCAAGCCTCCCCCGGGGACGGGCGCGCTGAATAGGAAGAAGTACACACAACGCGTGACGCATTCGTGATTTGGCGACTGCTCACAAGGTGGGGCCGTTCGCTCTAGCGTGGAGATATGAACGCCCCCCTGGAGCCCGGTTCGTTTCTCGCCGAGCTCACGTCCGCGGAACGCGCCGAGCTGGAACGGCGCGCCCGGGTCCGCGTCTTCGCCCGCGGCGAGGTGCTGTTCGCCGAGGGGGAGCCGTCCACCTGGGTGGCGGTCCTGCTCGCGGGACGGGTCAAGGCGTACTCGCACCGCGAGCACGGCGGCGAGGCGCTGCTGGCGGTGCGCGGGCCGGGCGCGCTGCTCGGCGAGGTCGCCGCGATCGACGGCAACCCGCGTTCGGCCACGGTCGCCACCCTGGAACCGGCGCGGGCGCTGACCCTCACCGCCCCGCAGTTCATGGCGTTCCTGCAGGACAACGGCAGGGTGTCGTTGCTGATGATGCGGATGCTGTGCCAGCGGTGGCGCGACGCCGACCGCAAACGCGTCGAGTTCGGCATGTTCGACGCCACCGGCCGGGTCGCCCAGCGCCTGGTGGAGCTGGCCGAACGGTTCGGCGTCCCGTACGAGCCGACCGGCCGGGGCCGTCCCGCCGCCGACGCCGCGGCCGGACGCGGCAACGGGAGCCAGAGCGTGCGCATCACGCTGAACCTGTCGCAGGAGGAGCTGGCCGGGTGGGTCGGCGCCTCCCGCGAGGCGGTCAGCAAGGCCCTGCGCACGCTGCGCCGCCACGGCTGGATCGAGACGGGACGCCGCCGCGTCATCGTCCACGACCTGCAGGCCCTGCGCCGCCACGCCCGCTGACGAGAGCGCGCCGCCGCGCCGCGTCCGGGCCGTTCCGCCGGTGGGTGGCGCGATGCGGCCACAGCGGCGTGGAACGTTTCGGTAAACCCGTTCTGAACGCGCACCGTCATCTGGGTGATGAACGTCACACGGAGGACGGGGGAGCGGTTGCGATTCGGCAGACTCACGGCGGTGGTCGCGGCGCTGGGCGCTGTCGCCGCGTTCGGCACGGGCACGGCGGGAGCCGCTCCTCGCGCGGCGGCGGAGTGCTCCCCCCACGGCCCCGACTTCAACGGCGACCGGTGCGCCGACGTGGCGATCGCCGACCCGGACGCCACGGTGTCCGGGAAGGCGCGCGCCGGACGGATCAACATCGTGTACGGCGGCGCCGCCACGGCCGCGTCGCTGACACAGGGGCAGCCGGGCGTCGGTGACGCCCCGGAGGCCGACGACGGGTTCGGCACCGCGGTGCGGGCGGCCGACCTCGACGGCGACGGTCACGCCGACCTGGTGGTGGGGGTGCCGTCGGAATCGGTGGCGGGCGGCGATGACGCGGGCGTCATCCAGGTGATCTACGGGTCGGCCGCGGGGCTCGGCGGTGGCCGCCCGGGCCTCGTGCTGCGGCAGGGCGCCGGCGGCATCGGCGGCACCCCCGAGCCGGGCGACCGGTTCGGCGCGGCGATCGCCGTCAACCGGACCACGGTCGCCGACGGGGCCGCGCCCGCCGTCGCGTTCGGTTCGCCCGGTGAGGACGTCGGCGATGTCGCCGACGCGGGCTCGGCGGGCGTCGTGACGTTCGACCGGCGGACCGGCGCCGTCGCGGCCACCGCCACGATCACGCAGAACAGCACGGGCATCGGCGGCGCCGCGGAGGCGGGCGACCGGTTCGGTGCCGCGGTCGAGCTGTTCCAGGGGCCCGGCGGCTTCGGCTGCGCGGTCTCGGGCGTTCGCGGCCTCACCCTGGTCGCCGGAGCGCCCGGCGAGGACCTGGGCGACCGGCGCGACGCGGGCATGCTGCACCTGGCCCGCGACCTGGCCACCGACACGCCGCTGTCGCAGGACACGCCCGGGGTGGACGGCAGCGCGGAGACCGGTGACCAGTTCGGCGCCGCCCTCGCGCTCAGCTCGTACTGCGAGCACGACGGCCCGTCGCACGTGCGGCTCGCCGTCGGCGTGCCGGCCGAGGACGTCGGCGCCGCCGCGGACGCCGGGATGGCCCACCTGTTCGCCACCGACGACGACGAGCTTCCGCTCCCGCAGCGGTGGAGCGCCACCCAGGACGCGCCCGACGTCGCCGACACCGCCGAGGCGGGCGACCGGTTCGGCGCCGTCCTTGCGGTCGGCGGGCCGTGGCGGGACGGTTTCGGCGAGCCCGTGGTCGCCGGCGTCCCCGGCGAGGACGTCGGCAGCGCGGCGGACGCCGGTGCGATGCACGTCTTCGGCGACGCGGCCGGCACCCCCGGCAACGGGGACGTCCACCTCACCCAGTCCGCCGCCGGTGCCGTCCCGCAGCCGGGCGACCGGTTCGGCGCCGCGCTGACCAGCCGTTACGACCACCTGCTGAGCGGCGCCCCCGACGACGCGACCTACGACAGGGGCGTCGTCCACGGGATCGCGTGGCCGACCGTGTTCGGCACGCCGACGCCCGGCCCGCTGTTCGTCCCGGGCCGCGACGGCGTCCCGGCGGACGCGGTCCGCTTCGGCGCAGGGCTCGCCTGACCGGTGCGCGGGGGCGGCCGGCGGGCGCCCGGCGGGGTGGCCGCCGACCGCCGCTCCCGCGGGCCGTACCCTGTGCAGGGTGCAGTTGCAGCAGCTGGCCTACTTCGTCGCGGTGGCCGAGGTCCGGCACTTCACCCACGCGGCGGAGATCCTGCACGTGGCGCAGCCGTCGCTGTCCAAGCAGATCCGCGCGCTGGAGACCGAGCTGGGCGCGTCCCTGTTCAGCCGGGCGCGCGGCAACATCACCCTGACCCCGGCGGGCGAGGCGCTGCTGCCGCTGGCCAAGCGGATCCTCGCCGACGTCGACACCGCCCGGCTGGAGGTGCAGGAGCTGGCGGGCCTGCGGCGCGGCCGGGTGCGGCTGGGCGCCACGCCGTCGCTGTGCGCCGGGCTGCTGGCCGACGTCCTGCGCCGCTTCCACGACGCCTACCCCGGCATCCGGCTGATCGTCGAGGAGGGCGGCTCCCGCGACCTGGTCCGGGAACTCACCCGCGGCTCCCTCGACCTGGCGCTGGTGATCCTGCCCCTGCACGGCGACCCGCCGCTGGACACCGTCCCCATCCTGCGCGAGAACCTGGTCGTCGCGTCGCCCGCGGACCCGGAGAACGCCGACCGGACGCACCGCGGGATGCTGCCGCGCCGCCCCTACCTGCGGATCGAGGACCTGCGCAACCGTCCGCTGGTGATGTTCCGCTCCGGCTACGACCTGCGCGAGGCGACGATCGGCGCCTGCCGCGCGGCCGGGTTCGAGCCGAGCTTCGCGGTCGAGGGCGGCGAGATGGACGCGGTGCTGCGGTTCGTCGAGGCCGGGCTGGGCATCGCCGTCGTCCCGAGCATGGTGCTCGCCGGACGCCCCGGCCTGCGCGGCACGCCCCTCGTGCTGGACGACTCCGACCCCGACGCGTCCCGCCGCGGCCACCACCCCGGCCTCCTGCGGACGATCGCGCTCGCGCACCGCAAGGATGTCGACCCCACCCACGCCGCCCGCGCCTTCCAGGAGACCCTGGAGACCTTCCTGGCGGAGGCGGCCCTGGCGGGCAGCCTGCCCTCGGGCGTGGAAGCCCTCGTCACCGCCTGACGCCCGTCACCGCCTGACGTCCGTCACCGCCTGACGTCCGTGATCGCCTGACGTCAAGGACAACCGTCACCGATACACCGGACGGCGAATCAGTGGATCTTGACCGTCCGTCGTGCGGCCTGCGCATCTAGGGTCCGATCTGACCGTCCGACCCCTTTTTCGGAGGCCGTATGCGTCCGTCCCCCCGCCGCCACCGCACCGCGCTGGCCGCCTCCCTGCTGGCCGCGCCCCTCGCCCTCACCCTGACCGCCGCCCCGCCCGCCTCCGCGTCGCCCGCCCCGGCCGCGCCGCAGCAGTGCAGCGACGAGCCGCGCGACCTGCCCACCTGGAAGTTCATCGACTACGACGAGATGCGCGCCGAGCTGGCCCGGCTCGAACGCGTCAGCCACGGCCGCGTGGAGGTGAAGGTCGCCGGGAAGTCCAACCGGGGCCGCTCCATCCACACCGCGACGGTCGGCACCGGGCCGAAGGTGTTCATCGTCACCTCCGAGATCCACGGCAACGAGAAGACCGGCACCACCGCGCTGCTGCGCATCCTGAACTGGCTGGGCACGTCCGGCTCCCCCGAGGCCGCGCGGATCCGCAAGGAGATCACGTTCGTCGCCGTCCCGAAGATCAATCCGGACGGCGCCGAACTCGACCGGCGCGGCAACGACAACTCCTGGGCCGAGGTCCAGCGTGACTTCCCGCAGCTCGCGGGACGTCCGCCCGCCTGGAACTACCTCAACACGCGGCTGCAGGGCGACGACTACACCACCAGGCCCGGCTTCGACCTGAACCGCGACTTCAACCCCGACCTGGACTACCGGCCCAAGCCCGAGGACGTGCCGGGCGACGGGTCGAGGCCCGGCTGGTTCCTCAACCCCGAGTCGCAGACGCTCCGCGACATCTACAAGTACTGGACCGCCCGCAAGGGCAAGGTGCACACCTACGTCGACCTGCACCACCAGGGCGCCTGCGTCCGGGAGGACGCCCAGAACCGGCTGCTGGACGTCGCCGTCGACTACCCGCCGCTGCCCGACCGCTTCTTCGAGCCGGGCCAGAAGTACGCCCCGTACGCCCGGACCTACGCCAAGACGCTGTCCAAGCAACTGGCGATCAGCGCGTTCCGCGGCATCGAGGAACGCGGCTACATCCCCGCCCGCTACCCGCACCCGCCGACCCGCGACCTGCCCGGCCAGGCCCGCTCCTCCTTCGGCCTGATCGGCACGGGCACGGTGCTGTTCGAGGTCCGCGGCCAGACCCAGACGATGGGCCACTACCAGTCCGAACGTTTCATCCGCGCCGTCACCGCGGGCCTGACCGCCATGCTGCGCGACGTGGCGTCCGGCGAGGTCGGCACCATCGACCCCGACACCTTCGAACAACTCCCCGGCACCGCCGAGGAGCAGTCGACGGCCGCCCTCGAAGACTGACGCGATCGTCATGAGGCCGCCGGTCCGCCGGCGAACCGGCGGCCTCACCGCGCTCGGACGCCCCGCCTGCGCCGCCAGTAGGCGACGGTGAGCAACCCCAGCAACGGCCCCCACAGCAGCAACGGAAGATAGGCGGCCAGGGCCAGCACGCCCTGCCAGTGGCCAGGATCGAAGAGGGAGGAGAAGTCATCGTCGATCGGGCGGCCGTAGAGATCACGCTGGAACAGCGCGTTGACCACTGAAGCCGTCCACATCAGGGTCAGGACGGCGGCGCCGAGGGCGGCCGGGACGACGGCGGCCGCGGTCGGCACTCTCCGGCCGCGCAGCACGGGCACCCAGCGCGGAAACGTCTCGCCCCACGCGGCGACCAGCCCGACCGCCGTGAACGCCGCCAGTTCCGACACGATCGACAGCAGGATGACGTACACCTCCAGCGGCAGCCACCACGGCAGATTCCCCGAGCCCTGGGCGTCCACGCCGTCAACGATCGGCGCGTGGAAGGTGCACACCGCTATCCGCCAGACGCTGGAGGGCAGCACCGTGAACGGGACGGCGTAGGCGGCGATCCGGGCCCATCGCGGTACCCCGGCGACCGGGTCGTGCGCCGCCCGCCACGCGGTGCGCAACCGACCGGCCGGCGCGGCTTCCATGAGAGTGGTCATCTGCGTTCCTCCTGTGCGGGGGCACAGCGTGCCCGGCACCTACGAAGATCGCAGCGAGACCGCCACGCGCTCACCCTCCGCGGGAGGGAACCACCTCGCCCGTACGGGGGAACCGACCGGCTACGGCCGGTCCAAGCCGCGAAACGCACCGGACTCGTCGGCCAAGTCGGCGTAGTCGGCGAAGTCCAGCGATCCTTCCAGGACCGACCCCGCCCCCCGCCTACTGCGCCGGATCAACAGGATTCGCGGGCGAATCCAGCCACACGCTCTGCCCCTCGCGAGTAACGGTCACTCCATACCGCGAGTAGTGAGGCCGACCGGCCTTGATCCACCTCTCCTCGGCCTCGTGCATGACTCGGGGCAGCAGGCGCTGCGCGCGCAGGGGCATGAATCCCGCCCTGCCGATGAATCGGCCCACGGCGGTTCCGTCGGCCCGGACGGTGAGCCGTGCGAGTGGCCAGTCCGGATGGATCGTGGGGGCCCAGGGGACGACGATCGTTCCGCCTGGCGTGGTCTGTTCCACCCAGGCGTAGGGCACGGTGTGCGCGGCGGCGGTGACGATGATCCGGTCGTAGGGCGCACGCGGCGGGTGGCCGTTCTCACCATCGCCGACGATCACCTCGACGGGATGCCCGGCCTTGTGCAGAGCCGTCCGGGCCTGCTCGGCCACATCGGGATCGATCTCGATGCTGGTGATGTTGTCGTGGCCGAGCACGTACGCCAGCACGGCCGCGTTGTATCCGGTCCCCGTGCCGATCTCCAGGACCTTCATGCCGGGGGCCGGGTCCAGCGCCTGGATCATCGCGGCGATGACCCGTGGGGAGCTGCTGGAGCTGGTGGCCACCAGTCCCCGGCCGGTTGCGGGGTCGCTCACCTCCACCGGAACGCCGGGGTGGGGACCTACCTTGGTGATCACCGCCCCGTCGTCATCGTCCACGAGTTCCCGCCACCGCACGGGCTGCTCCGAGCGCCGCAGCGGGACCAGCCAGTGGTCAGGCCCCGGGACGTAGACCACGTCCGGGATGAACTGCTCACGAGGGATCGCTGCGAGGGCCTCCGCCGGAGACCTCACTGCTCACCCGTCCCGTTGCACACCACGCACGGTTCCCACCGCCGTTTCTCGTGCCCGTTGTCGGTCACCCACTGGCCCTTGGCGCCGTTACACGCGTTGCATTCTTCCTTTTTGGCGTGTTTGCCCATCGGGTCGTCGCCTTTCTCGCCGAGAGACGAATCACGGCCCAACCTAACGGCGGCGCCCATGCCGCGGATGTCCCTTGGTGGATAGACGTCGGCATCCAGTGAATGCGCTGATGTGTATACGTCAGGGAGGGCAGGGCCGTTGTCGGCGAGGGGCAGAAGCTGGGTGCGGGCGGGGGCGGCATCCGTCCGGTGGGAGGAGTGCTGGGTGGAGGCCGCCGTGGCCTGCGGCGGGTGGATGGGGGTTCTGATAGCGCAAAGCGCGCGTCCCGGCACCCGGGACGCGCGCTTTGTCGTGGGTTACTTCTTTTTGCCGCCGGCGGTGGCCTTGAGGTAGTCGTGGTTGAGGCGGCCGATGACGTCCAGCGGGATGCCCTTGGGGCAGGCGACCGTGCACTCGCCGGTGTTGGTGCAGCCGCCGAAGCCCTCGGCGTCGTGGGCGTCGAGCATGCTGACGACGCGGTCCCAGCGCTCGGGCTGGCCCTGGGGGAGCAGGCCCAGGTGGGTGACCTTGGCGCCGAGGAACAGCGACGCCGAGCCGTTCGGGCAGGCGGCGACGCAGGCGCCGCAGCCGATGCACTCGGCGGCCTCGAAGGCCTTGTCGGCGTCCGGCTTCGGCACCGGCACCGAGTGGGCCTCCGGGGCGGTGCCGGTCGGCGCGGTGATGTAGCCGCCGGCGGAGATGATGCGGTCGAACGCCGAGCGGTCGACGACCAGGTCCTTGACCACGGGGAACGCCTTGGCGCGCCACGGCTCGACGTCGATGACCTCGCCGTCCTTGAACTTGCGCATGTGCAGCTGGCACGTGGTGGTGTTGCGCTCGGGGCCGTGCGGGGTCCCGTTGATGACCAGGGAGCACATGCCGCAGATGCCCTCGCGGCAGTCGTGGTCGAAGGCGACCGGCTCCTCGCCCTTCTGGATGAGCTGCTCGTTGAGCACGTCCAGCATTTCCAGGAACGAGGCGTCGGGAGAGATGTCGTCGAGCTTGTACTCGACCATTCCGCCCTTGTCCTCAGGGCCCTTCTGGCGCCAGATGCGCAGTGTGACCTTCATGATTACTTGTACGACCTCTGAGTGGGCTTGACGTATTCGAATTCGAGGGGCTCCTTGTGGAGCACGGGCGGCTTGCCGGAGCCGGCCCACTCCCAGGCGGCGACGTAGGAGAAGTTGTCGTCGTCGCGCTTGGCCTCGCCGTCCTCGTCCTGGCTCTCGGCGCGGAAGTGACCGCCGCACGACTCGGTGCGGTGCAGCGCGTCGATGCACATCAGCTCGGCGAGTTCGAGGAAGTCGGCGACGCGGCCGGCCTTCTCCAGCTCCTTGTTGAGCTCCTCGCCCTTGCCGGTGACCTTGACGCGGGTCCAGAACTCCTCGCGCAGGGCGGGGATGAGCTCCAGCGCCTTGCGCAGCCCCTCGTCGGTGCGCTCCATGCCGCAGTACTCCCACATGATGTGGCCGAGCTCGCGGTGGAAGGAGTCGACGGTGCGGTCGCCGTCGATCGACAGCAGCTTCTCGATCTGGTCCTGGACGCGGGTCTCGGCCTCGCTGATCGCCGAGGTGTCGACCGGCGGCAGGTCGTTGTTGCGGGCGATGTAGTCGCCGATGGTGATCGGCAGGACGAAGTAGCCGTCCGCCAGGCCCTGCATCAGCGCGGACGCGCCGAGCCGGTTGGCGCCGTGGTCGGAGAAGTTGGCCTCGCCGATCACGAACAGGCCGGGCAGGTTGGACTGCAGGTCGTAGTCCACCCACAGCCCGCCCATCGTGTAGTGGACGGCGGGGTAGATGCGCATCGGCGTCTCGTAGGGGTTCTCGCCGGTGATGCGCTCGTACATCTCGAACAGGTTGCCGTACTTGGCCTCGACGGTCTTGCGGCCGAGGCGCTTGATGGCGTCGGCGAAGTCCAGGTAGACGCCCTGGCCGCCGGGGCCGACGCCGCGTCCCTCGTCGCAGACGTTCTTGGCGGCGCGGGAGGCGATGTCGCGGGGGACCAGGTTGCCGAACGAGGGGTAGATGCGCTCCAGGTAGTAGTCGCGCTCGTCCTCGGGGATGTCGGCGGGCCTGCGCTTGTCGCCGGCCTTCTTGGGCACCCAGACGCGGCCGTCGTTGCGCAGCGACTCCGACATCAGCGTCAGCTTGGACTGGTGCTCGCCGCTGTAGGGGATGCAGGTCGGGTGGATCTGCGTGTAGCAGGGGTTGGCGAAGTACGCGCCGTGCTTGTGCGCCCGCCACGTCGCGGTGACGTTGGAGCCCATCGCGTTGGTGGACAGGAAGAACACGTTGCCGTACCCGCCGGTGGCCAGCACGACCGCGTCGGCGGTGTAGTGCTTGATCTCCCCGTTGAGCAGGTTGCGGACGACGACGCCGCGGGCCCGGCCGTCCTCCATGATCAGGTCGAGCATCTCGTGCCGCGGGTACAGCTCGATGTTGCCCGCGTCGACCTGCCGCATCATCGCCTGGTACGCGCCGAGCAGCAGCTGCTGGCCCGTCTGGCCGCGGGCGTAGAAGGTGCGCGAGACCTGGGTGCCGCCGAAGGAGCGGTTGTCGAGCAGGCCGCCGTACTCGCGGGCGAACGGCACGCCCTGCGCCACGCACTGGTCGATGATCTGCGTGGAGATCTCGGCGAGCCGGTGCACGTTGGACTCGCGGGAGCGGAAGTCGCCGCCCTTGACCGTGTCGTAGAACAGCCGGTGCACGCTGTCGCCGTCGTTGCGGTAGTTCTTGGCGGCGTTGATGCCGCCCTGCGCGGCGATGGAGTGGGCGCGGCGCGGGCTGTCCTGGAAGCAGAACTGGATGACGTGGTAGCCCGCCTCGGCGAGGGTGGCGCCGGCCGATCCGCCGGCCAGCCCGGTGCCCACCACGATGATCGTCTTCTTGCGCTTGTTGGCGGGGTTGACCAGCTTGACCCCGAAGCGGCGCTTGGTCCAGCGCTCCTCGATGGGGCCGGCCGGGGCCTTGGTGTCGGCGATGGGGTCGCCGGTGGTGAAGAAACCGTCGTCGGTCATGTCAGCTCACCCATCCGAAGGTGATCGAGAGGGGCACGGCCACGAAGCCCACGGTGACCACCGCGGCCAGGGCGGTGGCCAGGCCGCGCAGTGCGCCGTCGCCGCGCGGGGTGCGCAGGCCGAGGGTCTGGAAGGCGCTCCAGATGCCGTGCCGCAGGTGCAGTCCGACCATGACCACGGCCAGCACGTACCAGAGCGTGATGTACCAGCGTTCGGGGGCGAAGTCGGCGACCATCCGCTCGTAGGGGGTGGCGTCGGAGCCCTTGGGGTTGACCACGAAGAACGTCAGGTCCAGCAGGTGCCAGATGACGAACAGCAGGATGATGACGCCGCCGTACCGCATGGTGCGGGTGGCGTAGCCCTGCGCGTGCGACTTGCGCTTGGCCTGGTACTTGACCGGCCGGGCGGCGGACGCGCGCCGGGCCAGCGACACCGCCGACCACATGTGCAGGACGACCGAGGCGGCGAGCACCACCTCGATGAGCGTCAGCACGGTGCGGTGCGGGACGGCGGGCTCCCCGATGGTGCGCAGCCAGTGCGCGTAGTGGTTGAAGTCCTCCGCCCCGAAGAAGATCTTCAGGTTCCCGATCATGTGCGCGATCAGGTAGAGCACCAGCACGGCGCCGGTGACGGCCATGACGGCCTTCTTGCCGACGGTCGTCCGGTAGATCGCGGGTATCGCTATAGCCACGCGCGTGACGCTACGCCTGCCTGCGGAAAGAGTTCCAAGTCATCACGGGCCTTGTTTCCATAGCCCATGGCTATAGCCCATGCGGGACCGGGCATTTCGCCCATTCGACACGGGTGGGAACGTGAGGGACTTCACACGCGGTAAGGGAACTTCGGCCCTGGTGTGCGGGGACGTTCCGTGCCTCGCCGACCCCCCTCGGCCCCGCCGGAGACCGTCAGCCGGACCGCGTGTGCGACAGCAGCAGGACGGCCAGGTCGTCGGTGAGCGCGTCCCCGTTCAGCGCCTCGACCTCGTTGACCAGTTCGTCGATCAGCGCGCGGCCGGTGAAGCCGCGGCGGCGGGCGCTGCGCGCCAGGTCGACCAGGCCCTCGGTGCCCAGCCGGGCCGGGCCCGTGCCGACCCGTCCCTCGATCAGCCCGTCGGTGTAGAGCATCAGCTCCCACGACTCGCCGAGGTCGATCTCGGTGGTGGGCCACTCGGCGCCCGGCGCCAGGCCCAGCGCCGGGCCGTGCGCGTAGTCGGGCAGCGCCGCCACCTCCACGTCGGAGTCGGAACCGCCGGAGTCGGCTTCGCCGGAGCCGTGCCGGAACAGCAGCGGCGGCGGATGCCCGGCCAGGTGCATACGCGCGGTACGGCGCGACGGCGCCACCGTCACCATGCACAGCGTCGTGAACAGCTCCTCGCTGCGCCGCTCGTGGCCGAGGACGGTGTCGAGGATGCCGAGCAGCTGCTGGCCGGTGTGCCCGGCCAGCACCAGCGTCCGCCAGGCCATGCGCAGCTGCACGCCGAGCGCGGCCTCGTCGGGGCCGTGCCCGCACACGTCCCCGATCATCAGGTGCACCGCGCCGCCCTCGGTCTGCACGGTGTCGTAGAAGTCGCCGCCCAGCAGGGCCCGGCGGCGGCCCGGACGGTAGCGGGTGTCGTGCCGCATGGACGGGTCGTCGATCAGCGGCACCGGCAGCAGACCGCGCTCCAGCCGGGCGTTCTCCCGGCCCACGATGCGCGCCTCGACCAGCCGCCGCTCGCTCTCCTCGGCGCGCTTGCGCTCGATGGCGTAGCGGATGGCGCGCGCCAGCAGCGGCCCGTCCACCTCCTGCTTGACCAGGTAGTCCTCGGCGCCCGCCGCGACCGCCCGCACCCCCAGGTGCACGTCGGCCAGGCCGGTCAGCACCACCACCGCGGCGTGCTCGGACATGCCCAGCACCTGCCGCAGCCCCTCCAGGTGGTCGATGCCCGGGGTGGACAGGTCCACCAGGATGCACTGGATGCGGCGGGTCAGCCGGCGGCGCGCCGCGTCCAGGCTGTCGGCCACGGCCATGCTGATGTCCAGCCCGGCCTCGACGAGCATCTTCTCGACCACGCGGACGTTGCCGGGGTCGTCGTCGATGAGGAGCAGGTCGATCCTGTCCTCGGTGCCCGGCGGCGCCGCGGGACGGGTGTGCTGGCTGATCGTGCTCACTGAGGTTCCGGACTCTCGGCGGTCTGACGGCACGGGGCACCCGCGGTGCTCCGACGGACGACGACCGTCCCGCGACCACGGGCCGGACCGCGGCGCGCGCGGATCGCGGTCGGCGGATCGCGGCGGGCGGCGGATCGCGGCTCAGGGGAGCGGTGCGGGGCCGCTCCGTACACCCTGACCTTAGCGTCTTCGATCGACCGCCCGCACCCCGGCATCATGGCAAGAGCCCTCGGAACGGGCCTCGCGCGCCGGAAAAACCAGTCGAACTCCGGATCCGCGCCGCATACTCTTCGGCCATGTGAAGCGCTTACCGGTCGCCGACCCCGGGATCCCCGACGTGCGCTCGCCCGGCCGCTACCTGCTGTGGCTGACGCGCCTGCAGTGGCGCACCGTGCTGGCCGGGGCGGCCCTCGGCGTGGTGTGGATGCTCTGCCAGGCGCTCATGCCCGCCGTGATCGGCCGGGCGGTGGACGACGGTGTGACGGCACGCGACGCGTCCGCGCTGGCGCTGTGGTCGGGCGCGCTGCTCGGCCTCGGCGTCGGCGTCGCCGCGACCGGGGTGCTGCGGCACCGCATGGCCATCTACAACTGGCTGTCCGCCGCCTATCGCACCATCCAGCTCGTCACCCGGCAGGCGACCCGGCTCGGCGGCACGCTGCCGCGGCGGATCGGCGCGGGCGAGGCGGTCAGCGTCGGCGTGTCGGACGTGGACGACATCGGCGACTCCCTGGACATCCTGGCGCGCGGCAGCGGCGCCGTCGCCGCGCTCGTCGTGGTGGCGGGCCTGATGCTGGCCACCTCCCCGCCGCTCGGCCTGGTCGTGCTGGTCGGCGTCCCGGTGATCCTTGCGGTGGGCGGGCCGATGCTGCGGCCGCTGCGCGAGCGCGAGCAGCGCCACCGCGAGCTGGTCGGCGAGCTGAACAGCCGCGCCACCGACCTGGTGGCGGGCCTGCGGGTGCTGCGCGGCATCGGCGGCGAGGCGCTGTTCGCCGACCGCTACCGGGACGAGTCGCAGCGGGTGCGCCGGGCGGGCGTGGCCGTGGCGTGGGCCGACTCGCGGCTCATGGGCGCCCAGGGGCTGCTGCTCGGACTGCTGCTCGCCGTGGTCACCTGGGTGGGCGCCCGGCTGGCCCAGTCCGGCGCCATCAGCGTGGGCGAGCTGGTCGCGGGCTACGGGTACGCGGTGTTCCTGGTCGCGCCGCTGAAGACGATCGGGGAGATGGCGGGCAAGCTCACCCGGGGGCACGTCGCGGCCGGACGGGTCGTGCGGGTGCTGCGCACGGAACCCGACCTCCCGCACTCCGGCGGCATCGTCCCGGACGGGCCCGCCGAGCTGGCGGACGCGGCGTCCGGCCTGGTCGTGCGGCCCGGACGGCTCACCGCGCTCGCCGCGTCGGACCCGCGCGACGCCCAGGCCATCGCCGACCGCCTCGGCCGGCACGCCGACGGCGAGGTCGCCTACGGCGGCGTCCCGCTGCGCGACATCGCCGACGTGCGCGAACGGATCGTCGTCGCCGTCAACGAGGACCGCCTGTTCTCCGGGACGCTGCGCGACGCCCTCACCCCGGGCTTCGGCGGCCCGGTGGACGACGCGACGCTGCACGCGGCGCTGCGGGCCGCCAGTGCCGAGGACATCGTCGAGGCCATCGGCCTGGACGCGCACGTCGCCGAGGCCGGACGCGAGTTCTCCGGCGGGCAGCGGCAGCGGCTGCGGCTGGCCCGCGCGCTGGTGGCCGACCCCGAGGTGCTGGTCCTGGTCGAGCCGACCAGCGCCGTCGACGCGCACACCGAGGCGCGTATCGCCGACCGGCTCGGCGCCGCCCGCGCGGGCCGCACCACCGTGGTGTGCACGACGAGCCCGCTCATGCTCGACCGCGCCGACCACGTCGCGTACGTCGAGAACGGCGCGGTGGCCGCCGAGGGACGCCACCGCGACCTGCTGGCGTCCGAGCCCCGCTACGCCGCGGCCGTCACCCGCGGCGAGGCCGCACCCTGACACACCCCTGACAGCGCCCGGCGAGACGGCCGTCCGCCCACGACGACCCAGGAGGACCACCGGCCGTGAGCACCGAGATCCTGCCCGTGGCGACGTCGGCGCAGGTGCGCGCGCACGCCCGGCGCCTGCTGCTGCGCCACCCCCGCGCCCTGCTCGGCGCGCTGGCCCTGCACGCGCTGGCCGCGGTGGCCGGGCTGGTCACCCCGCGGCTGCTGGGCGACCTGGTGGAGGGGGTGGAACGCGGCGACGCCGACATCGACACCGTCGCCCTGGCCATCGCCGGTTTCGTGGTCGCACAGGGCGTCCTGGTCCGGTACGCCTACTACGCGTCCGCGCGGCTGGGCGAGCGGATCCTGGCCGAGCTGCGCGAGGAGTTCGTCGGCCGGGTGCTGGCGCTGCCGCTGTCGCGCGTCGAACGCGCCGGGACCGGCGACCTGCTGAGCCGCACCTCCCGGGACGTCGACACGCTGTCGAACACCGTCCGGCACGCCGCGCCGGAGATCCTCATCTCCCTGCTGTCCATCGCGTTCACGCTGGGCGCGCTGGCGCTGACCGGGCCGCTGGTGGCGCTGCCGTGCCTGGTCGTCGTCCCGCTGCTGTGGGGCGTGATGCGCTGGTACCTGCGCCGCGCCGGCGCCGGCTACGAGCGCGAGATGGTCGCCTGGGCGAACATGACCGACGGGCTCGCCGAGACCGTGCACGGCGCCCGCACCGTCGACGCGCTGGGCCTGGCCGAGCGGCGGATGCGGCGCTGCGACGACGACATCGCCGGCTCCTACCGCGCCGAGCGCTACACGCTGCGGCTGCGCACCGTGCTGTTCCCGGTGGCGGAGTTCTCCTTCGTGCTGCCGGTCGCGGCCACCGTGTTCGTCGGCGGCCTGTTCCACATCCACGGCATGGCGTCGCTGGCCCAGGTGACCGCCGCCACCCTGTACGTGCAGCAGCTCATCGGCCCGGTGGACGTGCTGCTCACCTGGCTGGACGAGCTGCAGCTCGGCCGCGCGTCGCTGGCCCGGCTGCTGGGCGTCGGCAACGTCCCGCCCGACCGTTCGCCGGGCGGCGCCCGGCCCGACGGGGAACGCCTGGCCGCCCGGGGCGTGCGCTACGCCTACCGAGGCGGCCACGACGTCCTGCACGACGTCGACCTGACGCTGCGTCCCGGCGAGCGGCTGGCCGTGGTGGGGCCGAGCGGCGCGGGCAAGTCCACGCTGGGACGCCTGCTGGCCGGGGTGGACGGGCCGCGCGCCGGCACGGTCACCGTGGGCGAGGGCGCGGGCGCCGTCCCGCTGGTGGACCTGCCGCTGGACGACCTGCGCGGCCACGTCGCCCTGGTCACCCAGGACCACCACGTGTTCCGCGGCACCGTCCGGGACAACCTGGTGATGGCGCGGCCGGTCACCGACGCCGAGGCAGAGGCGGCGCTGCGGGCCGTCGACTGGGACGGCCCCGGCCTGGACGCGCTGGTGGGCTCCGGCGGCGAGGCGCTGTCACCCGCCCAGGCCCAGCAGCTCGCGCTGGCCCGGCTCGTCCTGGCCGACCCGCACACGCTGGTGCTGGACGAGGCGACGTCCCTGCTCGACCCGCGCGCCGCGCGCCGCCTCGAACGCACCCTGGCCGCCGTGCTGGACGGCCGCACGGTCGTGGCGATCGCGCACCGCCTGCACACCGCGCACGACGCCGACCGCGTGGCCGTCGTGGAGAACGGCCGCGTCACCGAACTCGGCACCCACGATGAGCTCATCGCCGCGGACGGCTCCTACGCCGCCCTCTGGTCCTCCTGGCACGGCGACTCGTCCCGGCACGGTGACTCGTCCCGGCACGGTGACAGGGAGCCCTCGCGGTGACTCACGCCCTGCGTTCGGCCAGCGCGTCCTTCAGGAAACCGACCTGGAGGTTCAGCAGGTTCTCCGCGACGACCTCCTGCGGGGTCATGTGGGTGACGCCGGACAGGGGCAGGACGGTGTGGGGCCGGCCGGCCGCCAGCAGCGCGCTGGACAGGCGCAGCGTGTGGGCGGCCACCACGTTGTCGTCGGCCAGGCCGTGGATCAGCAGCAGCGGACGCTCCAGCCGCGGCGCGTCCTCGATCAGCGAGTGGGCGGCGTAGCTCTCGGGCTCCTCGTCCGGGTGGCCGAGGTAGCGCTCGGTGTAGTGGGTGTCGTACAGCCGCCAGTCGGTGGGCGGGGCGCCCGCCACCGCCGCGTGGAACACGTCGGGGCGGCGCAGCACCGCCAGCGCGGCCAGCCAGCCGCCGAACGACCAGCCGCGGATGCCCACCCGGCCCAGGTCCAGCGCGCCGGGGTGGCGGCGGGCGGCCTCCTCCAGCGCGGCGATCTGGTCCTCGAGCACCGGCCCGGTGAAGTCGCGGTCGACCGCGCGCTCCCAGGCCGGGCCGCGCGCCGGGGTGCCGCGGCCGTCGGCGATCACCACGGCGAAGCCCTGGTCGGCCAGCCACTGGGCCTCGTTGTAGGCGCGCCGCACGGCCAGCACCCGCTGGGCGTGCGGGCCGCCGTAGGGGTCCATGAGCACCGGCAGCCGCCCGTCGCTGGGCTTCCAGTCCGCCGGCAGCACCACGGCCGTGCGGATCGCGCGCTCCCCGGCGTGCAGCAGCTCCACCCGCGGCGTCACCACCGGGGTCTCGGCGCGCGACGCGATCGGGTGGACGGCGCCGCCGGGCCCGCGGACCTCAGTGGACACGCCGTGACTGTCCAGCCGGGAGCCGGTCAGCACGGTCACCTCGCCGCAGCGGACGCCCGTGAACACCCCCGGGTCGTCGGTGAGCCGGACGACCCCGTCCGGGCCGTAGGACCACACGTGCGCTTCCGTCGGCTCCTGCGAGGCGGTGAACAGCACCGTCTCGCCCTCCACGCCCAGCACGGACCGCACCTGCAGCCCCGCCGGGGTGACGGGCTTCCCGGCGACGGTCAGGCGCCGGGTGTCGCTCTCCCGGTCGTCGACGATCCAGACGACCTCGCCGTTGCCCAGCCGGGCCGGGACGCCCGGCACGATCTCGGTCCACACCGGGTCGTGCAGGGTGTGCAGCAGCGCCGTCTCGCCGGACGACGGGTCGACCTTGAGCAGCCGCTGGACGCGCTGGTCGCGCGTCTGCACCACGACCAGCAGGCCGTGCCCGTCCCAGACGGCGGTGACCACGTAGGGGAACTCGCCGCGGTCCCAGGCGACCGCCGTGCGGCGGCCGTCCAGCTTCAGCAGCACCAGCGAGACGATGGCGTTCGGCGTGCCGGCGGCGGGATAGGCCACCTCGACCGGGGGCTGCTCGGGGTTGGCGGGGTCGGCGATGTGCCAGCGCAGCACGGGCGTCTCGTCCACCCGCGCGGCCAGCAGCGTCTCGCCGTCGGGCGCCCACCAGTGGCCCCGCATGCGGTTCATCTCCTCGGCCGCGATGAACTCCGCCAGCCCGTAGGACACCTGCTCGGACTCGGGCGTCACCAGCGCGGCGTCCTCGCCGCTCGCCACGTCCAGCACGCGCAGGGTGCGGCCGGACACGTACGCCACGCGCCGCCCGGCCGGGTCGAGACGCGGGTCGAACACGGGGGTGGTGGCGGGCAGGCCGCGGACCTGCCCGGTTTCCAGGTCGGCGAGGAACAGCTGCCCGGCCAGGGTGAAGACGGCCTGGCGCACGTCGCGGTCCACGGCGTAACCGACGATGCCGCCCGCCTGCTCACGGGCCCGTTCGCGGCGGGCGCGCTCCTCGGGCGGCAGGCTCTGCTCGCCGGGCAGGTCGAGCGCCGCCGGGTCGGCGACCAGCCGCTCCTCACCGGTCGCGGGGTCGAGCGTCCACAGGCACGTCACCGGGTCGTCGCCCGCCCGGGTGCGCAGGAACACCACGCGGGACCCGTCCGGCGCCACCTGGAAGGCCCGTGGGACGCCGAGGGTGAACCGCCGCGTACGCGCGCTCTGCCGCGGAAAGCTGATGCTCAATTGCCCTGTCTCCCACCACTAGCCCTGCAGATCGCCTTCAGGCGCCGCCCACGCGTAACGAGTCTGCCAGCCGCGCCGGACATCCCGCGTGACGGGTGCCCCGCACCGGGCGCGCGCGGGCGCGGGCGCGGCGGGTGACGTGACGGGTAACCCGGGTGGATTCCGGCATGCCGGTTGAACCGGGGCGGGCAGTGCTCTAGACAGGACGGGGTTGCCGACACGCGCCCGGACGCGAGGGCACCGGCCGGTGGCCGGCGATCGCGACGGGCGAGAACGGCCCGTGCCCGTCACCGGGCTCGCGTAAGCTCAAAGCTTCCCCATCGCACATGTCGTCGCGGGCTGTAAGGAGTGGTCCATGCCGGAGCTGCAGCCGGGAGATCCCCGGCGGCTGGGTTCGTTCGACGTGGTCGAACGACTCGGAGAAGGCGGGCAGGGCGTG
Organism: Actinomadura miaoliensis; assembly: GCF_039536785.1. NCBI lineage: Bacteria > Bacillati > Actinomycetota > Actinomycetes > Streptosporangiales > Thermomonosporaceae > Actinomadura > Actinomadura miaoliensis. The sequence goes on from NZ_BAAAZG010000010.1 coordinate 58,307, forward strand.
GTGTACCTCGGGGTCGACCCGTCCACGGGCACCCAGGCCGCGATCAAGCTGCTGCGCGCCGACCTGGCCGGGGACGCCTCGGCGCGCAACCGGTTCGTCCGGGAGGCGCAGGCCGCCAAGCAGGTCGCCCGCTTCTGCACCGCCCAGGTGCTGGAGGCCGACGTCGCGGGCGACCAGCCGTACATCGCCAGCGAGTACGTGCCGGGCAAGTCGCTGCACCGGCAGATCATCGAGGACGGTCCGCTCAACGGGGCGGCGCTGGAGCGGCTGGCGATCGGCACCACGACCGCGCTGGTGGCCATCCACCAGGCCGGGATCGTGCACCGCGACTTCAAGCCGCACAACGTGATCATGGCGCCGGACGGGCCGCGCGTGATCGACTTCGGTATCGCGCGGGCCCTGGACACCGGGCAGACCGCCGCGACCAAGGCGATCGGCACGCCCTCCTACATGGCGCCCGAGCAGGTGGCGGGCGCCACCCTCACCGAGGCGGTGGACATCTGGGCGTGGGCGGCCACCATGGTGTTCGCCGCCACCGGCCGTCCGCCGTTCGGCGACGACACCGTGGTCGCCGTGATCAACCGGGTGATGCACGAGCCGCCGACGCTGGACGGCGTCCCCGACGACCTCAAGCCGCTGCTGGCGGCGTGCCTGGCCAAGGAGCCGACCCGGCGGCCCACCGCGCAGCACCTGATGATGCGGCTGATCGGCAGCGGCCCGGCCGCGCAGACCCGGATGGACGACCCGGCGCAGGCCACCACGCTGCTGGCCGAGGGGTCGCAGATGGCCGCGGGCCACGGCGCGCCGCCGCCCCCGGACGCCACCCGGGCGATGGGCCGGACGGGGCCGATGCAGCCGGTGAGCGAGACCCAGGCGATCCGCGAGGCGCTGCCGCCGGTGCAGCCGATGGGCCCGCCGCCCGGCCGCCCGCCGGGCCGGCACCGTTCCGCGGGGGGCGGCTACGGCGGCTACCCGGACGACGACCGGTCCTCGCGGTGGCCGATCCTGGCCGCCGTCGCGGCGATCGCGGTGCTGGCGCTGGTCGTCGGCATGGTGATGATGTCCAACGGCGACGAGGAGCCCGGCTCGCCGAGCAGCCCGCCCGCGTCGGAGTCGGTCACCGACACCGAGACCGACGAGCCGCAGCAGACCGAGGAGCCCGAGCCCACGCGCGAGCTGCCGACGCGCCCGCGCACCACCGAGCCGACCCGTCCGAGCGTCGAGCCGACCACGCCGATCCGGCCCACCCGGCCGACGTTCACGCCGCCGAGCTCCCCGTCCACGCCCGACACCGAGCCTCCCGGCGGAGGCGGCGGCACCGGCGACGGCGGTGACGGCGGCGACGGGGGCACCGGTGGCGGCGGTGGCGGCACCGGCGGTGGCGGCGGCGGTGGTGGCGGCGGGGGCGACCAGGGAACCGGCGAGTAGCACCCGGCGCGCCGCGCGGACGCGGCGCGCGAGACGGCGGCAGGGCGCCCGGCGGTGACGCTCCGCGCGGGCGTGCCCCGCATCACCCCTGGAGGGCTCGCGACCAACGTGTCGGTCCTGAGTAGGCTCGGATCCTATGAAGGAGCCGCGCATCCTGTTCGTCCACGCCCACCCGGACGACGAGTCCATCGGGACCGGGGCGACCATGGCCAAGTACGCGGCCGAGGGCGCCCACGTCTGCCTGGTCACCTGCACGCTCGGTGAGGAGGGCGAGGTCATCCCGGGCGAGCTGCGCCATCTGGCCGCCGACAAGGAGGACCGGCTCGGCGAGTACCGCATCGGCGAGCTCGCCGAGGCGTGCGCCGCGCTGGGCGTGCGCGACCACCGCTACCTGGGCGGACCGGGCCGCTGGCGCGACTCGGGGATGATGGGCACGCCGTCCAACGACGACCCGCGCTGCTTCTGGCGGGCCGACGTGGACGAGGCCGCCGCCGAGATGGTGAAGATCATCCGGGACGTGCGGCCGCAGGTGATCGTCACCTATGACGAGCGGGGCAACTACGGCCACCCCGACCACATCCAGGCGCACCGGGTGACCTGGCGGGCCTTCGAGCTGGCCGCCGACCCGCGGTACGAGGACGGCGGCGAGCCCTGGCAGGTGGCCAAGTTCTACGCCTACGCCATGCCCCGGTCGGTGCTGGCGCGCGCCGTCGCGGTGATGCGCGAGGCGCGGCTGCCGTTCCCGCGCGTCGCCAGCCTGGACGACCTCGGCTCGGGCATCCCCGACCACCAGGTCACCACGCAGGTGGACGCCCGCGCCCATCTGCCCGCCAAGATCGCGGCGCTGCGCGCGCACCACACCCAGATCACGGTGGCGCCCGACGAGGTCGGCCCGTTCTTCGCGCTGTCGAACAACCTGGGACAGCAGGCGTTCGGCACCGAGTACTTCATCCTGCTGGCGGGGGAGCTCGGCCCGGCCGGTCCCAACGGCCGCGAGACCGACCTGTTCGCCGAACCGGCCGGACGCGCCGGATCCGCCTGACCGCTCGCCGGGCGTCCGGGTCCCCGGCCGGGGGTTCGGTCGTTTCGCCGAGACGGTGGCGCGGGGCTACGCTGACGGGCGTGGACAGGGACGACGACCAGCGGCCGTCCGAGGCCGGGACGCCCCCGGTGCGGGACGCGGACGCCGAGCCCGCCGCAGCGGAGAACGGGCCGCAGGGCGGGCCGCCGGATGGGCCGTCGGCCGAGCCGCCGGGCGAGTCGTCGGCCGAGGCGGTCGCCGCCGGGGCCGCCTACGCGGCGCTCGGTGTGCTGGGGCTGCTGTTCGGGGTGCTCGGGTCGTTCGCCCAGGGATGGCTGGCCGGTTCGGTGCCGGTGGCGGCGATCCTGCTGACCGCGGTGAACTTCGCCGCGGTGCGCCTGGCGGCCTGGGCGATGCGGTCGCCGCTGGGCGGCGTGGTGTTCGCCGTGCCGTGGGGCGTGGTGGTGCTGCTGATGTCGATGAAGCGGGCCGAGGGCGACCTGGTGGTCCCGGGCACGGCGGCGGGATACGTCTTCATCCTGGGCGGGGTCGTCGGCGCGGTCATCGCGGCGGCGCTGCAGCCGGGCCGCCGTCCGCCGGGGGAGTGGCTCGTCCGGGGCCCGATGCCCGCGCCGAAGGCGGACATCCGACCGGACGCGGGCCCGGGCGCGGAGCCGGAGGCGGCACCGGACGCCGGGCCGCGTGAGATGGGACACGGGCAGGCGCGCGAGCGCCAGTCGCGGCCCTAAAGTGGTCGCGTCGTGAGCAGTGACCCCAGTGACCCCCGTGCGCGGTGCGCCGATCCCGACGTCGCCGCACCGCAGGTCGACCCCCTGCGGTTCCGGCAGGTGGTGGGCAGGTTCGCCACCGGCGTCGCCGTCGTCACCACGGTCGCGGGCGGCGTCGACCACGGCATGACCGTCAACGCGTTCACCTCGGTGTCCCTGGACCCGCTGCTGGTGCTGTTCTGCGTGGACAGGACGGCGCGGTTCCACGACGTGGTGCTGGACACCGGGGTGTGGGCGGTGTCGGTGCTGACCGAGGACATGGAGGACGCCTCGCGCTGGTTCGCCACCCGGGGACGGCCGCTGGACGACCCGCTGCGCGACTGGGAGCACCGGCGCGGCGCGGCCACCGGCGCCGCGATCTTCGCGGGCGCGGTGGCCGCGCTGGAGTGCCGGACGCACGCCGTGCACGACGGCGGCGACCACAGCATCGTGGTGGGCGAGGTCCTCGCCCTGGACGTGCCCGACCCGTCCGGCAAGCCGCTGATCTTCTACGAGGGCGAGTACCGGGGCATCGCCTGACCCCGGTGGCCCGGAGCGCCGGGACGGCCCGGAGCGCGGGGCGTCCGGCTCATCCGGCCAGCGGCGCGGGGGTGGTGTCGGCGTCCACGGCGCGGGCGGGCGCCCGGTAGCTGCGGACGCCCAGGCAGGCGGCCGCGCCCAGCAGGACGGCCACGACGGGCACCGCGATCGTGGGCTTGAGCGCGTGCACGAACCCGTGGCCGAACACCTGGGCGGCCACCTCCTGCACCCGGTGCGCGACGCTCGGCGGCACGTTCGACGGGAGCGGGTGCGCGCCCGTCTGGCCGGGCCCGACCTCCAGCCCGCCCCTGGCCGCGTTGGCGAACCCGGCGACGAACCCCTCACGGAGCTGCGCGGGCACCGCGCCGGACCGTGCGACGGCCTCGTCCCGCAGCGCCGCGGCCAGCCGGTTCTGCATGACGGCGCCGACGACCGCGCTGCCCAGCACCGAGCCGACCTGCCGGACGGTGTTGTTGACGCCCGCGGCCGCGCCCGCCAGCCGGGGCGGCACGTTGCGCGTCGCCTCGGTGGTCATGGGCGCGAACACCCCGCCGACGCCCACGCCCGACACCACCAGCGGCGCCAGGAACGTCGGCCAGGAGGTGCCCACCTCCACGACGGCCACCAGCCACACCGTGCCCACCGCGTACAGCACCAGCCCGCCCATCAGCAGGAACTTGCCGCCGATCCGGTCCGTCAGCCGTCCGGCGACCGGCGCCAGCAGCATCGACATCACCGCCGACGGCGCCATGATCAGTCCGGCGGCCAGGGCGCTGTGGCCCTGCACCGACTGCAGGTAGATCGTCATCGGCAGGAACAGGCCGATCATGCCGACCGACACGGTGGCGCCGACGAAGGTCAGCACGGCGAAGTTGCGGTCGCGGAACAGCGTGAACGGCACCAGCGGCTCGCGGTCCTGGCGGGAGCGCTGGTGCACCAGGAAGACGGCGAACAGCACCACCGCCGCGCCGATCATCGCCCAGATCCACCGGGCCCACTCGAACTTCTCGCCCTCGGTGAGCGCGAAGGTCAGGCAGAACAACGCGGCCGAGGCCAGCAGCACCCCGGTCACGTCGAAGCGGTGCCGCACGGTGCGGGTGGGGGCGGGCAGGATCGGCACCGCCATGGCCAGCACCAGCACGCCGATCGGCAGGTTGACGAAGAAGATCCACCGCCAGTCCAGGGTGGTGACCAGCAGGCCGCCGACGGTGGGCCCGGCGATCGTGGACACCCCGGCCACCGCGCCCCACAGGCCGAGCGCGGCGCCGCGCCGCTGCGGCGGGAAGGTGTCGATGATGATCGCCATGGTCTGCGGCATGAGCAGCGCCGCGCCCAGGCCCTGCACCGCCCGGGCGCCGATCAGCCAGGCCGGGTCCTGGGCCACCCCGCACGCCAGGCTGGCCAGGGTGAACACGGCCACGCCGGCGATGAACAGGGTCTTCTTGCCCACCAGGTCACCGAGCCGGCCGCCGGTGATCAGCAGCACGGCCAGCACCAGCACGTAGGCGTTCAGCACCCAGAGCGTCTCGTCCAGCGACGCGCCCAGCTTGTCGATCATGCTGGGGATCGCGATGTTCACGATGGTCAGGTCCAGCAGGGTCATGAAGAACCCGAGGGACAGGGTGAGCAGGATCGCCCAGGGGTTGCCGCGCCAGCGCGTCATGCGGAGATCTCCTCGTCGGGAGTGTCACCGTGCGGGTGACAGATGGTCAGTCGGTCGTCGTCGGCCCAGGTCATCCGCCCCTCGGCGAGGTCGTCCACGAGCGCCCGCACGTACTCCAGCTCGGTGCGGACGCGGGCGATGTTCAGCTCCATGTCCAGGAGCTTGTAACGTTCGACGCCGCGCTCGCGCAGCGCCTCATAGGCGGTCTGGTGCCCGCCCAGCAGGAACTCAAGCGCGTTGCGCCGGGTCTCCAGGTGCTGGGCGACCTCGTCCTCCGGCAGCAGGTTGATGAACGCCAGCCCGGCGTCGAACAGGGGGTACTCCTCGACGGGCGCGGACAGGATGTCGGCGAGCCGCCGGTGCGCGGCGTCGCGGCCGGTGTCGGTGATGCGGTAGACGGTGCGTTCCGGCCGGCGGCCCTCCCGGCTGGTCTGCACCGGCTCGATCAGCCCCTGCCCGGCCAGCCGCTCGACCGAGTTGTACAGCGCGCCGTGGGTGACCTTGACGGCGTGGTCGTAGGCGTGCTTGCGGATGCGCTGCTGCATCTCGTACGGGTGCATGGGCCCGTCGCACAGCATCCGCAGCACGGTGAGCGCCAGCGGTGTGATGGGTCTCGACATGCGGGTTTCCTGATCCTTGCGGAATAGTCCACATAGACTATTCCGCGTGGACGTCCCATGTCACGCGTAGCGCCGCGAACCTGACGCACAACGCGGGCGCACAACGCGGGCGCACAACGCGACGAGGGCTCCCCACGCCGTTGTGGGAAGCCCTCGTCAAGCTCGCGGTCTACACGATCACGCCTGCCCGATCGCCTCGCGAGCCACCACGGGAGCGGGGGAGGCGGCGGACAGCGCCACGGCCAGCCGGTCCAGGGCCCAGTCGAGGTCCGCGCGGTCGATCACCAGCGGCGGGGCCAGCCGCAGCGTGGTGTCGTGGGTCTCCTTGGCCAGCACGCCCAGCTCCATCAGGCGCTCGCTGACGGCCCGCGCCTTGCCGCGCAGCTCCACGCCGGCCCACAGGCCGCGCCCGCGCACCTCCCGCACCAGGTCGGACGGCAGCTCGCCGAGCCGCCGGTGCATGTGGGCGCCCAGCTCGCGGGAGCGCTCCTGGTACTCGCCGGTCCGCAGCATGGCGATCACCTCCCGGGCGACCGCGCACGCCAGCGGGTTGCCGCCGAACGTGGAACCGTGCTGGCCGGGCCGGAACACCCCGAGCACGTCGGCGTCGGCCACCACCGCCGACACCGGCAGGATGCCGCCGCCCAGCGCCTTGCCCAGCAGGTACATGTCGGGGACGACGTTCTCGTGCTCGACGGCGAACGTGGTGCCGGTGCGGCCCAGCCCCGACTGGATCTCGTCGGCGATCATCAGCGCGCCGAACTCGGTGCACAGCTCGCGCACCGCGGTCAGGAACCCGCTGGGCGGCACGTTCACCCCGGCCTCGCCCTGGATCGGCTCGACGAGCACCCCCACCGTGGTGTCGTCCATGGCCGCGCGCAGCGCCGCCACGTCGCCGTACGGGACGGTGCGGAAGCCGGGCGTGTACGGGCCGTAGGAGTTCTTCGCCTCCGGGTCGGTGGAGAAGCTGATGATCGTCGTCGTCCGGCCGTGGAAGTTGCCCTCGAACGTGATGATCGTGGCCCGGTCGGCGGGCACGCCGCGCACCTCGTAGCCCCACTTGCGGGCGGTCTTGAGCGCGCTCTCCACCGCCTCGGCGCCGCTGTTCATCGGCAGCACCATGTCCTTGCCGCACAGCTCGGCCAGCTCCGCGACGAACGGCCCGAACTGGTCGTGGTCGAAGGCCCGGCTGACCAGCGTGACGCGCTCGAGCTGCCGGGCGAGCGCGGCCACCAGCCGCGGGTTGCGGTGCCCGAAGTTGACCGCGGAGTACGCCGCCAGCATGTCCAGATAGCGGCGGCCCTCCACGTCGGTCACCCACGCCCCCTCGGCCTCGGCGATGACGACCGGGAGCGGGTGGTAGGTGTGCGCGCCGTGCTCCTCGGACATGGCCCGCAGCCGTTCGGTACGAGACACGCAAGCTCCTTAACAGCGGTGTGGACGCGATGCGGCATGCCGGGGCGCCGGACGGTGGCCGGTGGTCCCCTCACAGCGTATGTTCGGGATGAACCCGCCGACCATTGAAGAAAGTGCACTTCAAGGGAGATGTTTGTTGCGTCTTGACGAGCTGGACCGTCGAATCGTTGCGCAGCTGCTGGAGAACGGCCGCGCCTCGTACGCGCAGATCGGTGACGCGGTGGGCCTGTCCGCCCCGGCGGTGAAACGGCGGGTCGACCGGCTGCGGGCGGACGGCGTGATCACCGGGTTCTCCGCGGTGGTGGACCCGGCCGCGCTGGGCTGGACCACCGAGGCGTTCATCGAGATCTTCTGCACCGGGGCGACGTCGCCGGAGGAGATCTACGCCAGCATCCGCAAGCATCCGGAGGTCGTCGCCGCCTACACCGTCAGCGGTGACGCCAGCGCGCTGGTGCACGTGCGCGCCCGCGACATCCAGCATCTGGAGCAGGCCCTGGAGCGGCTGCGGCGGGAGGACAACATCACCGCCACCAAGACCGCGATCGTGCTGTCCCGGCTGATCGGCCGTCCCACCGACTCCCCCGAGCGCCCCGAGCGCCCGGCGTCGCATTACTGAACGGTAGGCTCCCGGCATGGAGTTCGCGACCGCCGACCTGATCGACGACTTCGGGGACGAGCTGCGCAGCTGCGAGACGCAGTTCCGCCACTACGGGGGGCGCGCGGCGTTCGCGGGCCCGGTGGCGACGGTGCGCTGCCTGCGCGACAACGGCCTGGTCAAGCGGCTGCTGAACACCCCCGGCGAGGGGCGCGTGCTGGTGGTGGACGGCGCGGGCTCGCTGGCGTCGGCGCTGATGGGCGACCTGATCGCCGGGGCGGCGGTGCGCAACGGCTGGGCCGGCGTGGTGATCAACGGCGCGGTGCGCGACGTCGCCACGCTGCGCACGCTGGACCTGGGCATCAAGGCCCTGGGCTCCAACCCGCGCAAGAGCGCCAAGGACGCGGCGGGCGAGGTGGACGTCCCGGTGACGTTCGGCGGCGTGGAGTTCCGCCCGGGCGACTGGCTCTACAGCGACGAGGACGGCATCGTCCTGGCCACCCGCGACCTGCTGGCGTAGGCGCGGCCGGGGAGGCTTCCCCCGGGCCGAAACCGGAACGCTGGGCACGCTCCCGCCTTGCGAAGGCGCGGTACGCGGCGGGCGGCGAGGCGGGTCGGGCCCTCGTCGCGCGGTTCGAGCGCCTGCTCGGCGGCCGGTTGACGACGCTCTGACCGTTTTCGTCCCAGCTCAGCGGAGATGCTGGCGTGAGCTGCCAGGCCGACCCAGACAAGATCGTCTAAGTCGGCCGTTGCACCGCGATTCGCGCGTCTTTACCGTCTCACCGACCTTTGAGAGACAGGGGAGACATGCTCGCCCGAAAGAGACTCATGGTGTCCGCCGCGGCGGGGCTGGCGCTGGCGACCGTCCTGGCGGCGGCGCCGGCCGCGGCGCAACCGCGACCGCGCATACCGGAGCCGACCCCCAACCCCTGGCAGATGCGCCACTGGCCGAAGACCCAGCCGTGGCAGGAGAGCCAGCGGACGCGCACCTACGCCGCCGGGCAGCCGCGGCCGGTCGACCCGCAGAACTACGAGCTGCCCGACACCATGACCTGGGACGACTACAAGCCCGTCCCCGGCACGAACTGGGCCGACCCGTCGCGCAAGGGGTCGGTGAAGAACTTCAAGGGCGCCGTGGTGCTGGTCGACTACCCCAACCAGCCGTTCGTGGTGACCCAGCCGAAGAACTCCACCATCTTCGGCAACCCGACCCTCGTCGGCGGCGTCCCGCGCGACCAGGTCGCCAAGTTCTACCAGGACTTCCTCAACAAGCCGCAGGCCCTCAACCGCGGGCACACGCTGCACGAGTACTGGATGGAGGACTCCGGCGGACGGTACGGCGTCGACCTGACCGCGTTCGGCGGCTACCGGATGCCCGGCAAGTCCCACGAGTACGGCATCGACTCCTTCCAGGGCGGCACCGGCTGCCCCTCCGGCGACACCTGCGGCCGCGACATCCGCCGCGACGCCCGCGCTGCCTGGATCGCCGACGTCGGCGAGGCCAAGGCCGCCGAGTTCGACTTCGTCTTCTACCTCTCGGCCGGCCAGGACGAGTCGTCCACATGGCAGGAATTCGGGCAGATGAAGTTCAACTCCAAGGAGGAGGTCCCGCCCGAGTGGGGGCCGCAGGACCCGAACCTGCCCAACTGGGTGAAGACCCGCTACGTCGACTGGACGTCCTGGGCCGCCGGCTCCACCATCTGGCCGAACGCGGTCACGGGCAGCTCCACGCAGGCGGAGAGCTCGGGCATGGGCGTGTTCGCCCACGAGTTCAGCCACATCCTCGGCATCGGCGACAACTACAACAACCCGTACGGCAACCCGCCGCGCCGCGCGTACTCGGGTCCGTGGGAGATGCTCAGCCGCGGCTCGTTCAACGGTCCCGGCGGCCCGCACAGCCGGTGGACGATCCCGGCCACCGGCGGCGGTTCGATGGGTGCCCAGCACATGCTGCGCAACAAGCTCAAGCTCGGCATCGTCGACGACTCCAAGGTGCTGCAGACCAGCCGCGAGGCCCTGGCCGCGTCCGGCGTCGTCGTCGCCAAGGTGACGGCGCGCGCCGCGCAGCCCGGCAAGAACGAGCTGGCGGGCATCAACGTCAAGCTCGGCGCGGACGGTGACAAGAGCCCCGCCTGCAACGTCTCCACCGACCCGCTGTGCGACGGCGGCGGCTACCACAACTACACCGTCGAGGTCGTCGACCGCATGGGCTTCGACTCGTTCACGCCCGACTCCGGCGTCCTGCTCGCCAAGACCAAGGACACCGAACCGCGCGGTGAGCCGTTCATCTGGGTGAAGGACGCCAACCCGCAGGACATCGACAAGGTCGACTTCGTCCTGCCCAACGGGCAGCCGCAGAAGATGACGATCGGCGACTACCGTCAGCTGTCGGACGCGCTGTTCCACGCCGGCACCGACTCCGGCAGCGAGTACGAGTACGTCGACGAGGCCAACCGCCTGCACTTCTACGTCCTCGACCTCAAGCGCGACGACAAGGGCATCCTCTCCTACACCGTCGCCATCCGGTCCCTGGACGGCGCCGGCCCGGCCCGCCGCGGCGTCCGCCTCAACTCCGCCACGGTCCGCTCCGCCGGCTCCGGCTGGGTCAAGTGCACGCTGCCGCTGCGCAACACCGGCAAGGGCGGCACCGGCCACAGCGCGGCCGACGTCTACCGCCTGAAGGCCGGCGCCAAGGGCTGGCAGACCTGGCTCCCGAACGCCCTGGCCACCGCCAAGGTCGGCGGCGCCACCACCGTGGACGTCTGGGCCAAGCCGTCGAACGGCGCCCGCAAGGGTGACGTGACGCTGACCGCCACCTCCGAAAGCGACACCACCAAGACCGCCACCGCCACCTGCCGGATCCGCTGAACCACCAAGGCGCCTGAGGCGGCGGGGCGATCCCGGCCGTCTCAGGCGCCTCCTACACTCAGACGGTGCGACTGCGCCTGCTGGTCATCTACACCCCGCTGCTGGACGAGACACGCCGCTTCTACGACTCCCTGGGCCTGACCTTCAAACCGGAACAACACGGCAACGGCCCCGAACACTACGCGGCGGTCATGACCGACGGCACCGTCTTCGAGCTCTACCCCGCGACATCAGACCGCCGGACCGATTCCCTGCGGTTGGCATTCACCGTCGACGCCGCGTCAACCTCCCTGAACCCCGGCCACCGGGTCCTGCACGATCCCGGCGGCCGGGCGGTCGAGGTACACGTTCGATAGGACGTCCTCCATGCGACTGCCGTCAGACCGAGAGATCCTAGCCCTGCACGAGAAATACGCGCCCACACCCGAAGCGTTCGAACTCGTCTACACGCACTGCCAGATCGTCTGCGAAATCGCGGAACAGTTCCTCTCCCGCGACACCCTCGACCTGGACGCGGAACTCGTACGCGCCGGAAGCCTCCTGCACGACATCGGCGTCTATCTCCTGTACACCCCGTCCGGGGAACTCGACCACGCGAGCTACATACGTCACGGCGTCCTCGGCCACGAACTCCTGCGCGACCTCGGCTTCCCCGAGTTCCTCTGCCGCTTCTGCTCCTGCCACACCGGCGTCGGCCTGACCCGCGACGACGTCCGCGCCCAGTCCCTGCCCATCCCGGCAGCCGACTACCTGGCCGAGAGCGGCGAGGAGCAGCTCGTGATGTACGCCGACAAGTTCCACAGCAAGACCACACCGCCGACCTTCGTCACCCCCGCCACCTACACCCAGAAAATCCGCCGCTTCGGCGACGCCAAGGCCCGGCAATTCACCCAGCTACGCGCCCACTACGGCGACCCCGACCTAACCCCCCTCGCCACCGCCCACGGGCACACCGTGGTGTGACGGCCCGGGCGACGACTCGTGAGCACGGCCGGCACCGTGCCGGGGCGCGCAGAACGCATGGCGGCGTGGGCGGCAGGCCCTGGCCCGCACGCCGCACGCCGGGTGCCTCAGCCGCGCCGCCGGTCAGTTCCTGGTGTTGGTCTGGATCTCTCCGACGGCGAGGGGGAACGTGGCGGCCGAGGACATGTCGTCCAGCGTTCCGCCGGGCTGGTCGCACGCCCCCGTGCAGGTCCAGGTCACCTGCCAGGTGGTCGTGGCAGTGATCGAGTACTTGCCGCCGGGCTGGCCCGCCGACGAGCGGTTGTAGGTGTAGCCGCACTCGCTGCCGTCGGGTGAGCCGGCCGTGGTGCAGGTGACCGTGTTCTCTCCCATGTTCCAGGTGACCGACGTCGGCTTCGCGGTGGCGGTGACGGTCTGACCGCCGGCCGAGGCCTGGGCGGTGCGGGTCGTGAAGTCGGCCTGGTCGATCCACAGGGAGGTGCGGACCTTCACATAGGTCCGCGGGCTGGGGGCGGTGTGGATGGTCGGGGACGGGATCGTCAGCTGGTCGCGCGCCATGCTGGCGACGGTGACGGTGGGGACGGCGGGGGCAGGCTCGGGGCCGTCCTCGGTGAGGTTGCAGGCGAAACCGCCGTCCGCCTCCGGGCAGCCCAGGTCCTCTTCCGTGGTGGGGGCGGCCCCACCGCCGCCGCCACCGCCACCGCCGCCTCCGCCGCCCGACCCTGGCCGGGTATTGCCGCCACCGGCGCAGACGTTGACCGAGCCATCGCCCTGACCGACCGGGCAGGGGGCGGCCGAGGCGGTCTCGGGGAGGAGGAACAGCGCACCGGCAGGAAGCAGGCTCAGGGCGAGGGCGGTGACGGTCGGCCTGATCGGTTTGGTCAGCATTTCTTCCCCAGCGTGGCTTTGGAGGCTTTCCAGGTGCCCGCGTCGTACCTCATGAACACTTGGTAGAGCGCCGTGCCGCCGGGCAGGCTGCCGAGCCGTTCGCCCGTCCTGGCGGAGTAGCGGTAGGCGCCGAGCGTCCGGACGCAGTCGAGGACGATCACCTGCGTCCCGTCGGTGCTCCGGCCCTGGATCTTCGGGTTGAGGACGTTGGTGAAGCGCCAGATCTCGCCTTTCGATCTGGTCTTCTCGACGTCCTGGGTGACGTTGGTGAGGAGGGGGTCGGTGGCGACGGCGGCGAGGGGCGCCGGGTCGTTGGTCTCGTAGACCTGCTTGTAGACGCGCTGGTACTCGCGGTAGCGCTGCAGGACGGTCTGGTCGACCTGGGCGGTGGGGAGGGCCGACGGGGGCGGGGCGGCCGTGGTGGCGGGCGGGGCGGAGGGGCCGCCGAAGGTGCCGCTCGGCTGGAAGGCGCCGCCGGAGGACGAGCCGCAGGAGGCCGTCGCGGTGATCGCGGTGAGGGCGACGGCGAGGCGTGCGCGGCGGGCGGGCCCGGAGCCGGGGCACAGGCCGATCAACCGGGCGCTCATCGCCATCCCTGATCATTAGCCGACGACGGGGGTGGAGTACGGCGCAAAGCTTACAGAGGAGCTTGTGAGCAGAAAAGAGCTTCGTGGGGAGAGTCGGCGGGCGCGCTCGGGCCGCCGATTGGGGCAATGCGGGGGGATTGTCGCGGCTGGCACGATGTGTCCGTGATTGAGGTTGAGGAACTGACCAAGAGGTTCGGGACGGTCCGGGCCGTGGACGGGGTGAGCTTCGCGGCCCGGCCCGGGGAGGTGACGGGTTTTCTCGGGCCGAACGGGGCGGGGAAGACGACGACGCTCCGGATGCTGCTCGGGCTGGTGGCGCCCACGTCCGGACGGGCGCTGATCAACGGACGCAGGTACGCCGAGCTGGAACGGCCCGTGGTGGAGGTGGGCGCGGCGCTGGAGGCCACCGGGTTCAACCCGGGGCGCAGCGCGCGCGACCATCTGAAGGTCGTGTGCACGGCGGCCGGGCTGCCGACGCGGCGGGTGGACGAGGCGCTGGAGGCGACCGGGCTCAAGGAGGCGGCCGACCGCAGGGTGCTGGGGTTCTCGCTCGGCATGCGGCAGCGGCTGGCGCTGGCGGAGGCGACCCTGGGCGAGCCGCGCGTGCTGATCCTGGACGAGCCGGCCAACGGCCTGGACCCCGCCGGGATCCACTGGCTGCGCGAGTTCCTCAGGCACCTGGCCGACGTCGGCTGCACCGTCCTGGTGTCGAGCCATGTGCTGGCCGAGGTCGAGCAGGTCGCCGACCGCGTGGTGATCGTCGCGCGGGGCCGGGTGCTGCGGGACGCGCCGCTGGCCGAGCTGGTCCGCGGCGGCGAGCTGAAGGTGGGCACGCGGCAGCCGGAGGAGCTGCGGCGGGCGCTGGAGGACGCGGGCGCGACCGTGCGGTCCGAGGACGACCGGCTCTGGGTGAGCGGGGTGGACGCCGAGCGGGTCGGGCGTGCGGCGCTGGAGGCCGGCGCGGTGCTGACGGAGCTGGTGGAGGAGCGGTCCGGGCTGGAGAACGTCTTCCTGGAGCTGACCCGGGCGGAGATGGGAGAGACGGGATGATCCGGCTGATCCAGGCGGAGCTGCTGAAGATCCGGTCCACCCGGATGTGGCTGGGCATGCTCGGTCTCAGCGTGGGGTTCACGGTGATGGGGCTGGCGTTCTACATCGCGCTGGCGGGCGTCGAGATGGACGGGCGGCAGGCGCTGCCGCCGGTCACCGACCCGGACACCGTGCGCGCCTTCTACGCCACCGCCAGCAGCGGCGTGCTGTTCATGATGATCCTCGGCGTCATCGGCATCACCGGCGAGTACCGGCACGGGACGATCACCCAGGCGTTCCTGGTCACGCCGCGGCGGGGCCGGGTGCTGGCGGCCAAGCTGGTGTCCTACTTCGTGTTCGGGCTGGGGTTCGGACTGGCGACGGTGCTGGTGACGGTGGCGGTGGCGCTGCCCGCGCTGGCGATCCGGGGCGGCCCGACGTCGCTGCTCGACAACGACGTGCCGATGATCCTGGGCGGGACGGTGCTGGCCATGGGCCTGTACGCGCTCGTCGGGCTGGGGCTGGGCGCGCTGATCCGCAACCAGATCGCGGCGATCCTGGTGGCGGTCGGCTGGGTGCAGCTCGTCGAGGCGATCCTGACGGTGGCGCTGCCGCAGGTGGGGCAGTGGCTCCCCGCCGGGGCGGTGCGCGCGATCACGCGGACGACCGGGGGCTTCGGCGGCGCGGGCGAGCTGGACACCCTGCCCGCCTGGGGCGGCACGCTGGTGCTGCTGGGCTACGGGCTGGTGTTCGCGGTGATCGCGATGGTCACCACGGTCCGCCGCGACATCACCTGACTTGACCTGAAGCGCGCTTGAGGTTGCAGCCTCGTCCAGGACGTTTTCTCGTACTGGAGGGCTGTGAATTGCGAGCGGTGTGGTTGAGGGAGTTCGGCGGGCCGGAGGTGCTCGTCGCCGGTGACGCGCCGGACCCGGTGGCGGGGCCGGGGCAGGCGGTCGTGGACGTGGCGTTCGCCAACATCACGTTCGTGGAGACGCAGTTCCGCGCGACCGGCAGCGGGCCGTTCAAGGCACGGCTGCCGATGATTCCCGGCAACGGAGTCGGCGGTGTCGTGGCGGCGGTGGGCGACGGCGTGGACCCGGGGCTGGTGGGTAGGCGGGTGGTGAGCTCCACCGGCGGTTCGGGCGGCTATGCCGAACGGGCCGTCGTGGACGCGGCGGGTCTGTACCCGGTGCCCGACGCGCTGGCATTGGACGCGGCGGTCGCGCTGCTGGCCGACGGGCGTACCGCCACGTTCGAGCTGCGGGCCGGTGCGCCGCGTGCGGGGGAGCGCGTGCTGGTGGAGGCGGCCGCAGGAGGTGTCGGGTCGTTGCTGGTGCAGCTCGCCAAGGCGGCCGGGGCGACGGTCGTCGCGGCGGCGGGCGGTCCGCGCAAGCTGGAGGTGGCGCGGGAGCTCGGCGCCGACGAGGTCGTCGACTACCTGGAACCGGACTGGACCGAGAAGATCGACGGGGTGGACGTCGTCTTCGACGGCGTCGGCGGCGCCGTGGGACGCGCCGCGTTCCGGCTGCTCCGCCCGGGGGGACGCATGGTCAGCTACGGCCTGGCCAGCGGCGAGTGGTCCGACGTGACCGAGGAGGAGGCGGCCGGGCGCGGCGTGACGCTGGTCAGGCCGGCGCCGACGCCCGAGCTGATGCGCGAGTGCACCGAGAGCGCGCTCGCCGAGGCCGCCGCCGGACGGCTGCGTCCGCTGATCGGCCAGCGGTTCCCGCTGGAACGGGCCGCCGACGCGCACGCGGCCATCGAGTCGCGCGCGACCGTCGGCAAGACGCTGCTGGAGGTGCGGTGATGGGGCGGCTCAAGGTGGGGATCGGCCTGTCGTCGGCGAACCCGCAGGACGCGGCGGGGGTCGCCCCGCAGGCCCGGCTCGCCGAGGAGGCCGGACTGGAGTCGGTGTGGTCGGGGGACCACCTGATCGCGGTGCGGCCGTTCCTCGACAGCACCCTGCGGCTGGCCGCCGCTGCGGCCGCCACCGAACGCGTCAAGCTCGGCTTCGGCGTGATGGTGCTGGCGCTGCGTCCCGTCGCGTGGGCCGCCAAGCAGGTCGCGACCCTGCAGCACCTGTCGGGCGGGCGGGTGCTGCTGGGCGTCGGCACGGGCGGGGCCGTGCACGGTGAGGCGGCATGGCGGGCGGTGGGCGTCCCCTACGCCGAACGCGGCAGGCGCACCGACGCCGCGCTGGAGATCCTGCCGGACCTGGTCGAGGGCAGGCCCACTGTCGTGAACGGCGAGGAGGTCACGCTTGAGCCGGGCGCGCCCATGCCGCCGGTGCTCGTCGGCGGGGGGCTCGGCGCGGCGACGACACGCCGTCTTCTGCGGTTCGGGGACGAGTGGTACGCGGGATTCCCGACGCCGCGTGCGCTCAGGGACGCGGCGGCGCGGCTGGCGGAGCTGGCCGCCGAGCAGGGCCGCCCGGCACCGAAGCTGACCGCCAGCGTCAGCCTCGGCCTGGGCGACCTGCCCGCGTCCGTGGTCGACGCCCAGGTGCGGGGGCTGACGCAGTACGGGATGTCGGAAGAGGACGCGCGTGACGCGCTGGCCGTGGGAGGCCCCGCGCAGGCCGCCGAACGCCTTGCCGCGCTGGCGGACGCGGGGGCGCACCGCGTCATCGGCCTGCCGTTCGCGGGAAGCTCGCTGCGCCAGACCGAACTGCTGGGGGAGACGGCGCGCCTGCTCACACCTTGAGGCCGGTGAGGAACGTGTGCAACGCGCGCTCGTAGGCGGCGGGGTCCACGTTCCACGCCTCGGTGTGGTCCGCCTGGGCTTGGACATGCGTGACCAGGCCCTGAGGCGCGCGCTTGGCGAAGGCCAGGGACGGTGCGTTGTCCACCATGGAATCGGTGTCCGTGGTGAACATCAGCGTCGGAGTCTTCAGGCCGGGGGCGTACCGGCGTTGGTCGTAGTCGTCCAGAGCGATGCCGGTACGCCACTGCAGGATGCGCTTGGCCGCGGCCGTGACGAAGCCCGGCAGGTTGCGGTCGGCGCCCTGCTTGTCGAGGGTGGCGCTCCAGTCCATCACCGGGGAGTCGAGCACCACGCCGTGGACGAACCCGGGGTCGTCGGAGTGACGCAGGGCGGTCATCACCATCGCCCCGCCCATCGACCATCCGTAGAGGACCACCCCCGTGGCGCCCTGCGACCGGGCGTACGCCACGGCGGAGGCCACGTCGCGCCATTCGGTGTCGCCCAGGTGGTTGCGGTGGTCCGGTGAGCGGGGCGCGCCCACGTCGTTGCGGTAGGCGATGGACAGCATGGGCAGACCCAAGCGGTGCACGGCCGGCATGACCCGGAACGTCTCGGCCTTGTCGGCGTTACGTCCGTGCACCGCGATGACCCACGTCGTCTGGTTCGTCCTGCCGGGCAGGAACCATGCGGGCATCGCCCCCACCTGCGTGGGATAGGTGACGTCGCGGAACTCCAGGCCCAGGGCGCGCCGGGGATCCCCCGCGTACACCCAATGGTCGAGGTAGACGCGCAAGCCCTTGGTAAGCGTGCCCTGAGAAACGTTCGTCACCCTGCGGACGACGCCGCGCCCGTCCCGGCTCACCACTGGACCCAGGAGGGCACGCCCGCCCTTCCACGCCAGCGCCCACGTGCCCGGCCGTACCGTGGCCTCGTCGCGGGGGAGCGTCACGGTGCCGTCCCCGACGCCCAGCACGGTCAGCGGGAACTCCTCCTCGTGCGACACCTCGGTGGCGACGCCGGAGAAATACCAGCCGACCCCTCCCGTCCCCAGGCCCAGCACGACGACGACGGCCAGCACCACGGTCAGCAGGACGCGCCCCCGGCGGCGGCGACGCGGCGGGGGAGGGGTGACGGTGGGCCCGGAGACGGAGACGGCTTCGCTCGACACGAGACCCGACCGTATTGCCTCAGGCCGAGTAGTCTCGCAGCGACTCACGCACTTCCATCAAGGCGAACCCCAGCAGGTTCGACCCCCGCCACTGGGACGGGCGCCGCGCCTCGGGCTGCTGCTCGCCCAGGCCGATGCCCCAGATGGTGTCGTGCGGGCTGGCCTCCACCAGCACCTTGCCCGTCGTCCCCAGCAGGAAGCCGCGCAGCTTCTCGTGGGCGCCGAACTTGGCCTTGTTGCCCGTCACGACGATGTCGTACCGGTGCTTGACCCAGGTGTCCTCGTCGAAGCCCTTGACGCGGCGCCCCATCGCCTTGGCCCGCGCGGGGTCGGGGTCGGCGAGGATGCGTTCGACCGCCTGCGCGTCACCGAACAGGCGCGCCTTCTCGGCCATCATGTAGTGCTCGGCCGTGTCGTAGGTGACGCCGTCGAGCGTGAAGGGCGACGGATACCACTGGCTGAGACACCCCTTGGGCTTCGTGCCACCCCAGAACAGCACGAACTCCGGGAGTTCGCCGCGTTCCTCCAGTTCGATCAACTGCTCGATCCGCATGCCTCCGAGCATCCGGCACATGACCGCGTCCGGGCAACGCCTTTACCCGGACGTCGGTGTGGGTGCGGCCCGATACGCTGCCCAAGGTCGTGCAACGGTAGACGATGAGGGGACATGTCCGTGTCGGGTGACCGGGTGGCCGAGCTGGAAGGCCAGATCGTCGAGCTCGTCCAGCGGACGGCGCCGCCGGGATGGCGCCGCATCGACCTTCGCTGCGCGGCCACGGTGGCGGTGAGCGAGGTGACCGCGACCGTCCTCACCGCCGACGGCACGGCCGTCCCGTCCGAGGGCGTACCGTCCCAGCTCACCGACCTGCTGATGGAACTGCGCCGCGCGCACTACGAACCCGAACGCGGCACCTGGTTCTCCGTGCTGTTCCTCATCGAGCCCGGCGGGCTCGTCGAACGGCTCTACAACCGCGACTTCGACCCCCTCTGGGACCCGCCGATCCCCGTGGAGTGCTACCAGCGCGACCAGGTCGTCATGCCGCGCGCCGCCGAGCACATGCCCGCGTGGCTGGCGGCGCGCCTGGAGGGACGCGAACCCGAGCACCGCCCCGACCCCGCCCCCGAGCCGCTCAACCCCGTCCAGCAGATGGAGTTGATGACGCACGACCTGGCCGTGCTGCTGGCCGACCACGCCCCGGCGCTGTGGCGCAGGCTGCACGGCCACTACCAGGCGGTGGGGGACCACGTCGAGCTGCCGCCGGTGATGGTCTTCTTCGACGACGGCACCATGCGCCCCTGGACGCCCCCCGCCGCCGCCGGGCCGTTGCTGGACCGGCTGCGCGCGGGCATGTACGCGTTCGAAGGCAGCACCTGGTCGCGTTTCGAGTTCCAGGTGAGGTTGGAGAACGGCAGGGTGCTCGTCGACGGAAGCTACTCGCGCGACGCGGAACCCGCCTGGAACACCGAGCCCACCGTCGACGACGTCCGCCGGGAACTGCAGCGCTTCCCCATGGAGAAGGTCCCCGACTGGATGAGCCGCCGCCTGGGCGGCACCGCGACGCGCACGCTCCGCAAGGCCCGTGTCTTCGACCACGCCGGATCGGACGGCGCCCCGCCCTCGGTGTCCCGTCCGCCCGTGGCCCCCGACGAGGCCGAACGCCTCGCGGACTACCTGCACAACGCGCCGCTGGTACGGGCCGCCCGCTCCTACGCCCCCGACCAGCTCGCCCCCGAACGCGGTGACCGCGTACCGCTGACCTTCCACACCGACGGCACCTGGATCTGGGCCGGCGCCGTCGGCTACTACCTGCGCGAGCACGGTCTCCCGCCCGAACCCGACCTCGTCGCCCACATCCGCGCCCAGGGCTTCCGCATCCCCGAGGTGGACGAACCCACCCTGCAGGCCGCCACCGCGGCCCTGTCCAGCAAGCCCGCCCCGACCCCGCCCCCCGCTCCCGGGCCCGCGACGCCGCCTCCCCCCGCTGCGGACCCGGCTCCCCCCGTGGCGGCCACACCGGAGCCGGGGCCCGTGCCCGGTGCGCAGCCCTCAGCGCACGAGGCGCCTTCTCCGCCGAGCCCTGCGCATTCCGACCCGGCGCCGGGGGTGGCGCCCGCGTCCGGGCCTGCGAGCGCCCCGAACCCTGCGCATGGGGCTGTGCCCGCCCAGGGAACGGACGAAGCCGCCGGGGACGAGGCCGCCGGGGGATACCGGTGGCGGACGTTCGAGCTTCGGCCGGCCGGTGAGGTGTGGATCGCGCGGGTGCGGCGGCGGCTTGAGGAGTTCGGGGTGGACCCCGGCTCCTATCGGCTGGAGGAGACGGCCGAGGGCGCCTGGTGCCTGGTGCGGGACGGGCTGCGTTGGGCGGTGTTCCGGTTCGAGGACGGCGAGCGCCGCAAGGAGGTCGTCTTCGACACCGGCGAACAGGCCGCCGCACAGCTGCTGGGCGCCTTGCTGCTCGCGCCCCGTCAGCCGGACGCCTCTGCCCCGCCGGCCAACACCCCTGCCCCCACGCTCAACGCCCCGACGCCGCCGGCCAACGCTCCTGTCCCGTCGGCCGACACCCCGGCCCTGCCGGCCAACGCCCCTGTCCCGCCGGCCGATACTCCGGCCCCAACGCTCAATGCCCCAGCCCCGGCGGCCGACGTTCCGGTGCCGCCGCCCATCGGCGACGCGCCGCCCACCACGGTGGAGTCGCCGTACGAACCGTCGGCGGGGGAGCCGCCGCTGAGCCTGTTCCGCGACACGGCGGAAGTCGAGCTTCAGGTGGGCGACACCGTGGACCGGTTCGGTGACGCCGACGGCAACGTGGCCTATACGGCGCGGATTCCGTTCGGGCAGCGGTCACTGCCGCCGGACTGGGCCAACCGTCCGTACCACCTGTACCGGGTGGAGCGGCCGGTGCGGGCGTTGGCGGGGGTCGCGATCCCCTGGTTCGACCAGCCCGGAGGCGGGACGGCGTACGTGTTCCGGCGGTCGCTGGGTGAACTCGTCGCGGAAGGCGTCCTGGTGGAGGTGCGGGACGCGCCGCCCCCGCCCGGCTGAGCCGGGTGTCAGGCCCAGCCGATCCGGGAGACCAGGTCCAGGCCGAGCAGCAGATCGAGGTGGATGAAGGTCTCCAGCTTGGCGCCGGGGGCCACGTCCGGGTCCTCGGCCAGCCGGTCGAGCGTCGCCAGGGCGGTCGGGCTGTCGAGGTCGTCGGCGAGGGCCGCCTGCGCCCGCGTCGCGTACGAGCGGTCCATGGGACGGCCTGGGGAGCGGGCCCAATCGGCCATCAGCGCGCGCCAGCGCGAGAGGTCCGCCCCCGCGCGCCTGCTCAGGTCCTCCAGTTCGGCCGGTTCGCGGTAGTGGACGCGCAGCACCGCGAGCCGAAGGCACAGAGCGTCGTCGCCTGCGGGTGCGGCGTCCGGGACGAGCAGGGAGTGCCCCGGCCCGGGTGAGGGGCCTATGAACACCGTCCCGTCCGGGGCCGGGGCGTCGGCCACGGGGAAGTCCGGCAGGCGCAGGTCGGAGAAGCCGTGCGCGGACGGCTCGACGCCCTCGGCGCGGGTCACCACGGCCGGGCGGCGGCCGGTGCGTTCGGCGACCCGCCGCAGCAGGTCGGCGATGATCAGCGCCCGGTCGGCCCCGGCGGCGACGTGGACGCGCAGCGGGCCCCGCGCCAGTTCCTCGGGCCGTCCGGTGCGATGGTCGTACAGCCGCAGCATGACCCCAGGCTAGAAGCCGGGCGCCATGTCGGGCGCGGCGGCCGCCGTGTCGGCCTTGCGGACGGCGGCGAAGCGCAGCCGCACGTAGTCGGCGACCCAGCCGGACTCGCGGCGCAGCGCGGGTGCGGCCAGCTCGTTGATGCGCGCCAGCAGCGGCTCGACCAGGTCGGGGGGGACGTCGGCCAGGGCGGCCGCGGCGTAGGTGCGCACCCAGTCGGCGGCGCCGTCCGGGCCCTCGGTCATGCGGGTGGGACGGTCGGCGTGCTCCAGCAGCCGCAGCGTGAAGCCGCCCGCCTCCAGGCGGGTGGCGTACTCGGCGGGGCTGGGGAAGTACCAGGGCAGCTCGGGTTCGCCGAGCCCGAACACCCGCCAGGCGGTCTGCATCGCGGCGATCAGCTCGGCACAGTTGCCCGCCCCGCCCAGCTCGCCGACGAACCGGCCGCCGGGCCGCAGCGCCGCGTGCACCCGTGCGATCACCGCGTCCGGGTCGCGGTTCATCCAGTGCAGGGCGGCGTTGGAGGCGACGGCGTCGTACTGCTCGCTGGTGGTGAACGTGTGGGCGTCGCCGACCACGAACGACAGCCCCGGATTCAGCGCCGCGGCCTGGGCGACCATCTCGGGGTTGCCGTCGATGCCCAGCACCTCGGCGCCGCGTTCGGCGATCTCCGCGGTGAACGCGCCCGTGCCGCACCCCAGGTCGATGATCCGCTCACCGGGCTGGGGGTCGAGCAGATCGACCAGAGGCGCGCCGTGCGCGGAGACGTACCCGAAGACGGAGTCGTACGTCGTGACGGCCCATTGCACCGTCGTAATTTATCCGACAAACCGCCAGTTGCGAGGTGGCGTTCCACCAGGCGGACGGCTACAGTGATCAGCTTCACGGACCGCGACGCACCGATCCACAGCGTGTGCCGTCCGGCGGGCGGCGTACGGTCGTGGCATGGACGAACGCGCGGGGACACCGGGCGAGGTGCGCGTCGTGGGTGCCGAACGCCCCGACGGCCTGGAGCTTCGCACCCGCGGCCTGGCCTTCCGCGGGCTGCCCGAGCTGCGCGCCGGCGGCCTGCCGCCCTATCTCGGGCAGGGCTGGGCGCGCATCCTGGCGGCGCTGGCCGCACGCGTCGCCGCCGCCGGCGGCCCGCCCGCCGGCGACGTGGAGCTCGCGCCGGACGTCGCGTTCCGCCTGACGTCCGACGGCGACCACCTGGTCCCCGGGCCGCCCGGCGGCTTCACCGGCGCGGCGGACGAGTGGCGGCGCGAGGTCGTCCTGCGGCTGTTCCCGTCGGCCCGCTCCTGACGCCCCCGCCCGAGCCGTACCGGCGGCTTTCTAGAATCCTGTTCGGAAACATCGCCGGAGAGGGGTCGCAGGTGCCGTACAGCGAGATCGACTACCGGGTGCGGGACGGGATCGCCACGCTCACGCTCAACCGTCCGGAACGCATGAACGCCTACACCTACACCATGCGCAACGAGATGCTGGACGCCTTCGACCGCGTCGACGCCGACGACGAGGTGCGGGCGGTCGTGGTGACGGGGGCGGGCCGGGCGTTCTGCGCCGGGGCCGACCTGGAGGCGGGCGGCGACACCTTCGACCGGGGCAAGTCCCAGGAGATGTTCGCGGGCGAGGACGACGTCCTGGAGGACGGCACGCCCCGCGACGGCGGCGGCACGGTCGCGCTGCGCGTCGCGCGCTGCCTCAAGCCGGTCATCGCCGCGTTCAACGGCGCGGCCGTCGGCGTCGGCGTCACCATGACGCTGCCCATGGACGTGCGGCTGGCCGCCGGCAACGCCAGGTTCGGGTTCGTGTTCGCCCGGCGCGGCATCGTCACCGAGGCCGCGTCGAGCTGGTTCCTGCCGCGCCTGGTCGGCATCTCCCAGGCCATGGAGTGGGCGGTGACGGGACGGGTGTTCGACGCGGACGAGGCCCTGCGCGGCGGCCTGGTCTCGCGGGTCGTCGCCCCGGAGGACCTGCTGCCCGCCGCCTACGAGCTGGCCGCCGAGATCCGCGACAACACCTCCGCCGTCTCGGTGGCCGCGATCCGCCGCCTGATGTGGTCGGGCCTGTCGGCCCCGTCCCCCTGGGACGCGCACGCCGCCGACTCCCGGCTGATGGCCGCGCTGGGCGGCGCCGCCGACGCCCGCGAAGGCGTCACGGCATTCCTGGAGAAGCGCGCCGCCGCGTTCCCCATGAAGGTCACGACCGATCTGCCGCCCGAGGTCCCGGAGTGGCCGGTTCGGGCCTAGATGCCGGGGTGTGCTGGGCCCGGCACGGGGTATGCAGCGCCCAGCGGCAGGGCGGGATCTACCGGGGGGCGTGGTGCGCGGCAGGAGTTGTGTCGTCTTCGCCCTGCTCGGGCTGATGCTCGCCGCGGGATGCGGGCACTCCACGACCCAGCGCGCCGAACCGTCCAGGACGAGGGACGCCGGCGACCGCACCGGCGACCCGCAGCCCTCCGCCTCCACCGAGCCCGGTCACGACCCGTCCACGTCGCCCGCCTCGCAGGAGGACGAGGTCGCGCCGCAGCGGCCCGAGCCCGAGCCCGAGCCGCCCACGGCGGAGCCGCCCGTGCTGCCGTCCTCCCGCGTCGACTGCTCCCTGCGCAAGTGCGTCGCGCTGACCTTCGACGACGGTCCCGGCGCCTACACCGGCCGGCTGCTCGACCAGCTGCGCGCCGCCCACGTGCACGCCACGTTCTTCCTGCTCGGGCAGAACGTGGCCGGGCACCGCGGCCTGGTGCGGCGGATGGTGGAGGAGGGGCACGAGGTGGGCAACCACAGCTGGTCCCATCCCGACCTGACGACGCTGCCGTCCTGGGAGGTGCGGTCCCAGGTGCGGCGCACGCAGCAGGCCGTCCAGGACGTCACCGGGGTCGCCCCCGTGCTGTTCCGCCCGCCGTACGGGGCCGTCGACGGACGGGTGGCGGACGCCGTGGGCATGCCCATGGTCCTGTGGAGCGTCGACTCCCTGGACTGGCTGCACCGCGACGTCCGCCGCAACATCATCGTCGGGGTCCGCCAGCCCCGCCGGGGCGGCATTGTGCTGTTCCACGACATCCACCGGCCCACCGTCGCCGCCGTGCCGAGCGTCCTGGAGGGGCTGCGGGAACGCGGCTTCACGTTCGTGACCGTCTCGGAGCTGTTCGACGGCCGCACCCTCACGCCCGGCCACCGGTACGCCGGACGCTGAGCCCCGGGACCGCTTCACCGAGGTTTTGCCGTGCCCTGCGCCCCACGGCGTGTCGCAGCCCGGCACGGCGCGGAAACGATCAGGTGCGGGGACGGCGTGGCGGGGGAGCGGGCGGGACGACCTTGGCGGCCACCACGATGTCCTCGGGCACCTCGACCACCTCGCCGTGCCGCCGGCGGACCCGCAGCAGACGACCGGACCACGACTCGAGGACGCCGACCACGTCGCTGTACTCTCCGGTGGGCAGCCGGCGGCGCAGCGAGATCCGCTGCCCCGCGTCGGCCGGTGTGATCGACACCAGCGGCCGCGCGGCGCGACGGTCTGACATGTGAGGACCCCCATGTCGAATCGACTACGCCGTGGTGGCAATACTATTCACAGCGAGCTTGCGGTGAGCCGTGGCGTACGGCGGGGCCGAAGGATCCGAGAGGAGTCACTAACGTGACCTACGTCATCGCGCAGCCCTGCGTGGACGTGCTCGACAAGGCGTGCATCGAGGAGTGCCCTGTCGACTGCATCTACGAGGGGAAGCGAATGCTCTACATTCACCCCGACGAGTGCGTCGACTGCGGTGCGTGCGAGCCTGTCTGCCCGGTGGAGGCCATCTACTACGAGGACGACACCCCCGAGCAGTGGAAGGACTTCTACAAGGCCAACGTGGAGTTCTTCGACGAGCTCGGCTCGCCCGGCGGCGCCTCCAAGGTGGGCAAGATCGACAGGGACCACCCGATCGTGGCCGCCCTGCCTCCGCAGGGCGAGGAGTAACCCCTGCCGACGCCGTGCGGCCGACCGGGGCGCGGCGGTCCGTCCGCCTTCGCCGGGGCCCGGAGCGTCCGCCCGGGGACGAACCCCCGGAAACCCTGATGACAGGGGCCGGAGGCGCGGGACTCCTGCGCGCAGGACCGGCACCGGTCGCGTACGCTCAAGGCCGTGGCCCCGACATCGGGGCCACGGCCTTCGTGTTGACCGGGGACGCCGTCCTCCCGTGCGCCGCCGCCCCGAATGCCGGGGCCGCCGGGACGGTGCCCGGCTGACCCATACGCCTGTCGCAGAAACGGAGCCATCTGTGGTGTTCACGCTGCCGGACTTCCCATGGGATCGGCTGCAGCCCTACCGGGAACGCGCCGCCGCGCACCCCGGCGGGCTCGTCGACCTGTCGGTCGGCACCCCCGTGGACCCCACGCCCGAACCCGTGCGCGCGGCGCTGGCCGAGGCCGCCGACGCCCCCGGCTACCCGCAGACCTACGGGACGCCCCGGCTGCGCGAGGCCGTCGCGGGGTGGCTGCGGCGCCGGCTCGGCGTGACCGGCGCCGACCCCGACGCGGTGCTGCCGGTGATCGGCACCAAGGAGCTGGTGGCGTGGCTGCCGACCCTGCTCGGCGCGGGCCCCGGCGACCGGGTCGTGTTCCCCGAGCTGGCCTACCCGACCTACGACGTGGGCGCCCGCCTGGCCGGGGCCGAGCCGGTGCCCGCCGACGGGCTGCTGTCCCTCGGCCCGGTCAACCCGAAGATCGTCTGGGTGAACTCCCCGTCCAACCCGACGGGCCGGGTGCTGCCCACCGAGCACCTGCGCAAGGTGGTGGCCTGGGCGCGCGGCCGCGGCGCGATCGTGGTCAGCGACGAGTGCTACCTGGAGTTCGGCTGGGACGCCGACCCCGAGCGGCGGCCGATCTCGATCCTGCACCCGGACGTGTGCGAGGGCTCGCACGAGGGGCTGCTGGCGGTCAACTCGCTGTCCAAGCGCTCCAACATGGCGGGCTACCGGGCCGGGATCGTCACCGGCGACCCGGCGCTGGTCAAGCGGCTGCTGGAGGTCCGCAAGCACGCCGGGATGATCGTCCCCGCGCCGGTGCAGGCCGCGATGACCGCCGCGTTCGACGACGACGCGCACGTGGACGCCCAGCGCGAGCGCTACGCCCGCCGCCGCGCCGCCCTGCGCGAGGCGTTCGAGCGGCACGGCTTCCGCATCGACCACTCCGAGGCGTCGCTGTACCTGTGGGCGACCCGGGACGAGCCCTGCTGGGACACCGTCGGCTACCTGGCCGGCCTCGGCATCCTCGTCGGCCCCGGCGACTTCTACGGCCAGGGCGGGGCGCGGCACGTCCGCATCGCCTTCACCGCGACCGACGAACGCGTCGCCGCGGCCGCCTCCCGCCTCTGACACCTCGGCTGGCCATCTGACGCGGCCCGCCGTGGTCTGCCGCCTCTGACGCGCGGCCGTGCACGGCGCTTCGCGCCGGGACGCATCTGTTACGCGCGGATTGAAACCATTGGGACGGCGGTGACGTCTATGCTGCCGATGTTCCTGCGTGACCGATATCGATAGGATCCGCAGGTCCATCCCGGCGCTGTAGTCGAATCCGTGGAGGTCCGCATGGGCGGAGCAGCGGTCGCGGTCCTGCTCGTCCTGATCCTTGCCGCCCTGCTCGTCATCGGCGTGCTGCTGGTGGTGCTGCTGCGGCGGCGCGGCCCGGGGTCCGCGGCGCCGGGAGCCGCGCCCGCCGTTCCGCGCGACCCGTTCGCCGCCGCCGACGCGGTGGGCGGCGACCCGCGCGCCATCAAGGCCGGCGACATGATCGAGTACCTGGGCGTCCGGTACTTCGTGCGGGGCTCGCTGCGCATGCGCGAGGGCGGGTTCACCTGGAGCGAGCACCTGCTGGACGCCGACACTGCCGAGGGCGCCAAGATCTGGATCTCCGTCGAGGAGGACCCGGACCTGGAGGTCGTCTGGTGGACCGCCCGCGACCCCGGCGACCTGCGCCCCGACCGCCGGACGCTCACGGTGGACGGCGTGGAGTACCACCGCGAGGAGCACGGCACCGCCGAGTACGGCAGCGAGGGCACCACGGGCCTCGGCGACCGGGGCCGGGTGGAGTACGTCGACTACGCCGCCCCCGGCGGCCGCTACCTGTCGTTCGAGCGGTTCGGCGGCGCCGAGTGGGAGATGGGCACCGGCGAGCGGGTGCCGAACGGCACGCTGACCATCTACCCGGGAAGCTGACGCCTTGCTCGCCACGCTCGACACCCCCTACGCCGACACCCGCGCCGACGCCCTGTCGTTCGCGGTCGGGCTGCCGCCGCGCGACGCCCTGGCCGTCCTGCCCCTGGAGCGCGCCGGCCTGCGCGTGCAGATGCGGCTGCTCGGCGCGTCCCACCAGGTGATCGCGGGCCCGCTCAGCGAGACCGTGGCCTGCGACCTGCCGGACGGCGCCCGCCCGCTGCCCGCGCGGATGCGCGACGCCCTGCCCGGATGGTCCTACGACTTCGCCGCGCGCACCGCCGTCCACGACGACGACGCCGCGTTCGCCCGCGCCGTCGACGCCTTGCGCGACCGGCTCGCCGGCCGCCCCGACGCGCTGACCGGAACGTTCCCGGGATCGGACCACGCGATCACCGCGCTGGCGCTCGACGACACCGGCACGCCCGGGGGCGAAGTCGGCTGGCGCACCTGGCACGCCTACCCGCAGACCCGGGAGATCGTCATGACGCGCAGCCGGCTGGTGAGGTCATCGTGAGACGCAGGTACTGGGTGATCGGCGGCGTGGCGGCGGCCGTCGTCGGCGTCATCGTGCTGGTCGCGGTGCTGGCGCGGGACGGCGGGCCGCGCGGCTTCATCGCCGACCGGTACACGCGGCTCTACACCGACACCTACCGTTCGCCGAAGCCCCCGCAGGCCGTCGCCCGCGAGATCAACGCCAAGCACAAGGCCATCGACCGGGTGGACGACATGACCGCGCTGGGCCGGGACGGCGGGATCTTCCTGCGCTACCCCAAGCTCGTCGTCGGGGTCCTGCCGGACGGGTCGGGCAGCCGGATCACCGTCGACGACGCGAGAGCCGGCTACAGCCGGTACCACAGCCACGTCGGCAGCCATTGGTCCAGCCCCGGCAGCAACGGCTGGACCAGCAGCGGCAGCGCGTCCTTCCGCGGCGGCGGCCCCGGGTCGGGCAAGTGAGGAGCAACCGTTGAACGACATCCTGCACGAGGGCGGCGCCACGCTCGCCTACGGGGCGCTCGGCATCGCGCTGATGGCGCTGGGCTACCTGGTGGTCGAGGTGACCACCCCCGGGCGGCTCGGCCACCAGATCTGGAGCGAGGGCAACCGCGGCGCCGCGCTGCTGCTGTCGGTCAAGCTCCTCGGCGTCGGCGCGATCGTCACCACCGCCATCGTCACCAGCGACGACGACCTCGGCCAGGGCCTGGTCGACACCGCCGTCTACGGGCTGCTCGGCATCGTGCTGATGGTCGTCGCGTTCTACCTGCTGGACCTGCTCACCCCCGGCAAACTCGGCGCGACGCTGGTGGACGGCGCGGGGGTGCACCCGGCGGGCTGGGTGGTGGCCGCCGCCGACCTCGCCGTCGCGGCGATCGTGGCCGGGGCGGTCTCCTGACCGCCGTCCACCCGGACCGGGCCGACGCTGACGGCGGGGGGCTGCGGCTGCCCGCCCGGGCCGCGCGCGCCCTGGTGCTGGCGGCCGTGTTCACCTGCGCCGCGTGCGGGCTGGTGTACGAGCTGGCGCTCGTCGCCCTCGGCAGCTATCTGGTGGGCAACTCGGTCACCCAGGCGTCGATCGTGCTGTCGGTCATGGTGTTCGCGATGGGCGTCGGCTCACTGGCCGCCAAGCCCCTGCAGCGCCGCCCGGTCGCTGCGTTCGCGCTGGTCGAGGCGGCGCTGGCGCTGACGGGCGGACTGTCGGTGCTGGCGCTGTACGCCGCGTTCGCCTGGCTGGACCTGTACGTCCCGGCGCTGGTGGTGGTCGCCTTCACGGTGGGCGCGCTGATCGGCGCGGAGATCCCGCTGCTGATGACGCTGCTGCAGCGGATCCGGCGGCAGGACGCGGGCAGCGCGGTCGCCGACCTGTTCGCCGCCGACTACGTGGGCGCGCTGGTGGGCGGGCTGGCCTTCCCGTTCGTGCTGCTGCCGATGTTCGGGCACATCAAGGGCGCCCTGGTCGTCGGCGTGGTCAACGCGGTCGCGGGCATCGCCGTGGTGCTGTGGCTGTTCCGGCGGCAGGTGGGACGCGGCGTGCGCGCCGGGCTGTGGGCGGGCATGGCGGGCGTGCTGGCGGTCCTCGGCGCCACCTACGCCCTGGCGGACGGGTTCGAGGTGACCGCGCGGCAGGCCCTGTACCGCGACCCGATCGCGCTGGCCGAGCGCACCCCGTACCAGGAGATCGTGATCACCCGGAAGGTCGCGGTGTCGGGCCGTCCCGACCTGCGGCTGTTCCTGAACGGCGATCTGCAGTTCTCGTCCGTCGACGAGTACCGCTACCACGAGTCGCTGGTGCATCCGGCGCTGTCGGGCGGCCGGGGCAGGGTGCTGGTGCTCGGCGGCGGCGACGGCCTGGCGCTGCGCGAGGTGCTGCGCTACCGGGACGTGCGCGAGGTGACGCTCGTCGAGCTGGACCCGGAGATGCTCCGCCTGGCCCGCACCTACCGCGACCTGGCCGACCTCAACGGGCACGCCTTCACCGACCCGCGCGTGCGCACCGTCGGCGCCGACGCCTTCTCCTGGCTGCGCGGCGCGTCCCGGCAGTACGACGCGGTGATCGTGGACATGCCGGACCCCGACGACGTGTCCACGGCCAAGCTGTACTCGGTGGAGTTCTACGG
Organism: Actinomadura miaoliensis; assembly: GCF_039536785.1. Taxonomy (NCBI): domain Bacteria; kingdom Bacillati; phylum Actinomycetota; class Actinomycetes; order Streptosporangiales; family Thermomonosporaceae; genus Actinomadura; species Actinomadura miaoliensis. The sequence goes on from NZ_BAAAZG010000010.1 coordinate 89,071, forward strand.
GCTCGTCAAACGCGTGCTGGCGCCGGGCGGACGGATGGTGGTGCAGTCCGGCTCGCCGTACTTCGCGCCCCGCTCGTTCTGGTGCATCGAGAAGTCCATCCGCGCCGCCGGGCTGGCCACCGCCCCCTACCACGTGGACGTGCCCAGCTTCGGCGACTGGGGCTTCGTCCTGGCCGCCCCCGGCACGGCCCGTCCGCCGCTGACCCTCGCCCCCGCCGTCCCGCCGCTGCGCTTCCTGGACCCCGACGTCCTGCGCGCCGCCACCGTCTTCGGCAAGGACCTGCGCCACCGCGACGTCGACGTCAACACCCTCACCCACCCCCGCCTCGTCGACTACGAAAACCAGGAATGGCGCGACGGGTAGTCCTGTGGGGGGACGACCCCCCTACGCCCCCCGTCAGTCGGGCGGGCGATCCTCACTCCGCTGCGGTCACGTTGTTTATGTGGGGGGACGACCCCCCTACGCCCCCCGTCAGTCGGCCGGACGATCCTCGCTCCGCTGCGCTCCGCTGCGGTCGCCCGCCCTCCGGGGCAGGTGATCCTCACTCCGCTGGCGCTCCGCTGCGGTCACCTGCCCTCGGATGGCGTCGTCGACGGCGCGGCGGAAGGCGGTGACCAGTGACTGGATCACCAGGGGCTTGAGCCTGCCCGACAGCTCGATCAGGCGTTGGCGTTCGTCGGGCGGGCGGCCGCGTTCGCGGTAGGGGCGGACGACCGTGTCCTGGAACACCTGCTGCAGTTCTGTGGCCAGTGCCCGGGTGTGCCGTTCGACGGCCTCGTGGGTGGCCAGCAGCGTCTCCAGGGGCATGGACAGGCTGGCCAGCTCCGCGCCGATGCCCAGCAGCGCCGGGCTGACGACGCGCACGCGGCCGTCCCCCGAAGGTTCGACGATGCCGAGGGCCTGCAGCCGTTCGAGCGCCGCGTCGTCCAGGCGCTGCCCCGTGCGGCGGTCGAGCTCGTGCCGGTCGACCTCCTCGGGCGCCTCCGGGGCCCACGGCGACAGCAGGGCCCGGTGCAGCGCCAGGTCCTCGGGGGAGGCGTGGTCGGGCAGGCGCGCCAGGTGCCGTTCGATCGCCGCCAGCGTCAGCCCCAGCGACTGCAGCTCCCGGATCAGCTCCAGCCGGGCCAGGTGGTCGGGCCCGTACAGGCCGGTGCGCCCGCGCAGCCGGGGCGGCGGCAGCATCCCGCGACCGGCGTAGAACCGCACGGTCCGGACCGTGAGCCCGGCCCGCGCGGCCAGCTCGTCGACCGTCAGCTCCTCGTTGTTCACCGCCCGGGACCCCTCCCCCTATGTGACAGTTCTAGTGTTACATTGAAGTCGTATCAGCAGGCACTTATCGAGGAAGCCGGGGACACGGATGGCGCGCGAGATCTTCACCGAGGAGCACGAGGCGTTCCGCGACATGGTGCGGTCCTTCATCGCCAAGGAGATCGCCCCCCACCACGAGCAGTGGGAACGGGACGGCATCGTCTCCCGCGAGGTCTGGCTGGCCGCGGGACGGCAGGGTCTGCTCGGCATCGAGGTCCCCGAGGAGTACGGGGGCGGCGGCAACACCGACTACCGCTACTACGTCGTGCTGAACGAGGAGCTGGCCCGCGCCGGCGTGTCCGGGCCCGGGTTCGCCGTGCACAACGACATCAACGGCTCCTACCTGCTGCGCCTGACCAACGAGGAGCAGAAGCGGCGCTGGCTGCCCGGCTACTGCTCCGGCGAGATCATCACCGCGATCGCGATGACCGAGCCCGCCGCCGGGTCGGACCTGCAGGGCATCCGCACCACCGCGATCCCCGACGGCGACCACTACGTCCTCAACGGCTCCAAGACCTTCATCTCCAACGGCATCCTCGCCGACCTGGTGATCGTCGTCGCCAAGACCGACCCGGACGCCGGGCACAAGGGCGTCAGCCTGCTGGTCGTCGAGCGCGGCATGGAGGGTTTCGAACGCGGCCGCAACCTGGAGAAGGTCGGCATGCACGCCCAGGACACCGCCGAGCTGTTCTTCAACGACGTGCGGGTGCCCAAGGAGAACCTCCTCGGCGAGGAGGGAATGGGCTTCATCTACCTGATGCAGAACCTGGCCCGTGAACGGCTGTCCATCGGGGTCAGCGCCCAGGCCGGGGCGGAGGCGGCGTTCGAGCAGACCCTCGAGTACTGCCGCACCCGCGAGGCGTTCGGCCGCCCCATCGGCAAGTTCCAGCACAACCGCTTCACGCTGGCCGAGATGAAGACCGAGCTGACCGTGACCCGCGCGTTCACCGACGAATGCGTCGACAAGGAATCGCGCGGCGAACTGAGCGTCGAAGAGGCCGCGATGCTCAAGTACTGGAACACCGAACTGCTCAAGCGCGTCGTCGACCGGTGCGTCCAGTTGTACGGCGGCTACGGCTACATGACCGAATATCCGATCGCCAAGGCCTACCAGGACGCCCGCATCCAGACGATCTTCGGCGGCACCACCGAGATCATGAAGGAGATCATCGGCCGCAGTCTGCTCTGATCACGGCTTGCGGGCGACGGCTCCGTAGACGTCGACGTCCTCCGGCTCGCCGAAGGCCATGGATTCCGGCCGCCACTTCAGGCACGACACCTGGCCCGGCTCGACGAGTTCGAGACCCTCGTAGAGCTCGGCGAGCCGGGCGGGTTCGCGCAGCACGTAGGGCACCGCGCCGGTGTCGTCGTATTCCTCCTGGGCCTGCTGGAGCGCCTCTCCCTGCACTTCGTAGGTGCCGTCGTAGTGGAGGAGGAAACTGCCGGACGGAAGGGCGTCCAGCAGCCGCCGCACGATCGCCTTGGCCTCGTCCCAGTCCTGGATGTGCCCGAGGATTCCCATCAGCATGAGCGCGACCGGCTCGCCGAGGTCGAGCGTCCTGCCGGCCTCGGCGAGGATCGTGTCCGGGTCGCGCAGGTCGGCCTCGACGTAGGTGGTGACGCCCTCGGCGGTGGTGTTGGTCAGCAGCGCCTCGGCGTGCACCAGCACCAGGGGGTCGTTGTCCACATAGACGATCTTGGCGTCGGGGGCGACGCGCTGGGCCACCTCGTGGGTGTTGTCCATCGTCGGCAGCCCGGTGCCGATGTCGAGGAACTGGCGCAGGCCCTCCTCGGCGGCGACGTACCGGACGGCGCGGGTCAGGAACACCCTGGAGGCGAGGGCCATGTCGACGACGCCGGGCGCCTGCTCGCGGTACCGGTCGCCCGCCTCCCGGTCCACGGGGTAGTTGTCCTTGCCGCCGAGCCAGTAGTTCCAGATGCGCGCCGAATGCGGCACGCTGCTGTCGATCTTCGACGTCCGGGGCGCCTCGGAGCCTTGTACGCGTTCCGCCATGGGGGACTTAACTCCTACTGTCCAGTTGTTGACGGTGCGATGTTACTTCTCCCGGCAGATCCGGCATAAAAGACACGCCCCACTCCCCGTAAGGAGTGCGCGCCAATTCGGCGTCACGTTCGCCGCGGGGTGGGGGATTCGGCCTCGACGAGGGCGAGGAATTCGGGTTTGAGCAGGTCGCGGACTTTGGCGTAGGGGGCGGTCAGGCGGTCTCGCGGGCAGTCGCTCCCGAAGACCGAGTAGTTCAGCTCGAACCGGTCGGGGGTGGGGAAGGCGGTGAAGGCGGCCCCCAGGGTCGGTGGGCCGGAGTCGGTTCGGTTCGGGGCGAATTCGCCGGGCGTGATCGAGTCGATCCTGCGGCAGCCCTGCGGGCCCCACATGTAGCGGTTGCTGCTGGTCAGCCGGGTCCAGAGGGTTCTGATGCCGGAGGGCGTCAGGGTGGAGGGCCGGAAGACGTCGTCGGCGGTGAGCACGCGTCCGTTTCTGAGGTCGATCGTCACGGCCCCGGCCGGGATCATGCCGTCGGCGGGCGCGCAGAACTTGACGTCGGGTGTGTAGACGACGGAGATGAGTGCGGGGCCGCGCAATCCGATCTGCGCGGTGGTGCTCAGCGTCGATCTGCGTGAGCCGCAGACCGACGCCTTGGTGTTGCCGCGCATCCAGGTGATGACGCGATCGAGGGGCGCCCGCAGTTCCTGGTTGATGCGGCGCTGCAAGGCGGGGTCGCGGTGCCCGGAGATCTGCACGTACTGGGCGTTCTGGATGGCCACGGGGGCGTCGGTGAGCGTCTGGTTCTGGACGGCCACGGTCGCCGACACCGGGCGTGCCGCCGGTGTGGGCTCGTCGTCCATGCCCGCGTAGACGGCGACGCCGCCCGCGCTCGCCGCGACGGCGGTGCCCGCCACGGCCACCGCCACCTTCGCGCCCGCGCCCGCCAGGATGCCGGAACCCCCTGCCCCCGACGCGCTCGAGACACCGGCGGCGCCGGAGGCACCGGCAGCCCCCGAGGCACCGGCGGCCCCCGAGGCTCCTGCCGCGCCCGCGCCCGCGCCCGAGGCCCCTGCGGCGCCGGCCGCGCCGGAGGCGGCGGCTCCCGCCGTGACGGACGCGGCGGGGGTGATCCCGGCGGCGACCAAGGGGAAGAGGGCGGCCAGGGCCACGGCGGTTCCGGCCAGGACGCGGATGCCGCTCGTCTCCCAGCCGGGGCCGTACGCGGCGACCGCCGCTTCTTCCAGTTCGGCCACGAAGGACGCCGCGCCCCAGGGGCGGTGCGTGGGGTCCTTGGCCATCCCCCGGGCGAGCAGGTTCCGCAAGGGCTCGGGCACGGACTCCACGGGAACGGCCGCGTTCAGGTGCAGCGCCTGCATAGCGACCGGGTTGTCGGCCTCGTAGGGGCGGCGGCCCGTGACGCACTCGAAGAAGACGCACGTGGCGGCGTACACGTCCGCGGCGGGGGTCGCGGGTTCACCGCGCCACTGTTCGGGCGGCATGTACGCAGGCGTCCCCGAGCGGTCGCCCCCGCCTTCCAGCGCGGCGATGCCGAAGTCGATGAGCTTGCTCAGGCCGTCGGCCTGCACCACCACGTTGGCGGGCTTGTAGTCGCGGTGCACCACGCCCGCGGCATGGGCGGCGGCCAGGCCCAGCAGCGACCCCTTGAGGACGGTCAGGGACGCCTCCGGCCCGAGGGCGCCGTGCTCCGCCAGCACCCTTTTCAGGGAGACGCCGTTGACGGCCTCCATGACGAGCGCCGCGCCGTGCTCGCTCTCCACCAGGCGGTACAGGCGCGCCACATGCGGGTCCGACACCCGCCCCAGCAGGACGGCTTCCTCGCGCAGGCGCTCCACGTTCGCGGCGCGCGACAGGTACTTGATGGCCACGGGTGTCCCGCTGCCCGCGTGCCTGGCGAGGACCACGCGTCCCTGGGCGCCGCGCCCCAGTTCGCGCACCTCGTCGAAGCCGTCGATCCGCCATTCGTCCACCATGGCCACCTCCGAATCCCCGACATGAGATCACGCGGAGGTCGCGAAGGTTCGCACAATGTGATTCCGACCGGATATCAGCGGATGATGACCTTGCCCGAGGGGGCCTTGGCGTCCTCGGTCCACCCGTCGTGGCCCTCGTCGACGGTCCAGTGCCGACCCGCGTACCGGACCTCCGTCAGTCCGTACACCTGGGCGTGGGTGACCGCCCACGAGGCCACCGCCCAACCGGTGCGGGCGCCGGAGACGCGGATCGCCTCGAAGTCGCGCCCGGCCGCGCTCGCCTGCCCGTTCGCGCCGCCCACCGTGCGCTGCGCCGCCGTGTCCACCTGCAGGCGGCTGCCGAACGCGCGCCGCATCTCGCGGATCGCCTCGGGGCGCCGGGGCGAGGTGCGCTTGTCGGGGGAGAACCAGCACCGCACCGCCGCCGCCTCACGGCCGGTGAACGCCCGCGCCAGCAGCTTGCCGTCCGGCTCGTGCTGGGCGTAGGCGCGGCCGTCGGCGCTGCGCTGCACCCGCTGGGCCGCGTCGTGCAGGTCGCGGTCCAGGTAGTCCTTCACCTTGACCAGCGCGTCGAAGAACTTGCTGGTGGACTGCACCGGGTCGCGCAGCTTGTCCGGGGTGCCCCAGCCCTGCGACGGGCGCTGCTGGAACATGCCCACCGAGTCGCGGTCGCCGTCCGGCAGGTTGCGGATGTGCGACTCCTGGATCGCGGTGGCGTAGGCGATCACCGCCGCCCGTTCGGGCAGCTCCTTGCGGTACGCCACCGCGGCGATGGTGGCGGCGTTGGCGGCCTGCTCCAGGTCGAGCGGCATCTTGCCCAGCGTCGTGCGCACCTCGCAGTTGGAGCCGTGCAGGTACGGGCGGGCCCGCGAGTACAGCGCGTACCCGCCCGCGGCCAGCCCCACCACCACGGCCAGTGTGACGGCGGCCCAGCGCCACCGGGTGGTCGTCAGCCTCCTCGCCCATGCGGTCACGCGACGACCGTACCGGGGAATGGCCCCCAGTAAGCTCAGGAGCCATGACCCAAACGTTCACCAGCCCGATCTCCGGCGTCATCGACGAGCTGTGGGAGCGGCGAGCCGATCTCTCTCCGGACGACTCCGAGGCCCGCGCGGCCATCGTGGCCGCCGTCGACCAGATCGACACCGGCCAGGCCCGGGTCGCCCAGGTGGACCCCGAGACCGACGAGGTCGTCGTCGACGAGCGCGCCAAGCGGGCGATCCTGCTCAGCTTCAAGGTCCTCGGCATGGTGCGGTCGCAGGTGGGCGACTTCCAGTACCACGACCGCATCCCGCTCAAGAGCCGCCTGGACGGCGTGCGCGTGGTGCCCGGCGCGATCGCCCGGTGGGGCTCCTACCTGGCGCCCGGCGTGGTGCTGATGCCGTCGTTCACCAACATCGGCGCCTACGTCGACTCCGGCACCATGGTCGACACCTGGGCGACCGTGGGGTCGTGCGCGCAGATCGGCAAGAACGTCCACCTGTCGGGCGGCGTGGGCATCGGCGGGGTGCTGGAGCCGCCGAACGCGGTGCCGGTGGTCATCGAGGACGAGGCCATGATCGGCAGCCGGTCGATGATCGTCGAGGGGGCCCGGGTCGGCCGCGGCGCGGTGGTCGGCTCCGGGACGAACCTGTCGGCGTCCATGCCGGTCATCGACGTGGAGACGGGCGAGGAGATCAGCCGGGGCCGCATCCCCGACTGGTGCGTGGCGGTCGGCGGCACCCGGATCAAGGAGTTCAAGGGCGGCACGTTCGGCCTGCCCGCCGTGCTGGTCCTCAAGCGGCTGGAGGAGGGGCGGCGGCATGACAAGGCCGAGCTCAACGACATCCTCCGCGACCACGGCATCAACACCTGAGGACGGCGGCATGCGGCTCGACCTGCACGCGGACGTGGCGGAGCTGACCGCGGCGATCGTCGACATCGAGTCGGTGAGCGGCGCCGAGCGCGCCCTCGCCGACGCGGTCGAGGCGGCCCTGCGGCCCCTGCCGCACCTGTCGGTGGAGCGCGACGGCGACACCGTCGTCGCCCGCACCGGCCTGGGACGCGCCGAGCGCGTCGTGATCGCGGGACATCTGGACACCGTCCCGCTCAACGACAACCTGCCGTCCCGGGTGGAGGGCGACCGGCTGTACGGGTGCGGCACCACCGACATGAAGTCCGGCCTGGCCGTGGCGCTGCGGCTGGCCGCCACCGTGCCGGACCCGAGCCGCGACGTCACCTACGTGTTCTACGAGTGCGAGGAGGTCGAGGCCGACCGCAACGGCCTGCGCCGCCTGGCCGCGGTCCGCCCGGAGCTGCTGGAGGGCGACTTCGCGGTGCTGATGGAGCCCACCGCCGGGCAGATCGAGGGCGGCTGCCAGGGCACGGTGCGCGTCGAGGTCACCGCGACGGGCGCGCGGGCGCACAGCGCGCGCGCCTGGATGGGCTCCAACGCCATCCACTCCGCCGGCACGATCCTGGACGTGCTGCGCGCCTACGAGCCCGCGCGTCCGGTCGTGGACGGCCTGGAGTACCACGAGGGCGTCAACGCGGTGTTCATCAGGGGCGGCGTCGCCGGCAACGTGATCCCCGACGAGTGCGTCGTGACCGTCAACTACCGCTTCGCCCCGGACAAGTCGCTCGACAAGGCCGTGGCGTACCTGCGGGACCTGTTCGCGGGGTTCGACGTGACGGTCACGGACGCGGCCCCCGCCGCCCGCCCCGGCCTCAACCACCCGGCGGCCGCCGCCTTCGTCGCGGCCACCGACGCCCCGGTGCGCGCCAAGCTGGGCTGGACCGACGTCGCCCAGTTCGCCGAGCTCGGCGTCCCGGCCGTCAACTACGGTCCCGGCGAGCCCACCCTGGCCCACACCAAGGACGAGTACGTCGAGATCCCGCTGATCGGCGAGTGCGAGCGCCGCATGCGCACCTGGCTCACGTCCTGAGCGAGTCCACCCGGGGCGTGCCGAACGTGCCGGTGCGCCGGATGGTGTGCCAGCGCAGGCGCGCCCCCAGCAGCGCCGTGACCACCGACTGGAAGACCACCAGGTACATCAGCTGCCGGTAGACCACCTGCTGCAACGGCAGGGTCCACAGAGGGCCGAGCGACTCGCCGTCCAGGCGCAGCGCGTACGCGGCGACCAGTGCCGCGACCCCGGAGAACAGCGCCCAGACGACGACGTACTTCAGCGGGTTCAGGAACACCAGCCCGTACAGCGTGAACACGTCGACCGCCGGGGCGAACAGCGGCAGCACCACCTGGAAGACGGTCAGGTACGGCAGGCAGCGGCGTCCGTAGCGGCCCGACGGGCCCCGCTGCGCCGGTGCACGGCGGTGCTTCCACATCGCCTGCAGGGTGCCGTAGCACCAGCGGTAGCGCTGCCGCCACAGCTGGCGCAGCGACGACGGCGCCTCCGTCCAGGCCAGGGCCCTCTCCTCGTACACCACGCGCCAGCCCGCCCGGCCGATCGCCATGGTCAGGTCGGTGTCCTCGGCGAGGGTGTCGGCGGGCACGCCGCCGACCGAGGCGAGGACCTGCCGGCGGAACGCGCCGATCGCGCCGGGGATGGTGGGCATGCACTGCAGCACGTCGAACAGGCGCCGGTCCAGGTTGAACCCGATGACGTACTCCAGGTGCTGCCAGCGGCCCAGCACGCCGCCCCGGTTGGCGACCTTGGTGTTGCCGCTCACCGCGCCCACCCGCGGGTCGGCCAGCGGGGCGACCAGCCGGCGCAGCGTGTCGCGCTGGAAGACGGTGTCGCCGTCGACCAGCACGACGATCTCGGCGCGGGCGTGGGAGAGGCCGGTGTTGAGCGCGCTCGGCTTGCCCCCGTTGACCTGGTGCACCACCCGGACGGCCGGGTGCCGCGCGAGCTCCCGGGCGATCCGCGGGGTGCCGTCGGTGGAGCCGTCGTCCACGACGATCACTTCGACCGGGGCCGGGTAGTCGGTGTCGAGCAGCGAACGGACCGTCGCGGCCAGGCCCGCCTCCTCGTTGTAGGCGGGCACGACGATCGACACCGGCGGGGTGAAGGGCGTCCGGCGCGTCGGGGGCCGGCCTCGCCCGCGCCGTCCCCGGCGCGTGCGCCGCACGTGGACGCGGGCGGCCAGGACCATCAACGCCAGCCGCAGCAGCGTCAGCGCGGTCACCACGCCGAACAGCACGGTCATCGCGCCGACGAGCCAGCCCGCCAGGCGCTGGCTCATGATCAGGGCCCCGCCGACGGCCCTGTCGGTCGCGGACGCGGGCACGTCGCCCGGGGGCAGCCCCACCGCCCGCGACACCGTGGTGAACCGGTAGCCCCGGGCCGACAGCCGGGTCAGCAGCCGGTCCACGGCCGCGACCGTCTGGGCCCGGTCGCCGCCCGAGTCGTGCAGCATCACGATCGCGCCGGGACGGGCACGGCCGCCGGGGGACGCCCCCTTGCCCGGGGCCGGGCCGATCGCCCGTTCGACGATCCGCTCCACGCCGGGCCGCCGCCAGTCCCCGGTGTCCCTGTCGGCGAGCACCGTGACGTAACCGTGGCGCGCCGCCGCCTCGGCGGCCGCCCACTGGGCGCCGGTGAGGGACGCGGGCGTGGCCGAGAACGGCTGGCGCACCAGGTTGGTGGTGCGTCCGGTGGCGCCCGCGAGCGCGCGCTGGGTGAGGTCCAGTTCCAGCCGCAGGCGCCATCCGGGGACCGCGCCCATGTCGGCATGGGTGTAGGTGTGCGACCCGATCTCGTGGCCCTCGCGCACCATCCGGCGGGCCAGTTCGGGGTGCTCGGCGACGCGTGCCCCGACGGTGAAGAACGTGGCCTGCGCGTGGTGCCTGCGCAGCACGTCCAGGAGTCGTGGCGTCCACGTGGGGTCGGGGCCGTCGTCGAACGTCAGCGCGATCGTGCCGCTCGCCGGACGGGCACTGCGGACGGGCCCGGGGCCGGGCCTGAGCACGGGACCGGCCCGGGTGGCCTCCTCGGGAGGAAGTCCGGCGGCCTTGGAATGGCTTCCATGGCCCTCGCCCATCGCCCCGTGGGCGAATCCGTTCAGCAGCAGCGCCGCGGCGAGGACCAGACCGCTCAGCAGGAACAGAACCCAATGGCCTCGGGGTGTGCGAGTTCGCACCACGTCACCCGTCCACGCGCTTGTCGCGGCCCTTGGCGGGGGGCGCGCTCGGCGCCCGGCCCGGCGCGGAGGCCGGCGGGGACCCGCCGGGCGTCCGTGCGGTGGGGGGCGACGTCGTCGAGGTCGCCGGTCGTGCCGCGCCGCCGTCGGAGGCGGGCGAGGCGCCGGTGCCGGGCGCGGGCCGTCCACTGGGCGGCGTCGCTACGGCCTCCTGCGGCACGGCGGTGGGCCGCACGGTGGCGCGTCCGTGCCGCTCGTTCTCCGTCTGAGGGGCCTTGGTGCCGGGCTTGACCGCCGGCCACGGGGTGTACGGAACGTCCGCCCCGGCCACCAGGTTCACGCCGAGGACCGTCAGGTACGCGGTGAGCAGGGCACCGGCCACCAGCCCGAGCCGCCGCACCAGGCGCGCCCGGCGCCCGGAGACGTCGAGGAACACCGGCTTCGCCGGGGCCGTCACCTCCCCTGTCGTCGCGGTCGGGCCGCCGGGGCGCTCCGCGCGGGCGTGCCGGACGGCGACCTTCCGGTCCCCGGGGTGAACACGAGCATGCTTTGCCACTTCTGCATAAGCGTCGCGCCTGCCCCGGCCGTCACACCTCGGTTTTAATCGGGGGGTCCCGCCCGGGGCCCTTGGTTACGGTGAGGGCATGACATCGGATGTGAGTCCCCGGAAGCGACGGCAGGGGCCCGCGGTGCTGCGGGGCAACGCCGTACCACAGACGACCACCGACCAGCGGCTGCTGGACGGCCGCGGGCCGGTCGACTGGGTCCACGCGGACCCGTGGCGGGTGCTGCGGATCCAGGCGGAGTTCGTGGAGGGCTTCGGGCTGCTGGCCGAGCTGCCGCAGGCGGTCAGCGTGTTCGGCAGCGCCCGCACCAAGCCCGGCTCGGAGGAGTACGAGCTGGCCGTCGACATCGGCGCCCGGCTGCACGAGGCGGGCTACGCGGTGATCACCGGCGGCGGGCCGGGGATCATGGAGGCGGCCAACAAGGGCTGCGACGACGCGGGCGGTCTGTCGGTGGGGCTGGGCATCGAGCTGCCCTTCGAGCAGAAGCTCAACGACCACGTCGACATCGGGCTGGAGTTCCGTTACTTCTTCGTCCGCAAGACGATGTTCGTGAAGTACTCACAGGCATTCGTCGTCCTGCCCGGCGGGTTCGGCACGCTGGACGAGCTGTTCGAGGCCATCACCCTGGTCCAGACCCGCAAGATCACCCGGTTCCCGATCGTGCTGGTCGGCACCGAGTTCTGGGGCGGCCTGCTGGAGTGGATCAAGGCGACCATGCTGCCGTCCGGCAAGATCTCCCCCGAGGACCTCGACCTGGTGCACCTCACCGACGACCCCGACGAGGTCGTGCGCGTCATCGTCGAGGCGCACCGGCTGCAGGAGCGGCGGATCCAGGAGGAGGAGGCGGCCCGCGCGGCGGCGGCCGAGGCGGGGGTGGACGGCACCTGATGAGCCGGCCCCAGTCCGCGGACTCCGGCATGGCGGTGTGCGTGTTCTGCGCCTCCAGCGGCCGGATCGACCGCAAGTTCGTCGAGCTGGCCGCCGAGGTCGGCGCCGAGCTGGCCCGCCGCGGCCACAGCCTGGTCAGCGGCGGCGGCCAGGTGTCGTGCATGGGCGCGGTGGCCCGCGCCGCGCGGGCGGGCGGCGCCCGCACCGTCGGGGTGATCCCCGAGGGCCTGGCCAGTCTGGAGATAGCCGACCACGACAGCGACGAGCTGATCGTCACGCCGGACATGCGCAGCCGCAAGGGCGAGATGGACCGCCGCAGCGACGCGTTCCTGGTGCTGCCCGGCGGCATCGGCACGCTGGAGGAGCTGTTCGAGATCTGGACCGCCCGGGTGCTCGGCATGCACGACAAGCCGCTGGTGCTGCTCGACCCGTACGGCGTGTACGAGCCGTTGCGCGACCTCATGCGCGGCCTGGCCGACCAGGGGTTCGCCCGCCCGAAGATCTTCGACGCGATCAGCTGGACGGGCTCGGTCGCCGAGGCGTTCGACCTGCTGGAGCGGTCCCAGCCGCGCATCCAGGCCACCCCGGAGGACTACGCCGAGGCCGAGCTGTGACCGCTGGTCCGGCAGGCGGCCCGCGCCGCCCCCGGGAACCGTGATCCATATCCGCCCGGCGGGGCCGTCGCGACCCGCCGGGCGGACGGTGTCCTGCGGTTTTTCCGGGCCCGTCCGCACCGGTTCACCGCCGGTTCACCGGCGCCGACCAGGCTCCCGCGTGGCCTGAGCAGACACGAAGGAGAGCCCATGTCCGTGTCCCGTCGCGGGGTGGTGAAGGGCGGCGCCGCCGGTGCGCTGTCCATCGCCCTGGCCGGCAGCCTCGACACGATCTTCCAGACCTCCGCGGGAGCCGACGCCGGTGAGGCGTACGGCTACGGCCCGCTGGTGCCCGACCCCAAGGGGCAGCTCGACCTGCCCAAGGGCTTCTCGTACACGACCATCTCCGCCCAGGGCGACACGATCAAGGACGGCGTGCTGGTTCCCGGCAAGCACGACGGCACCGCCACGTTCAAGGGCCCCCGCCCGGGGGTCACCCGCCTGGTGCGCAACCACGAGCAGACCGGCAGCGGCGTCAAGCCGGTCGCCCCCGCCGGGCTGGTGTACGACCCCGCCGCCTACGGCGGCACCACCACCCTGGACGTCGACCGCGACGGCAAGCTGGTCTCGCAGTACATCAGCCTCGCCGGGACGTCCACCAACTGCGCCGGCGGCCGCACCCCCTGGGGCACCTGGCTGACCTGCGAGGAGACCGAGGGCTTCAGCGGGCAGACCAAGTCCCACGGGTGGGTCTTCGAGGTCGACCCGTCCGGCCGGCTCACCAAGCCCGAGCCGATCACGGGCATGGGCCGGTTCGCGCACGAGGCCGTCGCGGTCGACCCGCGCACCAACATCGCCTACCTCACCGAGGACGCGAGCAAGCCGTTCGGCCTGTTCTACCGGTTCACCCCGAAGGTGCACCGGGGCGGCTACCACAGCTACATGGCGGGCGGGCTGCTGGAGGCGATGTACGTCCCCGACCTGCCGGACCTGTCGGTCGTGCAGGAGCCGGGCGCCACGTTCCGCGTCACGTGGGTGAAGGTGCCCGACCCGTCGGCGGCCGCCACCTCCACCCGCAAGCAGTTCGACAAGATCACCCGCAGCCAGAAGCTGGAGGGCGCCTGGTGGGGCCACGGCAAGGCGTACTTCGTCGCCAGCTACTCCCGCACCGGTGACGGCGCCGCCGCCGACCACGCCGGGCAGGTGTGGAAGTACGACCCGCACCGCCAGACGATCGAACTGGAGCTGGTGTTCAAGCCGGGCGGCCGGTTCGACGGCCCGGACAACATCACCGTCTCCCCGTACGGCGGCGGCGTGATCCTGGCCGAGGACGGCGACGGCGAGCAGTACCTCGTCGGCACCACCCGCAAGGGCAAGCCGTTCGCCTTCGCCCGCAACGCCTTCAACGACAGCGAGATGACGGGCGTGACGTTCTCCCCGGACGGCCGGACGCTGTTCGCCAACCGGCAGGAGCCCGGCGTCACCTTCGCCATCACCGGTCCCTGGCACCGCCTGCGCGCCTGAGACCAGACCCTCCCGGGCCGCGCCCTGCCGGCATCCTCGGCGGGGCGCGGCTTGTGCGTTCAGGCGAGGCCGCGGCGGGTGAGCGCGGGCGGGCGGGTCCCCCGGATCGAGGCGACCATGTCGACCACCTGCCGGACGGCCGCCTCCTGCGTCTCGGGCACCCGCAGCGTCCGCACGCCCAGCCACGCGTACACGGCGGCGGCCGCCAGCAGTCCCGCGTCCGGCTCGGGACTGCCCGGGTCGTCGGGGACGAGCGTCACCAGCATCGGCCGTCCGGCCGCCACCAGCGCCTCGACCCGGTCGGCGGGCGGCGCCACGCCCGCGTCGGCGACGTCCTCGGGGACCGCCGCGGCGAGCGGCACGACACGCTGCTCCTGCACGTCCATGCCCAGATCGTGGCACGATCGTCATGCGGAGGCGTAGACAGATCGGAGCGAGATCGTGGTTGTGGTGCTCGTCCTGGCCGGCCTGGCCGTCCTGGGCGCCGTCGTGGTCCTCGCCATGGGACGCGGGGGCGAACTGGCCCCGGCCCGTCCCGACCATGCGCCGTTCCGGCTGCCGCCGGGGCACGCCCTCACCGCGCCGGACGTGGCGCTGCTGCGGCTGCCGCGCGGCCTGTGGGGCTACCAGGTGGAGGTCGCCGACGAGACGCTGCATCGGCTGGCGTACGCGCTGTCGGAGCGGGACGTCCGCGTGGCCGAACTGGAACGGCAGGTCGACGTGCTGCGGAACCGCCTCGGCGATGCGGAGGTGGACGCCGTGGACGACCCGTATGCCCCGTATGACCGCGAGATCGAACCAAAACTTTACGGACCGGGCGAGCGCGTGTCCTGGGACGACCCCGAGCAGGCCGCCCACCCCGGCGACGACCCCGTCCGGCCCGGCGACGACTCCGTCGACGACCCGATCGACCTGGCCAAACGGCGCGACGACGAGGACAAGCCGTGAGCCGTGTCGCCGTGCACGCCGAGGCCGCCGCGCCCGTGGCGGCCGAGGACGTCTTCGGTGTCCTCACCGACTGGCCCCGGCACGACGAGTGGATGCCGTTCACGCGCGCCCGGGGCGGGCACGGCGAAGGCGCCGAACTGGAGGCCTGGACGGGCGTCGGCTCGGTCGGCTTCACCGACACCATGGTCATCACCGGATGGCGCCCGGGACGCCGCGTCACCGTCCGCCACACCGGCCGGATCGTCCGCGGGGAGGCGTTCTTCGCGGTCGCCCCGCTGCCCGGTGGCGGCAGCCGCGTCACCTGGGCCGAACACCTGGACCTGCCTCTCGGGCCCCTGGGCCGCACCGCCTGGCTGGTGGCGGGCCCGGTCGTCCGCGGCTTCATGACCCTCGCCCTGCGCCGCCTGGCCCGCCTCGCCTCGCGCACCGCCCGGCCGGCCTGACGGGCGTCGCCGGATCGGCCTGACGGCCTCGGGGCGGCCGGAACTGTCGGAGCCGTGCGGTAGAAACGGGGGCGATGAGCACGGCGATCCTCGGCGAGGACGGTCGGGCGCGCTGCCCCTGGGGTGTGTCGGCGCCCGACTACGTCGCCTACCACGATGACGAATGGGGGCGCCCGGTCCGCGACGACCGGGGGCTGTACGAGCGGCTGTGCCTGGAGGCGTTCCAGTCGGGCCTGTCCTGGCTGACGATCCTGCGCAAACGCGAGGGCTTCCGGGCCGCGTTCGCCGGGTTCGACCCCGAGAAGGTCGCGGCGTTCGACGCGTCCGACGTCGAACGCCTGATGGGCGACGCGGCGATCGTCCGCAACCGGGCGAAGATCGAGGCCGCGATCGCCAACGCCCGGGCCGCGCTGGACCTGCCCGGCGGCCTGGCCGCGACGGCCTGGCGGTACGCCGACCCCGGGGCCCCCGCCCCGGAGTCCACCGCCGACGTCCCCGCGTTCACCCCCGGCTCCAAGGCCCTGGCCAAGGAGCTGAAGAGGCACGGCTTCCGGTTCGTCGGCCCGACCACCGCGTACGCCCTCATGCAGGCCTGCGGGCTGGTCGACGACCACCTCACCGGCTGCCACCGCCGCGGCGCCTACCGCTAGCCCCCAGGCGGATCACTCCGCCTTGGTGGCCTCCAGGATGGGGATGTCGGCCGCGCGGCGGGCGGGGAAGGCCGAGGTCGCCAGGGTGACCACGGCGGCACCGGCCGCCACCAGCGGGAACAGCCACCACGGCGACTGCGGCCGCAGGAACGAGCTGCCGGTCGTCACGTGCAGGAGGGCGATCGTGCCGAGCGCGGTGCCGACGCCCAGCAGGGTGCCGAGGAGCACCACGGTGGCCGCCTCCCAGCGGACGATCGAGCGGATCTGCGTCATCGTCGTGCCGACCGCGCCGAGCAGCCCGAACTCGCGGGTGCGTTCGGCGACGCTCATCGACACGGTGGTGGCCATGCCGAACAGGGCCAGCACCAGCGCCATGCCGAGGAAGCCGTACATCACGCGCAGGCCCCGGGTGAGGCTTCCGGCGACGGCGTCGACGTAGCCGGCGCGGTCGTACACCTCGGCGCCGGGCACGTCCGCCACGGTCCGGGTCAGGGCGTCGGCCGAGCCGCCGCGGACCAGCACGGCCTGCGTCACGGCGTTCGGGTCGAGCGTTTCCATCGTCGCGGGCGCCACCAGGGCCTGGTCGGCGAACAGGTGCGACGGGTCGTGGTAGGCGCCCGCCACCGTCAGCGTGACCCGGCCCGCCGAGCCGCGCACGGTGATGCGCTGGCCGCGGTGCAGGCGCTGGGCCTCCATGACGGCCGACGTCAGGCCGATCTCGCCGGGACGCAGCGCGGGCAGCCGGCCGCCGAGCCGCAGCACGTCGCGCAGGCCGTTCTGGTCCGCGCCGCTGACCAGGATGTGGAACGCCTCGGGCGGGTCCTCGGGGGACGGGCGGCGCGGCGCGGGCGAGACGAGCTTGACGTCGGTCTGGGTGAGCGCCGTCGCGCGGGTCACTCCGGGAAGGGCCGCCACGCGGGCCGCGACGTCGCGCGGCAGCGGTGCGGCGGCGCCGTCGGAGCTCACGCCGGTGGCGGTGACGGCGTGGTCGGCGGCCAGCACCTGCCGTCCGGCCTCGTCGAACCGGGACTGCACCGACAGCGTGACCATTGCCGTGGAGGCGACCAGCGCGACGCCCAGCATCAGCGACGAGGCGGCCGAGGAGACGCGGCGCGGGCTGCGGGTGATGGTGGCGCGGGCCAACCGCCCGGTCTCGCCGCTGACCAGCATCCCGACGCGGCCGACCAGGCCGCCCAGCGGGCCGACGAAGAACGGGGCGAGCAGCGCCAGGCCGGCCACGCCCGTCATCGTCGCGAACATGATCATCAATGCGGTGCCGACCGTGCGTTCGGGGCCGGGCGGCTCCTCCAGGCGCACCGCGAACGACAGCGCGTACCAGCCGCCCGCCAGGGCGAACACCGCGAACGCGCCCAGCAGCCGGGGCCAGCGGCGGCCCGGCGTCTCGGTGGCGGTGGTGCGCAGCGCCTGCATGGGCGAGATCCGGGCGGCGCGGCGCGCGGCCCGCCACGCGGCGAGCTGGGTGACCAGGATCCCGGCCGCGGCGGGCACGAGGAGCGCCACCCAGCCGAACTGGGCGTCGGCGGCGGAGATGTCGAAGCCGTCCTGCGCGAACAGCCGGGTGAGCAGCGCCGACACCGGATAGCCCGCGGCCACCCCGCCCGCCGAGGCGACCGCGCCGACCGCGAGGGCCTCGAACCGGATCAGCCGTTTGATCTGCCGCGGGGTCGCGCCGATCGCGCTGAGCAGCGCCAGCCGCCGGGTGCGCTGGCGCACCAGCGTGCCGAACGTGTTGGCCACGACGAACAGCCCGACGAAGATCGCGACGGAGGCGAGCATGCCGATCGCGCCGCCGATGGAGGCCCCGGCCGACTGCGTGTCGGCGCGCATCGCGGCGCGCACGGACGCGCCCGTCCGCACGGTCACCTCGCCGCCCAGGTCGCGGGCGAGCTCGGCGCGCAGCCGGTCGGCGGGCACGCCCGGGGCGGTCTTCACCCAGACGCTCTGCCACGTCCCGGCGGGCAGCCCGGCGGTGCGCGCGACGGTGGCGGGCGGCGCCAGCACGAGGTCGCCGGCGGCCACGGAGCCGCGGCCCTGGACGGTGACGATCCCCGCGATCCGCACCCGCCGGGTCTCGCGGGGCAGCAGCAGCGTCAGGGTGTCGCCGACGTCCAGCTCTCCGGCGCGCGCGACGTGCCGGGAGACGGCGACCTCCCCGTCGGCGGCCGGGGCGCGTCCGGCCTCCAGGTGGTACGGGTTCAGCCGCCGGTCGGAGATCCACGGACGCAGCAGCGTGCCGCCCTCCACCGGGGCGGTGATCGCCTTCCCGTCGGGCCGGGCGGCCGTCACCGGCACCATGGCGTCCCCGGCGGCGGCGGCGACGCCGGGCCGGGACGCGACCCGGTCCAGCCGCACCCGGCCGTCCGGCGGCGTGTACAGGTCGTCGGCGTCGATCGTCCCGCCCTGCACGAGCACGTCGGCGCGGGCGTACTCGCTGGCGTCGCTGCCCGAGACCGCCTCCTGCGCGCGCAGCGTGAACTGCAGCGAGCCCGCGATCAGCGCGATGGCGCCGAGCGCGGCCAGCAGGGTGGCGGCCAGCCGCATCCAGCCCTCGGCGAACGAGCGCCGCGCGATCAGCCACACGGCTCAGCCCTCCATCGCGCGCATGCGGGCGTGCACGGCGTCGATGGTCGGGGCGGCCAG
>NZ_BAAAZG010000011.1:0-319 GCF_039536785.1 Actinomadura miaoliensis
AGGCGGTCCGCCGGGTACGGCACCACCCCCGGCGGGCGTCCACCCGCGCGGCGGGCCGCAGGACACCGCCACGCGGCCGGCCGCCCCCTACGGCGCGCCGCCCCCGCCGGACCCGTACCTTTCGCAGCCCTACAGCCCGCGCACGCCCGGTACCGGGCCGCAGCAGCAGCCCCCGGCCAACCCGTACGCGCCGGGCGCCTCCCCCCACCAGACGGGCGGCAACCGGCCGCCGGAGCCGGGCGGCGGCCGGGGCAGGCACCGACGCGACGACGAGTCGCAGCCGCCCTACCTCGACGAGCACGATCCCTGGTGAGACGCG
>NZ_BAAAZG010000011.1:336-55988 GCF_039536785.1 Actinomadura miaoliensis
CCGCGCGCGGGGGTGGCGGCGCCCGGTTCGCACGCCTACTTGTTCGCCAGCGGCGTCAGGTACTTCTGCAGGTCGTCCAGCACCTTCCCGGCGGCGGTCACGCCGATGCCGGTCATCCAGGTCTCGTCGTCGACCACCTCGGCGCGCCCGGCCTTGACCGCGCCGAGCTTGCTCCACAGCGGCCCGGCGGTGACCTTGGCCTGCTCCTGCGCGGCCTTCTCCCCGTAGGCCGCGACGAAGATCATGTCGCCGTCCGCCTCGGCGACGCGCTCGGGGCTGAGCGGCGCGAACCGCTTGTCGGCCTTGTCCTTGAGCAGCTGCGGCTCGGGCCGGCCGAGGCCCACGTCGCGCAGCACGATCCCGGAGAACGAGTCGGGCCCGTACTGGCGGATCTCGTCCGGCATGAACCGGATCACGCTGACCTTGAGCTTGGCCGGGTCGCCGAGCTTGCCGCCCAGCTCCTTGGCGCGCGCCTCGTACGCCTGCAGCCGCTGCCGCCCCTCGGCCTTCTTGCCGACCGCCTCGGCGTCCAGCAGGAAGTTCTGCTTCCAGGTGATGCCGACCTGCTCGGTGAACACCGTCGGGGCGATCTTGGACAGCTCGCCGTAGAACTTCTCCTGCCGGAACTTGGAGCCGAGGATCAGGTCGGGCCGCAGCGCGGCGATCGCCTCCATGTCCGGCTCCTGGGTGGTGCCGACCGTCTTGACCTTGGCGTACCCGTCGCCGAGGTACTTGGGCATGCCCGCCGCCTGGTCCGGCAGGGTGCTGCCGACGGGGGTGAGCCCCAGGCTGTAGAGGGTGTCGAGCTTGTCGGTGTCCAGGACGACGATGCGCTCGGGCTTGTCGGGCACCTTCGACTCGCCCATGGCGTGCTTGACGACGCGGGTGGCGCCGGACGACTCCGCGTCGCCGCCGCCGCAGGCCGTCAGCGCCAGACCGGCCGCCACGACACCGGCGACCACCCCGCCCAGCCTCCGGCCGAGTCCGTGGAACTTCACGTGCATACCTACTTTCTCTGCGTCAGGCTTCGCGGTCGCCGGGGGCCGGCCCCGCGCCCCTGGTCAGGCGGGAGCGTCCGGCACCACCAGCGGAGCCCCCGTCACCGGGCAGGGGACGACGACGCCGCCCAGGCCGAACACCTCTCCGAGACGGTCGGCGTTCATCACCTCGCCGGGCGGTCCCTGGGCGACGACCCGGCCGTCCTTCATGACCACCAGGTGGTCGGCGTACCGGCACGCCTGGTTGAGGTCGTGCAGCACCGCCACCACCGTCCGCCCGGTGGAGCCGCGGTTCAGGCGGCGCAGAAGGTCGAGCACCTCGATCTGGTGCGCCAGGTCCAGGAACGTGGTGGGCTCGTCCAGCAGGAGCGCGTCGGTGTCCTGGGCGAGCGTCATGGCGATCCACACGCGTTGCCGCTGGCCGCCCGACAGCGCGTCCACCGGACGGTCGCGCAGGTCGGTCAGCCCCGTCAGGCGCAGGGCGCGCTCGACGGCGGCGGTGTCGGCGGCGCTCCACTGCCGGAACCACCGCTGGTGCGGCTGGCGGCCGCGCGCCACCAGGTCGGCCACGGTCAGCCCCTCGGGGGTGACCGGGCTCTGCGGCAGCACGCCCAGGCGGCGCGCCAGCTCGCGGGTCGGCATCGCGTGCACGTCGGCGCCGTCGATGAGGGCGGCACCGCCGCGCGGCGACAGCAGCCGGGCCAGCGTGCGCAGCAGCGTCGACTTGCCGCACGCGTTCGGCCCGATGATCACGGTGAACGCGCCGCCGGGCAGCTCCAGGTCCAGGTCCTCGATGACGAGCCGGTCGCCGTAGCCGACGCTGAGCCCGCGGGCCTCCAGCCGCACCGGGGGCCGGGCGTCCTCGTCGGCGGCGTCGGCGGTGGCGTCGGCGGTGGCCGAGCCGGACGACGGCGGGACGTGCTCGGTGGTCATGCCTTCTTCCTCCGTACCAGCAGCCACAGCAGGTAGGGGCCGCCGAGGGCCGCGGTGAGCACCCCGACCGGCAGCTGCACGGGCGCGAACGCGGTGCGGGCGACCAGGTCGGCCACGACGGTGAGCAGCGCGCCGGTGAGGGCGGCGCAGGCCAGCGGCGGACGCTCGGCGCGCACCAGGCGGCGGGCCAGCTGCGGCGCGGCCAGCGCGACGAAGTCGACGGCGCCCGCCTGCGAGGTCGCCAGGGCGGCCAGCAGCACCGCGACGGCGCCGAGCGCGACGCGGCGTCCCACCACGCGCACGCCGAGTCCGCGGGCCACGTCGTCGTCGAGGGCGGTGGTGTCCATGGCGCGTCCCGCCCACAGCAGCACGGGAAGCAGCACCAGCAGCGGCACCAGCAGCACGCGCGCCTCGGCGTAGCCGAGCCCGGCCAGGCTGCCCGCCAGCCACACCTGCGCCCGCTGCCCCTCCATCGGGTCGCCGCTGACGATGATCACTTCGGTGAGCGCCCGGACCGCCAGCGCCACGGCGATCCCGCACAGCACGAACCGGTGCGCGGCCAGCCCGTACCGGAACGACAGCGCGAACACCGCCGCCGCGGCGGCCAGCCCGCCCAGCAGCGCGCCCGCGCCCAGCCAGAGCGTGCCCAGGCCCGCGGTCATCGCGAACGTGGCGGCCAGCCCGGCGCCCTGGGTGACGCCGACGACGTCGGGGCTGGCCAGCGGGTTGCGGCTGATCGACTGCAGCAGCGCGCCGGACAGGCCGAGCAGCGCCCCGACGGCGAGCCCGACCGTGATGCGCGGCAGCCGCAGGTTCTGCACGACGACGGTGAACGGGCCGTCGCCCGCCAGCGCCCGCACCACGTCCGGCGGCGCCACGAACGTGCTGCCCACGCCGAGCGAGACGACCGCGGCCACGGCGGTCAGCACCACCAGCACCGCGCCGACCACGGCCGAACGCCGCCGCACGACGAACGCGACCGTCCCGCGGCCGACGAGGAGCCGCCCCGCCACCGGATGCGCGCCCTTCACCATGTTCACGAGGTCACCGTCCGTCCGCGGCGGACCAGGAGGATGAGGAACGGGGCGCCCAGCAGCGCGGTGACGACGCCGGCGCGGACCTCGGCGGGCGGGACGACCAGCCGGCCGAGCACGTCGGCGACCAGCAGCAGCGCGGGCCCGAGCAGCAGCGACACCACCAGTACCCAGCGGTGGTCGGCGCCGACCAGGCCGCGCGCCAGGTGCGGCACCGCCAGCCCGACGAACCCGATGGGCCCGGCCGCGGCGACGGCGGCGCCGGTGAGCAGGACGGCCGCGACGGCGGCCAGCAGCCGCACCCGGCCGACGTCGCGGCCGAGGCCGCGCGCCACGTCGTCGCCGAGGGCCAGGGCGTCCAGGCCGCGCGCGGCGGCGAAGGCCAGCACCGTCCCGGCGGCGACGAACGGCAGCACCCACAGCGCCACCTCAGCGGGCCGTCCGGCCAGCGAGCCCACCGCCCAGAAGCGGTAGCTGTCGAAGGTCTGCGCGTTGACGGTGAGCACGCCGACGACCACGCCGGTGAGCGAGGCGTCCAGCGCGGTGCCCGCCAGCGCCAGCGTGACCGGGGACGCGCCGTCGCGGGTGCGGGCCGCCAGCGCGTACACGAACGTGCCGGACACGGCCGCGCCCGCGATGCCGAACCACACGTAGGCGGGCAGCGTGGTCAGCCCGAACACGCTGATCGCGACGACCACGCCGAGGGACGCGCCGGAGGTGACGCCCATCAGGCGCGGCTCGGCCAGCGGGTTGCGGGTCAGCGCCTGCATCAGCACCCCGGCCAGGGCCAGCCCGGCGCCGACGGCCAGGCCGGTCACGGTGCGCGGCAGGCGCATCGACCGCACGATCGTGCTCTCCTCGCCGCCGTCGGGCCGCAACAGCGCGTCCACGACGTGCCCGGGGGCGATGCCCCGGCTGCCCACGGCCAGGCTGGCCAGCGCCGCGGCCGCCAGCAGCACCGCGCATCCCGCCACCACGGCGAGCCGCCGGCCGCGCATCCCGGTCACCCGCCGTCCACCCCCGCCGATCAATCAGATAGGTAAGGCATACCTAAGACAAGGGGAGCGTAAGGGACCGGCGATCAAATCGACAAATCAGTGACAGACGGGACGTTCAACCCGATGTGACGGCGGTCACGGGACGTGCCGGGCCTCACCCCGACACGTCCTCCCGCCACGTCAGCCGGACGCGGGGGCCGACGCCGCCGGGCGCGGGGCGAGCGCGGGGACGCGCCGCAGCACCGCGTAGCCGGCGGCGGCGAGCACGAAGCCCACCACGAACGTGATGTCGCCGACCGCCGGCACATGCTCGGGTACGAACCCCACGTACTTCTCCTGGTTGGAGAACAGCGTGATCGACACCACCATCGCCACGGCCATCGCGATGGGGCCCGCCGGGTTGCGGTGACCGGGGTCGAACATCCGGGCGTCCGCGGGGGCGCCGGCGTCCGCGCCGCGGCGCAGGAACATGTCGGCGAACATCACGCCCAGCCACGGCGCGATCCAGTACGCGATGACCAGCAGGAACGCCTCGTAGCTGTGCCCCGCGTCGGCCAGCCCGAAGTACGCCACCACCAGGCCGACCACGCCGAACACCAGCGCCACGAACGCGCGCTGCAACCTGACCGGCAGCGGCAGCCGCAGCCCGAGGGTGAGGAACGACATCGACCCCGAGTAGATGTTGATGGCGTTGGCGCTGACGGCGCCGAGCGTGATGGCCAGCAGCGTCAGGTCGCCGACCAGGGCCGGCATGTGCCCGGTGAACGTCCCCGTCGGGTCGCCGAGCGCGTCGCCGCCGATGGTGACCGCCGCGGCGCCCACGATCTGCAGGAGCGTGCAGCCGAGGAAGACGCCCAGCCCCGCGTACAGGCCGACGGCGCGGCGGTCGGTGTCGGGCGGCAGGTAGCGGGTGTAGTCGGCGGCGTAGGGGTTCCAGCCCGCCGCGTACCCGAACGAGGCGGCCGTCGCGATGAGGAAGCCGCCGAGCCCGCCGGGGCCGCTCCCGTCGGGCGCCGCCGCCCCGAAGTCGGCCTTGCTCAGGATGAACGCCGACGCGACGGCGAACACCACCGCCAGCACCGGGAAGGCGTACCGCTCGAAGGCGTGCACCAGGTTGTGCCCGAAGAACGCCACGCCGACCTGCGCGGCCACCACGACCGCCAGGCACAGCGGCTTGGGCAGGCCGGTCAGCGTGGACAGCGCGAGCGTGGCGCTGACGCTGTTGACGGCGAACCAGCCGATGCCGCCCGCGACCGTGTTGAGCGCGGCGGGCAGGGCGTTGCCGCGGTGGCCGAACGCCAGGCGGCCGAGCACCATCTGCGCCACGCCGTGCCGCGGCCCGCCCGCCGACAGCACGCCGTGCGCGAGCGCGCCCAGCCCGCTGCCGAGCGCGATCGCCGCGACGGCCTGCCAGAACGTCAGCCCGAACCCGGCGACCGCGAGCACGCCGAGGAAGATGGTGGCGAACTCCAGGTTCGGGGACGTCCACGTCCACAGCAGGCCGCGCGGGCGGCCGTGCCGCTCGCCGAGCGGGATGAAGTCGGCGCCGCCGGGTTCGATGGCGGCGACCTTCCCGCCGTACACGCCCTCGCGGACGACGACTCCGGCGGGCGGTTCCTGGGCGGGCTGGCTGTCCCGGAGGGTTGTCATACGGGGCCTTTCCTGCGGGGGCTGTGACAGGGGGAGGGGGGCTCAGCCGACGGTGATCGCGTTGAGCTTGCCGAGCAGGTAGTCGTGGGCGCGCACCGGCTCGTGCTCGACGCGGCCGACCGGCGCCGGGACCGAGGAGATGACGGCGTCGGGGTTGCACTCGTAGAAGAAGATGAGCGACACCAGCTCCTCGTCGGGGGCGCTGGGGTCGGGCGGCAGGACGCGGTGCCGGTTGGACTTCCAGCGGTCGCCGGTCCAGCGGGCGAGCAGGTCGCCGACGTTGATGGTGAAGGAGTCCTCGACGTAGGGGGTGTTCACCCAGCCCGCCTTCTCCGAGTACACCTGCAGGCCGCCGACGCCGTCCTGGCGGTCCAGCACCGTCACGGTGCCGAAGTCGGTGTGCGGGCCGATGCGGAACTGGCCGG
Organism: Actinomadura miaoliensis; assembly: GCF_039536785.1. Classification (NCBI taxonomy): domain Bacteria; kingdom Bacillati; phylum Actinomycetota; class Actinomycetes; order Streptosporangiales; family Thermomonosporaceae; genus Actinomadura; species Actinomadura miaoliensis. The sequence continues at coordinate 6,375 of NZ_BAAAZG010000011.1, forward strand.
GCTCGGGCGGCCCGACCTGCGACAGCGGCGGGTACCGGTTGATGTTCAGGGTGTAGGACGGGTGGTCGGCCCGCGAGGTGAAGAATCCGGGCGCCAGGCCGAGCGCGGCCGCGCACAGCTCCAGCAGCCCGTTCGACAGCGCCCGCATGCGCTCCAGGTACTCGGTGAGCAGCCGCTCCAGCTCGGGCACCTCGCCGGGCCACACGTTGGGCAGGAACCACTCGGCGTCGATCTCGGGGTCGCCGACCGGCTCATGCGCACCGACCGCGAAGGTCTCCTTCAGGTCGGGCGGGGTCGGGGTGCCCTCGGCGTACCCGTTGGCCTCCACGCCGGGCGGCAGCCAGCCGCGCTCCCCGATCGTGACCGCGTAGGCCCGCTTGGTCTCCTCGGGCAGCGCGAAGAAGCGCCTGGCCGCGGCGCGGATGTCGGCGCGCAGCGCGGCCGGGACCCCGTGACCGGTGATCACCAGGAAGCCGATCTCGCGCAGCGCGGCGTCCACCCGCGCCGCCACCTCGGCCCGGGCGGGCTCGTCGCCGTGGAACCAGGGGGCCAGGTCGATGGTCGGAACGGCGTCCATGGAACGGTCCTTTCCGCAGGGGCGCAGGTACGCGCCCACTATCCCCCCGAAGCGGACGTCCTGACGACACCCGAAACCACGAAGCAACGGCCGGACAGCCAGATTTAACAAGAATGGAACAAAACCCCCACCCGGGCGGGACTGGCATTGACCGCGCCGCCCTCCTGCGGTCTGATCCTGAGGACGCACGACGCCTGGCTCGGGGGCGGCGCTCGCGCGGATCGTGCGATGCCTCTGGGAGGCCAGCCTTGCGCGCACTGCTCGCGACCTTCGCCGCGCTCGTCCTCACGGGTGCGCTCCTGTCCGCCCCGTCCATCGCCGTGGCGGCACCCGCGGACGACGGGTGCGACCCGATCGACCCGGCGTCCTGCCTGCTGCCGTTCCCCAACGACTGGTACACGGTGCGCGACGCCCGTACCGACACCGGCCGCCGCGTCCACATGCGCACGACGCTGCGCAACTCGCTGGGCGCGCCGATCCGCCCGGACGAGTGGAACCGGTCCGACGGCTTCTCCCCCGGCTCCATGCTGCTGGCGCACGTCCCCGGCGTGGACCTGACCCGCAGCGGCGCGGCGCCCGTCACCGACATCGGCGCTTCCCTGCGCCGCGACGCCCCGATCGTCATCGTCGACACCGCGACCGGGGAACGCTGGCCGTACTGGGCCGAGCTGGACGCCAACGCCACACGCGACGACCGCCGCGCCCTCATCGTCCGTCCGGCGCGCAACTTCCGCGAAGGCCACCGCTACGTGGTGGCGCTGCGCGGCCTGCGCGACGCCGACGGAACCGTCATCAGGCCCAACGCGACGTTCGGCAGGATCCTCGGGCGGACGCTGCCGCCGGGCGACCCGCTGCGCGAACGGCAACGCTCCACCAAACGCGTCCTGGCGGACCTGTCGCGCCACGGCGTCGACGCCCGGGACCTGTACCTGGCGTGGGACTTCACCGTCGCCAGCCGCCGCGGCCTGTCCGAGCGCATGCTGCACATCCGCGACGACGCGCTGCGGAACCTGGGCTCCACCGGCTCCCCGCCGTTCCTGGTCACGCAGGTCACCGACGACGTGGACGAGCGGATCGGACGCGAGGTCAAGGGCGTGCTGTTCGCCCCCAGCTACCTCAACCTGCCCGGCGGCCCGCCCGGCTCGTCGTTCCACTACGCACGCGACGGGCTGCCCGCGCGGCTGCCCGCCAACACCCAGGTGGTGCCGTTCCAGTGCGAGATCCCGCGGTCGGCGTTCACCACGCCCGCGCGGGCTTCCCTGTACGGGCACGGACTGCTGGGCAGCGAGAGCGAGGTGGCGGCGGGCAACGTCAAGGCGATGGCGTCCGAGCACGGCTTCGCGTTCTGCGCCACCAAGTGGGCCGGCATGGCCAACGAGGACATCCCCAACGTCGTCACCGTGCTGGCCGATCTCAGCCGCTTCAACACCGTCGCCGACCGGCTCCAGCAGGGCATGCTCAACCAGATCCTGCTCGGCCGGGCGATGACGCGCGGCTTCCCCCGCGACAAGGCGTTCCGCACCGCCGAGGGCAGGCCGCTCATCGACGCCGCCGCGGGCGTGGTGTTCGACGGCAACAGCCAGGGCGGCATCATGGGCGGCGCGCTGACCGCCGTGTCGCCGGACGTGCGGCGCGCCGTGCTGGGCGTCCCCGCCATGAACTACAGCACGCTGCTCAACCGCAGCGCCGACTTCCCCACCTACGCCCGCGTGCTGGACGTCTTCTACCCCGACAAGCTCGACCAGCAGATCGCCCTGGCGCTGATCCAGATGCTGTGGGACCGCGGCGAGGCCAACGGCTACGCCGCCCACATGACCGACCGTCCGCTGCCACGCACACCGTCGCACCGGGTGCTCATGCACGTGGCGTTCGGCGACCACCAGGTGGCGCCGCTGGCGGCCGAGGTCCAGGCCCGCACGGTCGGGGCGCGGCTGCACGCGCCCGCGCTGCGCCCCGGACGCAGCCCCGACCGCGTGCCGTTCTGGGGCATCCCCGCGATCGGCTCCACCCCGTACGCCGGATCGGCGATGGTGATGTGGGACAGCGGCTCGCCCGCGCCGCCGCTCACCAACACGCCTCCGACCGAGGGCCGCGACCCGCACTCCGACCCGCGCAACTCGCCCGACGCGCGCCGGCAGAAGGCGGTGTTCCTGAAGACCGGCGAGGTCGTCGACGTCTGCGGCGGCGGTCCCTGCGTCATCGCCCCCGGCGCGAGCGGATGACGGCACCGCGGGCGGGCCGCACGCCCCCTCCCGACGGGCCAGGTTCCGGTGACCTCGGCACCACGCGGCGCGACGATCTGGGATGATCTCCGCATGCTGCAGGTCTGCCCCAACGGTCCCCGCACCCGCTCCGACGCCGCCCACCTGCCGCTGAACCCGCACGAGCTCGCCGCCGCCGTCCGCGGCGCCGTGATCGCGGGCGCCGAGGACGTCCACCTGCACCCCAAGGACGCCTCCGGCGCCGACTCGCTGGAGCCGGACGCGGTCGCCGAGGCGGTGACCGCCGTGCGCGCGGCCGTGCCGGGCATCCGCGTCGGCGTCACCACGGGCGCGTGGGCCGCGCCCGACCCGCGCGCCCGCGCCGAGCTGGTGCGCTCGTGGAAGGTGCTGCCCGACCACGCCTCGGTCAACTGGCACGAGGACGGCGCCGAGCTGGTCGCCGACGCGCTGCTCGACCTGGGCGTGGAGATCGAGGCGGGCGTGTTCTCCGGCACCGACGCGGCCCGCCGGTTCCTGGCCTGGCCGTCCGCGCACTGCGTGCTGCGGGTGCTGGCCGAGGTGACCGACACCGACCCCGACACCGCGCCGCGCACGGCCGCCGCCCTGCTGGAGGAGCTGGGCGCCGCGCGCGGCCGTCCCGTCCTGCTGCACGGCGAGGACGGCGGCGCCTGGCCGGTGCTGCGCATGGCCGCCGCGCTCGGCCTGGACACCCGCATCGGCCTGGAGGACTGCCTGCTGCTGCCCGACGGGTCGCCCGCGCCCGACAACGCGTCCCTGGTCCGCGCCGCCCGCGAGATCCTCGACCTGGCCGCTCCCCCACGCCACCGCGCCGTGTAACCCCGTCCCGCACACCGCCCGCGGGCGCCGGGATCACGATCCTCCTGGCTCCGATTGACACCCCCTGCATCGAGGTCCAGCGGCTCGCGGCGCTGTCCGGGGAGATCTGCTCGGCCCCGACACGCCCGGCGGCGGCCCGTCCGAGCGCGCCTTACGGCTGACGCCGATGTTCGTGATCGGCGGCGTCGCCAACGACATCCAGCGCGGCGTCATCGCGCACGGCCGCGGCCTCTCCCGGGCGTGTCCCTGCGGAGCCGTCCGGCGGTTCCGCCAGGTCACCAGGGGAATCCTTGACCTTCAGATCAGCATCATCGTATGTTTCATTATCATCGATTCTGATCGTCAACACCTTCTCCGGCACGGCGCGCGGCCGGGAGCGGAGGTCGGTTTGCCCGGAACGGCGAGCGAGCGGACGGAACTGTTCGTCGGGCACCGCTGGGTTCCGGTGCGGGACGGCGGTCCGGTGCAGGCGCGGACGCCGGTTGAGGAGCGGGCGCGGGCGATCGCCATGTCAGGATGCCTGGCATGTCGGATTCCGCTGTGGGCCGCGCGCTCGACGCCGTGGATTGGGCGGCGGTTCCCGGGCCCGAGGGCTGGTACGAGCCTGAACGAGCGGTCCGCGGGTTGCGGGAGCTCGCCGCGGCGACGACGCTGTTCCAGGTCACGGACGCAGTCGGCCGGCTGCAGAGCATGGCCCTCTACAACGGTCACAGCGGTGCGGTGTTCCCCGCCGCGGTGGTCGCCGCGCCCCTGCTGCTGGACATCGTCGCGCACGCCCACCCGCGCGCCAAGGACGCCGCGATCTACCTTCTGGAGTTGGGGCTGCGCTACGCCCCGCACGCCGGGTACACGCGGATCGACACCGCCGAAGTCGCCCAGGTTCCGCTCTGCTGCGCGATCGCGGAACAGATACGGGCACGCAGGGACCTGCTGATCGGCCATGGCACGGATGGTCGGCTCCTGCTCGCCGAGGCGGACCCGCATTGGCGGTTCCGGGTCGACGAGCTGTTCGTCGAGGCGGCCGACGTCGTGGCGTTCGGCACCGCCGACGGCGTCCTGCCCAGCGGCCGCTTCCGAGCCGAACTGCATGTCGCGGGCAGGATCACCGCGGTCGCCGACGCCACCGTCGAGCACCCACCCGATGAGGACACCCGCGAGGGGTTCCTGCGTCTCACCGCCGTGGAACTCGATCGGATCAGGGCCGGCGCGGCACTGTACTCGGCCGAGTGCGGGGCGCGAGTGCACTGATCGGCACATCGGGGGCGGGCCGGGAGATGGGCCCGGAGGGGTTCCGGTGCTGTCTGGAGACCAAGTTCATAGCCGTCGCCCCCTGAAGGAAGGCCGCACCTCCCCATGGTGACCCCCGAACGACTCCGGGCGTTCTTCGCACCGCGTTCCTTCGCGCTCATCGGTGCCAGCGACAGGTCGGCGTTCTCCCGGCTGGTCTACGGCAACCTGACCGCCGCGGGCCACGCCGACGCCACCCACCTGGTGAACCGGCGCAGCCCCGAGGTGCACGGACGGCCCGCCCACCGCACGTGCGCGGCGATCGGCAGGCCCGTCGACCTGGCGTTCGTCATGGTGCCCGCCGCCGCGGCGCCCGACGCGGTGCGGGACGCGGCGGCGGCCGGGGCGCGCGGCGTCCTGGTGCTCAGCTCCGGGTACGCCGAGACCGGCGCGGAGGGGCGGCGGCGGCAGGAGGAGCTGGCCGGCCTCGCCGAGGAGCTCGGCGTCGTCCTGATGGGCCCCAACGTCCTCGGCTTCGTCAACGTCGCGGCGGGCGTGCCGGCGATGGCGCTGGCCGATCCGCCGAGCGGCCCCGGCGACGTCGCGCTGATCTCCCAGTCCGGCGCGAGCTGCGGCGCGATGAAGGACTTCGCGGCCCTGGCCGGGGTCGGGCTCTCGCACGTCATCACGGTCGGCAACGAGGCGATGGTCACCGTGGGCCATCTCGTCGACTACCTGGTGGACGACCCGGCCACCAAGGCGATCGCGGTGTTCATGGAGGCCGTGCGCGACCCGGAGGTCTTCGCCGCGGCGGCCCGCCGGGCGGCGCGGGCGGGCAAGGCGCTGGTGATCCTCAAGGCGGGCCGCAGCGCGCTGGCCGCGCGTGCCGCCGCCTCGCACACCGGCGCGCTGGTGGGCGACGACCGTGTGATCGACGCGGTGTTCGAGCGGCTCGGCGTCATCCGGGTCGACACGATCGAGGACATGCTGGTCACGGCGGGCGTCGCCGCGCACACCGGGCCGCTGGACCGGCCGGGCGCGGGAATCGTGTCGATCTCCGGGGGCGCCTGCGACATCATCGCCGACCTGGCCGACGGCGCGGGCGCGCATCTTCCCGAGCTGGCCGAGGGCACCGTGCGGCGGCTGGCGGAGGTCCTGCCCGCCTACGGCGCGGCGCACAACCCGCTCGACATCACCGGTGCCGCGATCATGAACCCGGAGATCTGGCGGAAGGCCGTGGCGGCGGTCGGCGACGACCCGTCCGTCGGCGTCGTCGTCGCCGTCAACAGCCTGCCGTGGCGCGAGGACGACGGGCCCTTCTACGGTCAGAGGTTCGTCGACGCCATCGGCGCGGGCATGGCCGAGAGCAGGGCGCCCGCCCTCTACCTGACCCAGGTCACCCAGCCGGTGGGACGGCGGGCGCGCGCCGTCCTGGACGCCGGCGGGGTCGCCCACGCCGTCCCCGGGCTGCGGCTCGGGGTGGAGGCGATCGCGCGGCTGGCCCGCTGGTCCGCGCATCGCGCCGAGGACGAGACGGCCCTCCGGGAGCACGCCGCCCCGGCGCCCCGGGTCGCGCTTCCGGAGGGCGACGCCTTCTCCGAGGTGGACGCGCGGGCCCTGCTCGAGGCCGCCGGGATACCGGTCGTCCCGGCACGGCACGTCCGTTCGGCCGAGGAGGCCGGACGGGCCGCCGCGGAGTTCGGCGGGCCGGTGGCGATGAAGATCGTCTCGCCGGACATCGCCCACAAGTCCGACCTGGGGTGCGTGCGCCTCGGCGTGACCGCGGCCGAGGCGGCGGCGGTGCACGACGAGATCGTGGCCGCGGCCCAGAGCCCTGCCGCCAAGGGGGCGCGGCTGGACGGGGTGCTGGTGTCGCCCATGCGCGCCGAGGCGCCCGAGCTGCTGGTGGGCGTGACCCGCGACCCCGACTGGGGGCTGCTGCTGGCGGTGGCGCTCGGCGGCGTCCTGGTGGAGGTGCTGGACGACGCCGTGCTGTCGCCGCTGCCGGTCACGCCCGCGCGGGCGCGGGCGATGCTGACCGGACTGCGGGGCGCGGCGGTCCTGCGCGGCTTCCGCGGCGCGCCCGCCGCCGACCTGGACCGCCTCGCCGAGGTGGTCGCCGCCGTCGGGCGGCTGGCCGCCGCGCTGGGACCCGACCTGGAGTCACTGGAGATCAACCCGCTATGGGTGTGCGGCTCGCGAATCGAGGCGCTGGACGCCCTGGTCGTCCGCCGCACACCGCACACCTGACCCCCGCCGCCGCACACACCGCCCCCGGGAGCGGACGGGCCCCATCCCCGCTCACGGGGGTTCCAGGGGGTCGCCCCCCTGGAAGACACCAACGAGCGGCGAACGGCTCGCGCCTTCCGCGGGCACACTGCGCCCAGGCCGTTCACGCTCAGGTTTGGTCTTCGGCGAGGTGGCGTTCGACGCTTTCGACCTTGGCGTCCAGGGCGCCGGTGACGCCGGGACGCAGGTCGGCCTTGATCACCAGGCTGACCCGGGGCGCGCGGGCGGCGACGGCGTCGGTGGCGGCCTTGACCACCGCCATCACCTCGTCCCACTCCCCCTCGACCGTGGTGAACATGGCGTCGGTGCGGTTGGGCAGGCCGCTGGCCCGCACCACGCGGACGGCCTCCGCCACCAGTTCACCGACGTTCTCCCCGACGCCGAGCGGGGTCACCGAGAACGCGACCAGCACGACAGCACCTCCCTGGGTCGATCTTCAGAAGCTGCCGTGATCCTAGGGCTGCACCACCTCGCGGACCACGATGTCGTCGAGGCGGCGCTCCACGATCGCGCCGACCGGCCAGTCGCGGACCAGGCAGCGCAGCTCGGCGGCCTCGTGCTCGGCGAACGTGGCGTCGTAGCCGCGCTGCTCCAGGCTGGAGCGCAGCGCCTCCACGTAGTCGGCCTCGGTGAAGCCGGCGACGTCCCGGACCATCGCGGTGGTGGTGGCGCGGTGGGAGTTGAGCCCGGCGAACGCGCGGCCGCAGCCGCAGTCGCCGTCGGGGTCGCCGCGGTCGCTGGCGCACACGACGCCGATGTGCACCAGCTCCCCCTCGACGCACCAGTGGAAGTCGTTGTCGCGGTAGCCCTGCGTGACGTTGGTGGCGGTGAGCAGCTTCAATGCGGATCCTTCCGGCCCGTCCGAACGACCCGGCCCAACCGTACGACGCGGGTCCGACATCCCATGGGGTTCGGGACCCGGCGTCTCCCGGAACGCGGGCCGGTGGCGTAGCGTCGAGGTCATGAACGATGTCCTGGTCGAGCGCGAAGGCCCGTTCACGACGATCACGATGAACCGGCCACGGCGCCGTAACGCGTTGTCCCGGGAGTTCCTGCTCGCGCTGAGCGAGACGTTCCGGCAGGTCGGCGACACCGACGCCCGCGGCGTGGTGCTGGCGGCGAACGGTCCGGTGTTCTCGGCCGGTCACGACTTCGCCGACATGGCCGGGGCGTCCCACGCCGACGTCCGCTCCCTGCTGCGGACGTGCACCGAGCTGATGCGGACGATCCAGTCGGTGCCGCAGGTCGTGGTGGCGCGGGTGCACGGCCTGGCGACGGCGGCGGGCTGCCAGCTGGTGGCCAGCTGCGACCTGGTCGTGGCGGGCGAGAGCGCGGGGTTCGCCGCGCCCGGCGGCAAGGGCGGCTGGTTCTGCCACACCCCGATGGTCGCGATCGCGCGCGACATCGGCCGCAAGCGGGCCATGGAGATGGCCCTCACCGGCGACGTGATCGACGCGCGCACGGCCTGCGAGTGGGGCCTGGTCAACCGGGTCGTCCCGGACGCCGACCTGGACAAGGCCGCCCTGGAGCTGCTGGAACGGGCCACCAAGGGCAGCCCGCGCAGCAAGGCCCTGGGCAAGCAGGCCATGTACGCCCAGCTGGACCGTCCCGAGCACGACGCCTACACCTACGCCATCGAGGTGATGGCCGCCTCCAGCCAGACCCCGGAGGCGCAGGAGGGCATGCGCGCCTTCCTGGACAAGCGGCCTCCGGAGTGGCCCGCCTAGCGTCCGGCGGTCACTGGTACCGGGGCACGAACCAGCGGGCCCGGTAGAACTGGGCGCCGCCCAGTACACGCGTGGCCTTCCTGTGCCTCGGACCGAAGAACTCCAGGGTGTCGGTGCACCAGGACGTGGCGCATCCCTTCTTGGGCCGGGTCAGCAGCACCTGCCCGGTCCACGGGTTGTTGCCCACGGCCTTGACGATGCGCTTGTTGACCCGCCTGGCGAGCCGGTAGCGGGTGGTGAAGGCGCCCCTGCGCTTGTCGTACTGGTAGACGCCGTAGTGGGTGGTGATCCACAGCCGGTTGCGGTTGCCGTAGACGGGGGCGAGGTCGTGGCCGCTGGCCGACGGCAGCCGCTTGCGCTTGACGACCCGCAGGGACGGGCGGTGCGCCTTGCCGCGCACCCGCAGGGCGATGAGGTGGTTCTCGCCGAGGGCCCACAGAAGCCGGCGGGACGGGTCCCACAGCACGCCGTGCGCGCCGGTGAGGTGGACCTGCGCGTGCTTGCGGGCGGCGCGTCCGCGCGAGGCGGCGTAGACGCGCACCCAGTCGCCGTTGGCCGCGGCCACCGCGACGTTGCCGTTGGGCAGCAGCTCGGCGGCGTGCAGGCCGCTGCGCCGGCCGGCGTTGACGGCCCACAGGCGCCTGCCGGTGGGGTACTGGATGGCCCCGACGAAGCCGGCGCCCTGTGCGGTGACCACGTAGGTCCGGCCGTGCCAGCGCCGCACCCGCACGTCCGACGCGCCGCCCCACGCGCCGGCGACGTCCCGGTATCCGCGTGCGGCCGTGGGCTTCCAGCTCCATCTCACGGCGCGTTTCCCCACCCAGGAGCGTTTGCTCGCGTCCAGCACGACGAGCCGGCGCCGGGCCTGGTCGCCGCCGATCACCAGGCCCTTCGCCCGTCCCTTGGGGTGGGCCGACGGCTTGGCCAGGGCGGGCCGCAGCTTCCTGGGCAGCGGGTCGGTCGGCGGGGCGGGGTCGGCGGCGGCGGGGGGCGCGCCGACGGCCGAGACCGCCGCGGCGACCGCGGCGGCGACAATTCGGCGGACGGTTCGCGAACGGGTTCTGCGGCGGACGGTGCGGCGCGGCATCGGGCCTCCTCCGGGTGACGGACGCAGCGGATGTAACGCTGCGTACCCGGGCGATTACAAATCAACGAGTGGCCCGCCGTGAAATCGAGGGAAGCGTGGCGTCCGCGTGAGGTACGGGTCAGGGGCCGCTCTGGCGGACAAACCCGTGGCGCGTCAAAAACTCCGACAGCCGCAGGCCGAGTCCGGTCAGGACACGGCCGGTGCCCCGGCAGGTCCGGCACGGCTGCTGCTCGGGTTCGTCGGGGCGGGTCCGCATGTGCTCGTCGATGGCCCGCTCGATGGCCAGCACGACGGTGGGCACCTCGGTCTCGGCGTCCGGGGCCTGCGCGGCGTGCGACAGGTCCGCGGCGCGGTGCGCGGCCTGCGCCACGCGGATCAGCTCGCCGGCGCGCTCGTGCCAGGCGCGCCACCGCACGCTGCGCACCAGGCCCGTCCCGCCGCACTCGCCGCAGGCGCACTCGAGCGCGGCGAGGAACCGGGCCCACTGCTCGGCGGAGGCGTCCGGGGGTTCAGGCGTCGTCATGGGGAGAGGCGAGGCCGGCACCGATTCTCCATCGCTTCGGAGTACGCGGCGCGCGCACCGGCAGGTTCACCGAGCGCCGTTCGGCCCGTCCCGGCCCCGGGCCGCGCCCGGACATGTTTATATGAAGGCCCCTTGTCTCGTACATGGGGCCACCAGGGAGGAGCGCCACCGGATGGCCTGGTCCGACTACGAGCGGCTGCGGTTCGAACGGCACGAGCACGGCGTGCTGCTCATCACGCTCGACCGTCCTGACAAGTACAACGCGGCCGACGAGCGGATGCACACCGAGATGGCCCGGGTGTGGCGGGACGTGTCCGCCGACCCGCAGACCCGGGTGGCCGTGGTGACCGGCGCGGGCAGGGCGTTCTCCGCGGGCGGCGACCTGGCCATGGTCGAGCGCATGGCGGGCGACCACGACCGGGTGTCGCACATGCTCACCGAGATGGGCGACCTGGTCTACAACATGGTCGACTGCGCCAAGCCGATCGTGTCGGCGATCAACGGGGTGGCGGTCGGCGCCGGGCTGGTCGTCGCGCTGCTGGCCGACATCTCCGTCTGCGCCGAGGACGCCCGCCTGGGCGACGGCCACGTGCGCCTGGGCGTGGCCGCCGGGGACCACGCGGCGATGATCTGGCCGCTGCTGGCGGGCATGGCCAAGGCCCGCTACCACCTGCTCACCGGCGAGATGGTCGACGGCGCGGAGGCGGAGCGCATCGGCCTGGTCAGCCGCGCGGTGCCGCGCGAGCAGGTGCTGGACGAGGCGATGCGCGTGGCACGGGTGCTGGCCACCGGGCCGCAGCAGGCGATCCGGCTGACCAGGCGCGCCCTGAACAACTGGCTCAGGACGGCGGGGCCGATCTTCGACCAGTCCGCCGCGTACGAGATGCTCACCTTCATGGGCCCGGACGTGCTGGAGGGGCTGGCCGCGCTGCGCGAGAAGCGCGAGCCGCGCTTCCCGTCGGCCCACCCGGAGGGCTGAGGCGCGCGTCCGCCCGGCGGCCCCCGCGGTCTCAGCCGAGGCGGCGGAACGCGGCCGCCGCGGCGATCCCGTACGCCAGGTGCGGCACCAGGTCCGACACCCAGTCCGTCGCCGACCAGCGGCGCGGGTCGCTGATGCCCAGCGCGGCCATCGGCGCGTTCGACCCGGCCATGGCCAGCGCCGTCAGCGCGACCACGCCGACCGGCCACGGCAGGCGCCGGGCGAGCGGCCCGTAGGCCACGGCGGCGCCGAGCCCGGTCGCGTACCCGAGTAGCGGCCCCAGCCCGGCCTTGCGGTTCTCGGCCTGCTCGCCCTCGCCGAGACCGACGTCGGCGGCCTCGGCCAGCCGCTGCACCACCTGCTCCGGCGTGCTGCTGGCGGGCCGGGCGCGCGCGGCCATGTCCAGGTAGGTGGCGACGTTGAGAGCCCCCGTACCGACGGCCCCCGCGATGAGTCCCTTAACGATCGTGCCCATGCCGCTGAGCTACCCGCCCCACCCCCACCCTCACGCCCCACCCCCAACCTCACGCCACGGCCCCGGGATCATGCCGCGGCCGTTACGCGGAGGAAACGGCGGCGTCGCCAGGATGCCGCCATGTCCGGAAGATCCTTCCTGTCGTCGCGCGGGGCGCCGTCATGGTGAGGCGTGCCGAGCACGCGCGGCCGTTCCGCGTCGCGCGGGTCCTGCGTGCCGGCGCGGCCGTCCTCGTGGGGGCGGCCACGCTCGCGTCCTCGTCCGCGTCCCTGCCGGCGGTCCACGTCCAGGTGCCCATGACACCGCTCATCGTGTCGGCACCGGAAACCGCCGCACCGCCGCCTCGGTCTAAAACACCGTCCCGCGAGCCGCGTCCCTCGTTCGGCAAGGCGGAGCGCAAGCGCCTGTCACGCGCGCTCGACCGCTACCTGAAAGGCAGGTCCGGGAGCGTGACGGTGGCGGTGACCGACCTCGCCGCCAGCCGCGCGGCCTTCGCCTACAACCCGAAGCTGCGACCGGTGACGGCCAGCACCGTCAAAGTCGACATCGTGATCGCCCTGCTGCTCAGGGCTCAGCGCCGGCACCGCGCCCTGACCGGGACCGAGCGGGCCCTCGCCGAACGGGCGATCAGGTTCAGCGACAACGCCGCGACGACCGAACTGTGGCATCTCATCGGCGGCGGCGCCGGGCTGGCCGCCGCCGCCAACAGGAGGCTTGGCCTGCGCCACACGCGTCCCGGCCCCGGCGACTTCTGGGGCAGCACCGTCACCAGCGCCGCCGATCAGCTCCGCGTCCTCGCCGCGCTGGCCTCCACACGCGGCCCGCTCACCGCCCGCAACCGCAAGTACGTCCTGGACCTGATGGCGGACGTGACGCCCACGCAGGCGTGGGGGGTCAGCGCGGCGGCCGGACGCGGCGACCGCGTCGCCCTCAAGAACGGCTGGCTGCCGCGCAAGGCCGACGCGGGCCGCTGGACGATCAACAGCATCGGCCGGGTGCGCGGCGGCGGTCACGACCTTCTGATCGCCGTCCTGTCGTCCGGCAACGCGTCCATGTCCGAGGGCGTCACGACCGTCGAGCACGTCGCCGAACTCGTCACCGCCTCCGTCGAGGGCTCGTCCTCAGCGGACGCCTGACCCGCCCGCGGCCGCCTGCCACCTCACGGCGCCAGATCGACCCTGATGTCGTCGCCGGAGTCCGGCAGCAGGATGACCGACGCTCCGTTGTCCCGCGTCCAGCCGGCGGGGAGCAGGAACCAGCGTCCCTGCGAGTGCGCGAGGGTGCGCAGCCCGTCGTAGCGGAAGGCGTACGCCGAGTCCTTGCCGTCGCTGAGCCGCGCCATGCCGACGCCCGGCGCCCTGATCTGCAGCCGCTGACGGCTGTACACGGTCGCCTTCGGCTGGAACATCAGCGACACCTCGATCGCCCGGGCGTCGGTCTCGCCCTGGCTCTGCGCCACGCTGGCCGTCGCCCAGAAGGCCGCGATCAGCAGGAGTCCGGCGACCAGACCCCGGCGCAGGGCGGCGTTGGAGTCGAGGACCGCCGCGACCCGGCCGGGCAGCGCCGCGCGGATCCGCGAGTTCTCCGCCGCGTAGTCGAGAAGCAGCGCCCCGGCGGCGAGGGCCACCGGGGAGACGAGCGGCCCGGCGAGCACCTCCGCACGGCGCTGCAGGCCGATCGCGCCGATGGCGAGCGTGATGAGCGCGACGGCCGCCAGCACGCCGCACGCGACCCGCCGCCACCGCAAGGCCAGCCGATCGAGAAGAAGGGCGAGCAGATGGTGCACGATGATCACGGCGACCCCGGTGACGAGCAGCGCCGCCAGCGGCGCGAACAGCGGCCCGGCGCTACGCACCAGGTAGTCGGTCGTCGTCAACCCGACGGTGCCGAGGTCCACGCCGAAGTAGCCGTACCGCGCCCGTTCGCGGGTGTACCCGAAGTAGTACAGCACCGCGGTCAGCACGCCGGCGGGCGCCAGCACCTTCGTGGCGAACCCCAGCAACGAACCGATCCCCCGGAACCCCGGGCCGGCCTCGTCCCCGGCCACCGATCAGGGACTCCCGCTCGGCCCCGGCTGCGGCGGCTGGGGCGGACCCGGCTCCGGCGTTTGCGGCGCCGTGGACCCGGTCTCACTGGGGGCGGGCGCGGGGACGGTCGTCTGCTGCCCTGGAGGCGAACTCACCGTGGCCGACGGCGACACCGAGGGCCCGCCCGTCTCCGAAGGCCCGGCGGGACGCCCCGCCGTCCCGACGATCTTGTTGAACACCTCGGAACTGCTCGCCCCGACGCGCAGGCACACCTGGGTGGGCCCGCACAGCGACTCACCGGGCGGCCGCGGATCGGTGATCTCGAAGTACTTGACCACCTGAGCCCCCGGCGCCGTGGTGGGCGCGCCCGGGGCGACCTTGGCGACAAGGCATGGATCCCGCTTGGCCCGGCAGGGCGTCTTCCCACTGCGGCGAAACGCCTCCTTGATCTTCTCCGAGCAGTCGCTGCCCACCTGCGGAAGATCGGTCGCCGCGCGGCACGCGTCGGCGATCTGCCGCACCTGGTCCTCGCTGAGCCGCGCCTGGGCGACGTTGGAGGAATGCGCCTGCACGTCCCCGCCGACGGCCAGCCCGCTCGGCTGCAACGGCAGCGGCGTCGTCGCCAGGCGCACCTTCCGCTCTCCCCCGCACCCCGCGGCCAGCGTGCAACCCAGAAGAATCACCACGGCACCGCCCAGCACACCCCGTTGCCGGAGATCCATGGCCCCCACACTCCATCCGCCGAACACCCCGATGCCCAGGAAACATCTCCACGACACCCACTCAAAAACCTCAACGACCAGGCGAAATACCAGCCCCTACAGCCACAGAACGACCAGCCGCTCCACTCCGACCCAACGCTGCGCACAGCCCCAAAATCGCGCACACCACATCGACGCCCCACACTCCCCCAAGCCGACGAACACACAGCCGCGCGGAACGAAGCGCCTCGCCAACCACGACGACCGAATTCGTGACCACCGGCAACATAAAGCGGCGCCCCCTCACCGCCGCCGGACACCCCGAGGACACGCCCCCGACACCGAAAACGACCACAGCCACCGACCAGCAGAACCCCCTCGGGGGCGCGCCCAGAAAACACGCGGCCCCTGGCGAAGGCGGCCGATAGCCGCCGAGCAGCAGGGCCCGGTCGGGGGGCTCCGGGGGGTCGTCCCCCCGGGAAACACAGCGGGCCCTGGCGAAGGCGGCCAGAGCCGCCGAGCAGCAGAGCCCGGTCGGGGGGCTCCGGGGGGTCGTCCCCCCGGGAAACACAGCGGGCCCTGGCGAAGGCGGCCAAAGCCGCCGAGCAGCAGAGCCCGGTCGGGGGGCTCCGGGGGGTCGTCCCCCCGGGAAACACAGCGGGCCCTGGCGAAGGCGGCCGAAAACCGCCGAGCAGCAGGGCCCGACTCGTGGGGCGGGCGGGACTCGAACCCGCGACCAAAGGATTATGAGTCCCCTGCTCTGACCGGCTGAGCTACCGCCCCGGGGTGTCCTCCGTGAAGTGCCGACTACGGAGGGGCTTGCCGCGGCAATGATAGCGGCGGGGGGTTGCGGGGGGCCACCGGGAAAGGCCGGGGTCCACCTTGAGGGGGGCATGATGTCATACCTCGTACCGAGTGACGGGGGTGGTGACCGGTCGGTAGGGTCCGCCTATGTTGAAGCGCGGAGTCATCGCTCTGGGGGTCGTGCTGGTCGCGGGGACGGCCTGCTCGGGCGGGGGCGGCGGAGGCGACGAGGGCGCGAAGCAGCCGCCGCCGCAGGACACGTTGCGGCAGGCTTCGCAGGCCATGCGGGATCTGCGGAGCGTGGCGTTCAGCGTGGCGACCGAGGGGAACCCGGGGGTGCCCCTCAAGGGCGGGGACATGCGGTTGCTGCGCGGCGGGGACGCCGAGGGGACGATCAACCTGGAGCAGTCCGGGCAGGCGGTCGAGATGAAGATCGTCGCGGTGGGCGAGACGTTCTACGTCAAGGGCGTGACGGGCGGGTGGCGGCGGTTCCCCAAGCAACTGGCCGCGGCGATGTACGACCCGTCGGCCGTGCTGGACCCGGACCGGGGCATCGCCAAGCTGCTGACGTCGGTGGCGCAGCCGCAGGCGGAGAAGACCGAGAAGGTGGACGGCAAGGACGCCTACAAGGTGCGGGGCACGCTGCCCAAGGACGTCATCGCCGGGCTCATCCCCGGGCTGAACGGGGACGTCAAGGGCCATGTGTGGGTGGGCACCGCCGACCACCGGCTGCTGAAGGTCAGGGGTGACGTCAACGACGGCACGGTCACGGTCAGGTTCACCGAGTTCGACGCGCCGTACAAGATCAGCGCCCCGGCATGACCCGGCGCCGCATCGCGATCGGGGTCGGCGGCGCGGTGGTGCTGCTGGCCGCGCTGGACGCCTACGTCGTCACCACGATCCTGGTGACGGTCGTCGGGGACCTGGGGATCCCGATCAACCGGCTGGAGCGGGTGACGCCGGTCGTCACCGGGTTCCTGCTGGGGTACGTGGCGGGGATGCCGCTGCTGGGGCGGCTGTCGGACCGGTTCGGGCGGCGGCCGGTCATCCAGCTGTGCCTGGTCGCGTTCGCGGCGGGGTCGGCGGTCACGGCGTGCGCCGAGGGCACGCAGTGGGCCGACGGGATCGTCACGCTGACGGCCGGGCGGCTGGTGCAGGGCCTGGCGGGCGGCGCGCTGCTGCCGGTGACGATGGCGCTGGCGGCCGACCTGTGGGAGGAGCGCAGGCGCCCGGTGGTACTGGGCGTGGTGGGCTCGGCGCAGGAGCTGGGCAGCGCGGTGGGGCCGCTGTACGGGGCGGCGCTGGCGGCCGCGCTGGACTGGCGCGCGATCTTCTGGATCAACATCCCGCTGACCGCGGCGGCCATGGTGGCGGTGCACTTCTGCGTGCCGGGCGGGCGGCCGCGCGAGCGGCCGGGCATCGACGTGGTGGGCGGGGTGCTGCTGGCGGCGGGGCTGGCGTTGGTCGTGGTGGGCGTCTACAACCCCGAGCCGGAGGAGTCGGCGCTGCCGCCGTGGGGGCTGCCCGTGCTCGCCGCGGGGGTCGCGGTCACGGCGGCGTTCGTGCTGTGGGAGACGCGGTCGCGGACCCGGCTGCTCGATCTGGAGGGGACGCGGCGCGGCCCGCTGTTCGCCACGCTCGGGGTGAGCCTGCTGTCGGGCGCCGCGCTGATGGTGACGCTGGTGGACGTGCAGCTCGTGGCGCAGACGCTGCTGGGCGAGGACACGATGGGCGGCGCGCTGATCCTGGCGCGGTTCCTGGTGGCGCTGCTGGTCGCGGCGTTCCTGGGCGGGCTGGCGGCCTGGCGGTTCGGTGAGCGGCCGCCGCTGGTGGCGGGGATGGCGATCGCGGCCCTGGGGTACGCGCTGATCGCCATGTGGCCCGAGGGGCTGCGGGACGCGGCGTACGGGCCGCTGCCGCGCATGGACGTCGATCTGGTCGTGACCGGCGCCGGCCTGGGGCTGGTGATCGCGCCGGTGTCGTCGGCGGTGCTGCGGACGGTCCCGGCGGCCCGGTACGGCATCGCGTCGGCGGCCGTGGTGGTGGCGCGCATGATGGGCATGCTGCTGGGGATCGCGGCGCTGTCGGCCTGGGGGTTCCACCGGTTCCACTCGCTGACCGCCGACCTGCAGACGCCGCTGCCGTTCCTGATGTCGCGGCAGGAGTTCGCGCGGCGGCTCGCCGAGTACCAGGAGGCGGTGCGGGACGCGCTGCGCACCGAGTACCAGGAGATCTTCTGGATCACCGCCGTGTTGTGCCTGGTGGGCGCGGTGCTGGCGCTGGCGGTGCGGGACGGGGGCCGGGTGTCCGGCGGGGCCGGGGAGGCCGTGGCCGAGACGGTGCCCGGGACGCGTTCGTGAAAAGCCGGGAAAACACCGCCTCGGGGTCGTGCTGATCATCCTGCACCGGAATATCCTGAGAAAAGATGGCTAAAAGCCCCTTGCCGGGAGTGGTCGCCCCGGGGAGGTGACGACGATGCGCAGGTCCGGCGTGGGCGGCGCGGCGCCGCCGATGCGACGGCTCCGTCGGCGGCTGGGCATGGAACGCAACGAGCTGCGCCGGCGCGTCGACCGTGTCCAGCGCGCGATCGCGCTGGCGTTGCTGGTCCTGCTGCTCGCCGCCGCGCCCCCGGTCGCCGCGTGGTGCGGCGGCCTGGCCTACGAGGCGGGGCTGCGGGCCGAGCGGCACGAGCACGCGCAGCGGCAGGAGGTCTGGGCGACGGTGGTCGCCACCGGCGGCATCGGGTCGGCCGGCGACCGGTACGTCCACGAGACGGTGCAGGCCACCTGGCCGCGGCCCGCCGACGGCAGGACGCGCACCGGAACGCTGCCGAGCTGGAAGGGCGCCGCGGTCGGCGCCCGCAAGCAGATCTGGGTGGACCGCGACGGCAGGCTGGCCGTGCGGCCGCGGCCGCACAGCCGGACGGTCACCGACGCGGTGTACGCGGGCGGCGCGGCGGCGCTGGGCGTCGGCGCCCCGGTGCTGCTGGCCTACGTGGTCGTCCGCCGCCGGTGCGACCGGCACCGCGACCGGATGTGGGACGCCGCCTGGGCCCGCATGGACACCGACGCGGGCCACAACCGCCCCTCCTGAGCGCCCCCTGGGCCGCCACCACTGCGCCGCGCGGCCTCAGACGCGGACGCGGTGACGCGCGGCCGGGACGACCAGCGGCGTGCCGGTCTCCGGGTCGTCGATCACGCGGCAGGGCAGGCGGAACACCTCCTCGACGAGTTCGGCCGTGACCACGTCGCCGGGCGCGCCCTCGGCGACGATCCGCCCGCCGCGCATGGCGATCAGGTGGGTGGCGTAGCGGGCGGCGTGGTTGAGATCGTGCAGGACGGCGACGACGGTGCGTCCCTCGTCGTGCAGGCGGGCGCACAGGTCCAGCACCTCGATCTGGTGGGCGATGTCGAGGTAGGTGGTGGGCTCGTCCAGCAGCAGCAGCGGGGTCTGCTGGGCCAGCACCATGGCGATCCACACGCGCTGGCGCTGCCCGCCCGACAGCTCGTCGACCGGACGGTCGGCCAGGTCGGCCACGCCGGTGGCGGCCATGGACTCGGCGATGACCCGTTCGTCCTCCTTCGACCACTGCCGCAGGAGGCTCTGGTGCGGGTAGCGGCCGCGCGCCACCAGGTCGGCGACGGTGATGCCGTCGGGGGCGACGGACGACTGCGGCAGCAGCCCGAGGGTGCGGGCCAGGCGTTTGGCGGGCCAGTCGGCGATGCTCCGCCCGTCCAGGACGACGGTGCCGGCGGCGGGCTTGAGAATGCGCGCCAGTGCCCGCAGCAGCGTCGACTTGCCGCACGCGTTCGGCCCCACGATCACGGTGAACGACCGGTCGGGCACCGCGACGCTCAGCCCCTCGGCGATCGTGCGCCGCTCGTAGGCCAGCGTCAGCTCCGTCCCCCGCAACCGCGCCCCGGCGTCGTCACCGGCGGACGCCCCTCCGTGTCCCTCGGACAGGCCAACGCTCATCGATCCTCCTTCAACATGGCGACCCCGGGCTTGCGCCCTGGAGAGCAAACACTCACCACGCGGCACCATGAATCCAAGCCAGGGTTGACTGATCTTGTGTTTGGGCCTGAGCCATGGCGCAGATCGCGAAGCGGGCCTACAAGTACCGCTTTTACCCGACCCCCGAGCAGGCTCGGGTGCTCGCCCGGACGTTCGGCTGCGTGCGCCTGGTCTACAACAAGGCACTGCAGGAACGCACCTGCGCCTACACAGGAGAGCGCCGCCGAGTCTCGTATGTGGAGACTTCCGCGTGGCTGACAGCCTGGAAACGCAGCGAAGAACTGGCGTTTCTTTCCGAGGTGTCCAGCGTCCCGCTCCAGCAGGCGCTGCGGCACCTGCAAGCGGGGTTCGCCAACTTCTTCGCCGGACGCGCCGGGTATCCGAGACCCGTGAGGTTTGGAATCCCCCGGCTTCAGGAGTGGGGGGGAAGTCAAATTCGTCCGTTTCTGCGTTCGGTCACCAGCAGCCATACCAGGTAGGCGCCGCCCAGGAGCCCGGTCACCACGCCCACGGGCAGCTGGTGGCCGGGGAAGGTGCGTTGTCCCGCGAAGTCGGCGGTCACCAGCAGCGCCGCGCCCATGCACAGCGACGGCAGCAGGTTGGGGCCGGGGGTGCGGGTCAGGCGCCGCGCCAGCTGCGGCGCGGTGAGCGCGACGAACGACACCGGCCCGGCCGCGGCGGCGGCGAACGCGGCCAGCAGCACCGCCGTGGCCAGCAGCAGCGTCCGGACGCGGTGGACCGGCACGCCCAGGCCGTGCGCGGCGTCGTCACCGAGTTCCAGCATGCGTAGCTGGCGGCCGCAGCCGACCACCACCAGCGGCACCAGCACCGCCAGCGCGACCAGCAGCGGCGCGGCGTCGGCCCAGTCGCGGCCGTCCAGGCTGCCGGTCAGCCACAGCACGGCCCGGGCGGCGTCGGTGATCTGCGCCCGGGTGAGCAGGTAGCCGTTGACGCCGGTGAGCATGGCGGCCACGCCGATGCCGACGAGCACCAGCCGCTGGCCGTGCGCGCCGTGCCGTCCGGCCAGCAGGTAGATCGCCACGCCGGTGACCACGCCGCCGGCGACCGCGCCGCCCGCCACCGCGACGCCGGACCCGCCGGTCACCGCGATCATGACGAGCACGCCGGCGGACGCGCCCTGGGTGAAGCCGAGGATGTCGGGGCTGCCCAGCGGGTTGCGCACCAGCGACTGGAAGATCGCGCCGGCCAGGCCGAGGGCGGCGCCGACGGCCAGCGCGGTCGCGGCGCGCGGCAGGCGCAGCTCGCGGACGATGAACGTCTCGGCGGGGCCGCCGCCGCCGAGCAGCGTGCGCACCACCTCGGCGGGGCCCATGGGGTAGTCGCCGCTGCCGATGGCCAGCACGCCGACCGCCAGCGCGACCAGCAGGCACGCCGCCGCGACGACGAGCGCGCGCGTCCGGAACCGCAGGGACAGCCCGCCGCCCGTGCCCGTCCGGACGACGCCGTACCGCGCCACGCTCATGAGTTCACCGCCCGGCGGCGGCGGATGAAGTGCAGGAACACCGGCCCTCCCAACACGGCGGTGACGATGCCGACCTGAACCTCGGAGGGCCGTGCCAGGACGCGTCCCAGCACGTCGGCGCCGAGCATGATGGCGGGCGACAGCACGGCGCAGTACGGCAGCAGCCAGCGCAGGTCGGGGCCGGTCAGGGCGCGCACCAGGTGCGGCACCATGAGGCCGACGAACACGATCGGCCCGCACGCCGCCGTGGCCGCCCCGCACAGCAGGGTCACGGTGACGATCCCCACGGCGCGGGTGCGGCCCGGGGACGTGCCCAGCGCGCGCGCCGCGTCGTCGCCCATGGTGAGGGCGTTCAGGGGGCGCGCCAGCGCGAGCGCCAGCACCAGCCCGAGGGCGATGAACGGCGCGACGCGCACGACTGTGTCGCCTTGTGCCGCGGCCAGCGACCCGACCGTCCAGAACCGCATGCGGTCGAGCGACACGGTGTCGAGCAGCTGCACGGCGTTGACGTAGGAGTAGAGCGCCGCGTTGAGGGCGGCCCCGGCGAGGGCGAGCCGGGCCGGGGTGGCGTTGCGTCCGCCGCCCACCGCGTACAGCACGACGGCCACCGCGCCGGCCCCCGCCAACGCGAACCACACGAAGCCCAGGAACGACACGATCCCGAGGAAGGAGATGGCCGACACCACCGCCGCGGCCGCGCCCGCGCTGATGCCCAGCAGCCCGGGGTCGGCGATCGGGTTGCGGGTGAGCGACTGCATGACGGCGCCGGCCAGGCCCAGCGCCATGCCCACGAGCAGCCCGAGCAGCGTGCGCGGCAGCCGCATCTGGTGGACGACCGGGTAGCCGGACGACGCCTCGTCGACGAGCCCGCGCCACACCTCACCGGGCGACAGCGGTTTGGCGCCGACGGCCAGGCTCAGCAGCACGAGGACGAGCAGTACGCCCGCGGCCGCCGCCAGCCCGGCGGCGCGCGTCATCCGGCGTCCGGCGGCGGGCGCCCGGGCCTCGGGGACGGGCGGGGAGGTGGTCAGCGACAACTCGGTGCTCCGGCGGGGAGGGGGACGGCGCCCGGCTCTGGACAAGATATTAGGTTAGGTTAACCTAAGCCACAATTCGGACATGGGTCCCTCCAGTAACGGAAAGAACGATGCGCGATGTCTGACACAGCCCGTCTGCCCCTGCTCACCCGCCGTACCGTGCTCGGCGCGGGCGGCGCGGCCGCCCTCGGCGCGCTGCTGGCCGCCTGCGGAGGCGGCGACTCGTCCGCGGACGGCTCCGGATCGGGCTCGGGCGCCTGGACGTTCACCGACGACCGCGGCACCAAGGTCTCGCTGAAGTCCCGGCCGCGGCGGGTGGTCGCCTACATCGGCTCCGCCGCCGCCCTGCACGACTTCGGCGTCACCGACCAGATCGTGGGCGTGTACGGGCCGACCAAGCTCAAGGACGGGCGTCCCGACCCGCAGGCGGGCCGGGTCCCGGTCGACAAGGTGACGATCATCGGCAACGCCTACGGCGAGTTCAACCTGGAGAAGTACGCCGCGCTGCGGCCCGAGCTGCTGATCGACAACATGTTCGTGCCTGGCGAGCTGTTCTACGTGCCCGCCGAGAGCAAGGAGAAGATCTTCGCGCTGGCGCCCAGCATCGCCGTGTCCACCGGCTCGGCCGCGCTGCCCAAGCCGATCGAGCGCTTCGCCCAGCTGGCCGCCGCGCTCGGCGCCGACACCAGGAGCGCGCAGGTCACCCAGGCCAAGGCCCGGTTCGACAAGGCGGCGCAGGCGGTGCGCGACGCGGTGGGCGCCAACAAGGGCATCAAGGTGCTGGCCGCCTCCGCCAGCCCCGACCTGTTCTACGCCTCCAACCCCGGCAAGAACAGCGACCTGATGTACTTCCGCGAGCTCGGCGTCGACGTCATCGTCCCCGACAAGATCGACAAGGACGGTTACTTCGAGAGCCTGAGCTGGGAGAACGCCGACAAGTACCGGGCCGACGTGATCATGCTGGACAGCCGTACGCAGGCCCTGCAGCCCAAGGACCTCGGTTCCAGGCCGTCCTGGAAGGACCTGCCCGCCGTCAAGGCGAACCAGGTCATCGGCTGGCAGCCCGAACCGGTCTTCTCCTACACCGGCTGCGCGCCGATCCTGGAGACGCTCGCGCAGACCCTCAAGGCCGCCAAAAAGATCACCTGACCGCGTCCGAAACCCGGGCCCGCCGTGCCAGCTCGGTGAAGCGCAGGGCGTTGCGGACGGCCGCCCCGCCGGGGTCGTTGTTGAAGTAGACGTAGACGTCGGCGCCGGGCTCCCAGGCGCCGCCGACGCGCCGGATCCAGGACGTGAGGGCCTGGTCGCCGTACGCGGGCCACGGCACGGCCGCCCCCTGGTGCAGCCGCACGTATCCCCAGTCGGCCGTGCGCCACAGCGGGGTGACGGGGCGGCTGAGGACGTCCGCCCAGCACAGGGCCGCGCCGTGCCGTTCCAGCACGGCGCGGATCTCGTCGGTCCACCAGCTCGGGTGCCGCGGCTCGACGGCGACGCGCACCCCGGCCGGGAAGCGGGCCAGGCACGCGGCGAGCCGGTCGGCGTCGGCGTGCAGGGTCGGGGGGAGCTGCAGCAGGATCGGGCCGAGCTTGCCGCCGAGCCCCTGCGCCGCCTCCATCAGGCGGGCGACGGGCTCGGCGGGCTCCTGCAGCCGTTTGATGTGGGTGAGGAACCGGCTGGCCTTCACCGCCATGACGAACCCGTCGGGCGTGCGGGCGGCCCAGTTCTCGAACGTCTCCCGCTTGGGCAGCCGGTAGAACGCGGCGTTGCTCTCCACCGTCTCGAAGCATTCGGCGTACCGCTCCAGCCACAGCCGCTGCGGCACGCCCTGCGGGTACAGCACGCCGCGCCAGTGCGCGTACTGCCAGCCCGAACAGCCCACAAGCATCGCCATCGCGCTCTCCTCACATCCGGTGGACGCGGCCCTCGACGCCCCGCTCTCCGGACGGCGGCCCCTCGCCGGCGTCGACGGCGCCGATGCGGGGCGGCTTCGCCGCCCCCGCTCCCAGCAGCGTCAGCTCCATGATCAGCCCATGCGCACCACGAGCCGGCCGCCGTCCTCGGCGACCGGGGTGCCGAACTCGCGGCACGCCTCGGTGAACCGGCCGCCGATCCACCTGCGGTCGGCGCCCGCGGCCAGCCGCGTGCGCGCGAAGTACAGCCGCAGCGGCACCGCCTCCAGCCGCACGGGCGTCAGCCTCGCCGGCTCGCCGCGGCGTTCCAGCGTCACCAGGAACAGCAGCCCCAGGTCGTTGCGCAGCAGCCGGTCGACCACGTAGTCGTCGATGAAGTCGCCGAGGTCGAACAGCACGGGGCCCGCGACGCCCTGGAAGACGTGCGCGGACGTCCCGGCGACCAGGGTGGCGCCCGCTCCGGCCAGCGCGTCGGCCGCGCGCCGCACGTACCGCAGCGGCTCGGGCAGCATGTTCGGCCCCCAGTGCGGCATCACCAGCACAGCGTCGGCCTCCTCGCGCAGCGCGCGGACCGTGTCGACCAGCCGGCCCGGCGTCCCGGCGGCCAGGTCGGCGTACGCCACGCCGGGGCGGTGCGGCCCCGCCGCGAAGTCGGCCGGGTGGTCGGTGACGCCGATGACGGCGATCCGCGCGTCCCGGGCCTCCAGGAACACCGGGGCGCGGGCGTGCGCCTCGTCCTCGCCGGCACCGACCGCGGCGATGCCCGCCGCGGCCAGGTGCTCGCGGGTGTCGGCGAGCGCGTCGGCGCCGAAGTCCAGCGCGTGGTTGTTGGCGAGGTTGACGCAGTCGACGCCGAGATCGGTCAGCGACTCCACGGCGATCGGGGGCGCGCGGAAGTGGAACGCCTTGCCGGGCGCGGGCCACGGCCGTCCGCGCGCGGACACGCAGCACTCCAGGTTCAGCACCGCCAGGTCCGCCTCGGCGAAGGCCTCGCGCACCCCGTCGGAGAACAGCGCGTGCGGACCGGTCTCGGCGAGACGCTCCGCCACACCACGGCCGAGCATCGTGTCCCCGGCCAGCGCCACCGTGACCGCCATGCAGGTCCTCTACCCACCGGCGCCGGGTCAATCGTCCCCGCGCGAACGCCGGCCCCGCGCACGCCCCGGCCCCGCACGTGCCCTGCCCCGAGCATGGCCCGGCCCCGTCCTTGGGGGCGGTAAGGACGGGGCCGGGACCTGTCTCCGGGGCGGCGGGGCGGGGCGGGGCCGGTGCTCGGGCGGGGGGGAGCCGGCCCCTGCGTCCCCGGAGTTCGGAGGGGCGGACGCTCAGTGGTGTACGGCGCCTTCCGCGCCCGCCCCGGTCAGTGAACGCACCTCGATCTCGGCGTACTTGGCGTTGTTGTACTCCTTGCTCAGCACCGTGCCGAGCCAGCCGCACAGGAACCCGAACGGGATGGACACGATCCCCGGGTTCTCCAGCGGGAACCAGGCGAAGTCGGCGCCGGTGAACAGCGCGGTCTCCTTGCCGGACACCACCGGCGAGAACGTCACCAGGAACACCGCCGAGCCGAGCCCGCCGTAGATCGCCGCGACCGCGCCGGAGGTGTTGAACCGCTTCCAGAACAGGCTGTAGAGGATGGCGGGCAGGTTGCCGGACGCGGCGACCGCGAACGCCAGCGCCACCAGGAACGCCACGTTCAGCCGCTGCGCGTAGATGCCGAGCACGATCGACACCGCGCCGATGACCAGGGCGGCGATGCGGGCGACCCGCACCTCCTCGCGCTCGGTGGCCTTGCCCCGCTTGAACACGTGGGCGTACAGGTCGTGGGCGAAGGACGACGAGGACGCCAGCGTCAGCCCGGCCACCACCGCCAGGATCGTCGCGAACGCCACCGCCGCGATGACCGCCAGCAGGATCGTGCCGCCCGCGTCGCCGAACACCCGGTTGCCGATCTCCTGGGCCAGCTGGGGCGCGGCGGTGTTGCCCGCCGGGTTCTCCTTGCGGATGGCGTCGCTGCCCACCAGCGCGGCGGCGCCGAAGCCCAGCACCAGCGTCAGCAGGTAGAACACGCCGATGAGGCCGATGCCCCACAGCACCGACTTGCGGGCGTCGCGGGAGGTCGGGACGGTGTAGAAGCGGATGAGGATGTGCGGCAGGCCCGCGGTGCCCAGCACCAGCGCCAGGCCCAGGCTGATGAGGTCGAGCTTGCCGGTCAGGCCGGACGCCTCGGTGGCGTAGCGCAGGCCGGGCTCCAGGAACGCCTCGCCCTTGCCGCTCTGGTCGGCGGCGTCGCGCAGCAGCGTCGACAGGTTGAACCCGAACTTGCCCAGCACCAGCAGGGTGACCAGGGTGGCGCCGCCCATCAGCAGCACGGCCTTGACGATCTGCACCCAGGTGGTGCCCTTCATGCCGCCGACCGTCACGTAGATGATCATCAGCGCGCCGACCAGCACGATCGTGGCGTTCTTGGCGAAGTCGCTGGTGAACCCGAACAGCAGCGCCACCAGCGCGCCCGCGCCCACCATCTGCGCCAGCAGGTAGAAGATCGACACCGCGATCGTGGACACGCCCGCCGCGGTGCGCACCGGCCGCGGGCTCATCCGGAACGCCAGCACGTCGGCCATGGTGAACCGGCCCGAGTTGCGCAGCAGCTCGGCCACCAGCAGCAGCGCCACCAGCCAGGCCACCAGGAACCCGATCGAGTACAGGAACCCGTCGTACCCGTACAGCGCGATCAGGCCGGCGATGCCGAGGAACGAGGCGGCCGACATGTAGTCGCCGCCGATGGCCAGGCCGTTCTGGACGCCGGAGAACGAGCGTCCGCCCGCGTAGTAGTCGGTGGCGTCCTTGGTGTTGCGGCTGGCCCAGACGGTGATCGCCAGCGTCCCGGCGACGAACGTCAGGAACAGGATGACGGCGAGGGTCTCGTGGCTCATCGGTTCTCCTTCCCCGCGTCGCCGTCGGCGGCCGTGGCGGCGGCGCCGGCGTCGCGGTCGCCCTCCACCTCGGCGCGCAGCCGGTCGGCCAGCGGGTCGAGCTTGCGCTCGGCGTGCCGGGAGTACTGCCAGGCGATCAGGAACGTCGACACGAACTGCAGCAGGCCGAAGATCAGCGCGATGTTGATGAACCCGACGACCTTGGTGCCCATGAAGTCGCGCGCCCAGCCCGACAGCACCACGTACAGCAGGTACCAGGCGAGGAACGCGGCGGTCGCCGGGAAGGCGAACGCGCGGAACCGGCGCCGCAGCTCCTGGAAGTCCGGGCCCTGCTGGACGCGTTCGTAGACCGTGGAAGTGGGATGGTGCTCTACGGCCACTGATCCTCCTCGGCTGTGACGTCGGTCACGTCACGCTAGAGGTCGTCCGGCGATCGGACGAGACGGTGCGCGCCACCGTGCGGTCAGCTGCCGCTCGTGCGCGACGACCCGTCCGTCCTCGTCGGTGAACGGTCGATTTGGCGCGACGAACGGCATCCCGGCCGCGCCACCCGCCGAGCGCTTGTTCGCCCGTCTCCTCCGGTCATGTCCGTTCGGACGCCCGGGAGCGCGGGCCCTCAGACGCGCTTGGGCCGCCAGGTGCCGCGGTCGACGTTCAGCGACTCGGGGGTGTGCAGCCGCACCATCATGCGCGCCACGCCCGGCGGGACGCCCCGCGGCGTGGCCAGCGACACCCCGATCATGACGGCGAACGCGATCGGCACCGTCCAGGCGGCGGGCTGCGACAGCAGCGCGCCCGCCAGCCCCTCCGGCGCGCCCCCGGCGACCGTGACGACCACCGCCGTGCCCGCCAGCACTCCCCCGGTGACCAGCCCGGCCAGCGCGCCCGCCACCGTCAGCCGCCGCCACCAGATGCCCAGCACCAGCAGCGGGCAGAACGTGGACGCCGCGACCGCGAACGCCAGCCCCACCACGTCCGCCACCGCCAGCGACCGCGCCGCGACCGACAGCGCCAGCGGCACGGCCAGCGCCAGCAGCGTCGCCGCCCGGAACGAGCGCACGCCGCCGCGCAGGATGTCCTGCCCGAGCACCCCGGCCACCGACACCGTCAGCCCGGACGAGGTCGACAGGAACGCCGCCACCGCCCCGCCGGTCACCAGCGCGCCCAGCAGGTCGCCCGCCGGCCCGCCGAACACCCGTCCGGGCAGCGTCAGCACCACCGCGTCGGTTCGGCCGGTCATGAGCAGCTCGGGCGTGTAGAGACGGCCCAGCGCCCCGTACACCCCGGGCAGCAGGTAGAACGCGCCGAGCAGCGACAGCACCATGACGGTGGTGCGGCGCGCCGTCCGCCCGTCGGGGTTGGTGTAGAAGCGCACCAGCACGTGCGGCAGGCCCATCGTGCCGAGGAACGTGGCCAGGATCAGCGAGTACGTCGCGTACAGCGAGTGCTCGCGGCCGTCCAGCGGCATCGCCCACTGCCGGTCGGTGCGCGCGGGGATGTCCTCCACGTGCGGCACCACGGCGCCGCGCGGGAACGTCAGCGTGGTGTCGCGGCCGACCGCGTGCGGCCCCGGCGTCAGCGTCACCGCGGCGCCGTCGTGGGACCGGCCGTCCACCCGCCCGGTGGCCGTCACCGTCACCGGCGCGGCCACCTCGACGGTGACGGCGGCGCCGACGGTCACGGTGGTGCGCTCGGGAAAACGCGGCGCGGCGTCGCGGTCCAGGCCGGGCGCGCCGTCGAACCGCCACGCCAGCAGCAGGAACACCAGCGGCACGGCCAGCGCGGTCAGTTTCAGCCAGTATTGGAACGCCTGGACGAGCGTGATGCTGCGCATGCCGCCCGCCAGCACGTTCACCGCGACGACGACGGTGATCAGCAGCGGGCCGGCCCACACCGGCGCGCCCGCCACCGTCCGCAGCACCAGCCCGGCGCTCTGGAACTGCGGCATCATGTACAGCCAGCCGATCAGCACCACCAGCACGCTGGTGACGCGGCGCACCGCCATCGACTCCAGCCGCGCCTCGGCGAAGTCGGGCAGGGTGTAGGCGCCCGACCGGCGCAGCGGCGCCGACACCAGCACCAGCAGCACCAGGTAGCCGCCGGTCCAGCCGACCGGCAGCCACAGCATGTCGGCGCCGAACGCCAGGATCAGCCCGGCCACGCCCAGGAACGAGGCCGCCGACAGGTACTCCCCGCCGATCGCCGAGGCGTTGCGCAGCGGCGTCACCGTGCGGGACGCCACGTAGAAGTCGGAGGTGGTGCGGGAGATGCGCAGGCCGAGCGTGCCGATGAGCACGGTGGCCGCGACCACCACCGCGATCCCGGCCAGGCCGTAGGCGGGATTCATCACGGATTCCGGTCGGCCCAGGGGTTGTCGACCAGGTCGGCGAAGTCGCGCTCGTTGCGTTCGGCCTGCCGGACGTACCACCAGCCGCACGCCACGAACCACGGGTAGACCAGACCGCCCAGCAGCACCCACGCCAGCGGCAGGCCCGCCACCCGCTGGTCGCGCAGCTCCGGGAACAGCGCGAACAGCGCGGGGAGCCCGCCGACCACGACCGCCAGCACCGTGCACAGCCGCACCGCGAGCCGCAGCTGCGCCTGCACCAGCGAGCGCATGTACGCCTCGCCGAGCCCGGTCTGCTCGTCGATCTCGCGCGTCACCGGATGCCGCAGCCGCCGCGAGGCCCGGGCGCGCGGCCCGGTCACCCGCGTCCGCCCCGGCGCGGGCGCGTCGCCCTCCGCCTCGCCCGCGGGTCGGGGAGGCGTCGTCTCGCGCTCGTCGGTCCGGGCCGCGCCGCGCCCGTCCGGCTCGGTCATGTGGGCCGCCGGGCGTTGCGGACGAGCAGGTCGCGCAGCTCGCGCACGTGCCTGCGGCTCACCGGCAGCTCGGTGCCGCCGACCAGGATCGTGCAGCGGCCCGAGTCCAGCCGCAGCTCCTCGATGCCCGCCAGCGCCACCAGGTGGCTGCGGTGCACGCGCACGAACCCCGCGTCCCGCCACCGCTCCTCCAGCGCCGCCAGCGGGATGCGCACCAGGTGGCTGCCGTTCGGGGTGTGCAGGCGCGCGTAGTCTCCCTGCGCCTCCACGTACAGCACCTCGGCGGGCGCGACGAACCTGGTCACCCCCGCCAGCTCCACCGGCATCGGCTCCGGCTCGGGACGCGGCGCGTGCCCCTCGCCGCCCGCGGGCGCCCCCGGGCCGCCCGCGCCGGCCGGGCCGCCGCTCTGCGAGACGCGGCGGATCGCCTCGGCGAGCCGCTCCGGCCGCACCGGCTTGAGGATGTAGTCGGTCGCCTTGATCTCGAACGCGTCGACCGCGTGCTCCTCGAACGCTGTGACGAACACGATGTGCGGGGCGCGGGCGAACTGCGCCAGCACCCGCCCCAGCACCGTGCCGTCCAGCCCGGGCATGCGGATGTCGAGGAACACCGCGTCGACGGGACGGCCCTCGGCCAGCGCCCTGTCGAGGCAGCGCAGCGCGCCCGCCCCGTCCCGGGCGGTGTGCACGGTGCCGATGCGCGGGTCGGCCCGAAGCAGATGAACCAGATCGTCCAGGGCGGGCGCCTCGTCGTCCACCGCCAGGACGCGCAGGCCGCCCGGCACTCAGCCTCCCCGGTGTCGCACGTCACATCTCGGCGATATCGTAGAACGCCCTGTCAACCCGCTTCGGCGGGCTTCGGCCGGGTCTGTCCCTGCCAGGGGGCCGTGACGCCCGGCGCGTACTTGGGCACCCGCACCGTGACCTTCGTCCCGGCGCCGATGCCTGTGTCGACCTCCAGGCCGTAGCCGTCCCCGTACACCTGGCGGAGCCGCGCGTCGACGTTGGCCAGCCCGATGCCCGCCGCGTCCGGCGCCTCCCCGTCCACGGCGCCCGTCCCGCGTTCCCCGGCCAGGACGCGGCGCAGCGCCTCGGGGTCCATGCCGACGCCGTCGTCCTCCACGCTGATCACGCAGTCCGACCCGGCGTCCTCGGCCACGATCGTGATCCGTCCCGGCCCGGACCGGTCCTGCAGGCCGTGCCGGACGGCGTTCTCCACCAGCGGCTGCAGGCACAGGAACGGCACCGCCACCGGCAGCACCTCCTGCGCGATGCGCAGCGTCACCCGCAGGTCGTCGCCGAACCGGGCGCGCTGCAGCAGCAGGTACCGGTCGATCGAGCGCAGCTCCTCGGCCAGCGTGGTGAAGTCGCCGTGCCGCCGGAAGGAGTAGCGGGTGAAGTCGGCGAACTCCAGCAGCAGCTCGCGGGCCCGCTCGGGGTCGCTGCGCACGAACGCGGCGATCGTGGTCAGCGAGTTGTAGATGAAGTGCGGGGAGATCTGCGCCCGCAGCGCCCGCATCTCCGCCTCCATCAGCAGCGTCCGCGACCGGTCCAGCTCGGCCAGCTCCAGCTGGGCGTCCACCCACCGCGCCACCTCCTCGGCGGCGCGGATCAGCCCGGCGGGCACCTCCTCCCCGTAGACGGCCAGCGTGCCCACCACCCGGTCGTCGGTGGTCAGCGGCACCACCGCCGCGCGCCGCACCGGGCAGTCCAGGCGGCCGCAGTCCACGCCGTCCGGGCCGAGCACCCGCACCCGCCCGCCGTCCAGGGTGCCGGACGCGTGGTCGAGCGCCTGCTCGGCGTGGTGCTCGCCCGCCCCGTCCCAGGCCAGCACCCGCTCCCCGTCGGTGATCGCCAGCGCGGCCGAGCCGAGCAGGGCGCGCAGATGCCGCGCCGCCTTCTGCGCGCCCTGCCCGGTCAGCCCCGCGCGCAGCTCGGGGGCCGCGCGCGAGGCGGTGTGCAGGGTCTCGAACGTGGCGCGCTGCGCCGGGCCGCCCAGGTCGCCGCGGCGTCCCCGGGCCCGCCACCACAGCAGCACCGGCGCCCAGGTGAGCGTGAGAGCCGCGACCACCGCGATGACGACGTCCATGGCGCAACGCTAGCCCGGCTCACGGCACCGACGCGGCGTCGCGCAGCCGTCCGAGCACCTCCAGGCGGCCGTCCTCGCGGATCCGCCGCGTCGCCTCCCGCTCGGGGTAGGAGCGCATGAACGTCTTGGTCAGGTGCGTCCCGTAGTGCAGGCGGCCACCGCCCTTAAGGGGGCGCAGCTCGGCCTCGAAGCTGGGCTCGTGGAAGTAGGTCAGCGCGTACCGGTCCCGCTCCGCCGACGCGACCCGGTGCCACGTGGACGGCAGCACGCCCCCGGTGAGGAACCCCATGACCTCGCCGGGGAACACGGCCAGCGTGTACGGCTCGGGCCGCACGAACGACCACGCCTCGGCGCGCCCGTCCATGGGCCGCCGCACGTACAGCCCGCCCGTCTCGTCCAGCGCCGCCATCACCAGCAGGCCGTGCACCGGATGGGCGGCCGGGCCGCCCCCGGCGCGGGCGGGCAGGCGCAGCGCCCGCATGTGGTGCCAGCCGTCGGCGGTCAGCCGGGTCAGCTCGTCGGCGCACGGCAGGCCGAGACCCAGCGCGGCCAGCCGCAGCAGCCGGTCGCCGATGCCGCCGAGCTCGTCCATGAACGCCCGCATGGCCAGCCGGTACTCCAGGTCGGGCCACGGCACCGGACCGTGGCAGGGCCAGCGCTCGCGCACCCGGACGTCGCCCTCCGGCACGTCCTTGCAGACGGTGAACACCTCGGCGCCGTCGTCCCCCGAGGTGACGTAGCCGCTGTAGCTGAGCGGGCTGACGTGCCGCGCCTTGTACTCCAGCGGCATGGAGAAGAACCGCCGCGCCGCCGTGATCGCGGTGACGGTCCGCTGGGCCTGGACGGGGTCGACGGCGACCTGGACGACCCCGTCGCGCCGCCATGCGCCGATCAGGTCGTGGCCGAGCCGCACGTCGGACGGCTTGCCGCCGACCGACGCCGGTAGCAGGAACGTGGTGAGCATCTCGGGATCCTCTCTCGGGGCGGGGCCTGGGCGGGGTGCCCCCGAATCGCCCGTCCCGCATGCCATCTAGGCCGACCCGCCGCGCCGCGTCATCCGGTTCGGCGGGCGGATGCGGCCAGCGGACCCGCCCGGTCGGCCAGTGGCCGCGCGCCGTCCGCCCAGCGGCCCGATCCGTACGGCCAGCGGGCGGGACTTGATCGGCGCGCCGCGACCCCGTGAGATGGAATCCATGACCGGCAGACTGCTCGCCATCAGCGACGTGCACGTGGGGCATCCGGAGAACCGCGAACTGGTCGACGGCCTGCGTCCCGGGTCCCCCGACGACTGGCTGATCGTCGCGGGCGACGTCGCCGACCGCTTCGCCGACGTGCGCTGGGCCCTGGCCACCCTCCGCGACCGCTTCGCCAAGGTCATCTGGTGCCCCGGCAACCACGAGCTGTGGACGCCGCCGGGCGACCCCGTCGGGCTGCGCGGCGAGGAGCGCTACCACGCCCTCGTCGACATGTGCCGCGAACTCGACGTGACCACCCCCGAGGACCCCTACCCCCTCTGGCGGGGCGAGGGCGGCCCGGTGATCGTCGCGCCGCTGTTCCTGCTGTACGACTACACCTTCCGCCCGGAGGGCACGTCCACCAAACTGCAGGCCCTCAAGGCGGCCTACGAGGCGGGGGTCGTCTGCACCGACGAGAAGCTGCTGCACCCGGACCCGTACCCCACCCTGGACGCCTGGTGCCACGCCCGCCTGGCCGCGACCGAGAGGCGGCTGACCGGCCTGGACCACCCCACCGTCCTGATCAACCACTGGCCGCTGACCCGCCACCCCACCCGCGTCCTGTGGTACCCCGAGTTCGCCCTGTGGTGCGGCACCGAGCGCACGGCCGACTGGCACGTCCGGTTCCGTGCCGCCGCCGTCGTCTACGGCCACCTGCACATCCCCCGGACGATGTGGCACGACGGCGTGCGGTTCGAGGAGGTCTCGGTCGGCTACCCTCGGGAATGGCGGCCGCGTGGCACGGGCACCCCCGGCACCCGCCAGATCCTCCCCGAACCCGCCGCCTAGGTGGTGGGATACGCGGGGCCCGCCATCCGGGCGATGTCCTCGCCGGCCACCCCGCGCAGCCGGTCCGCCAGGTCGGTCAGCGCCCGGCTGGCGGCCAGCTCGTCCCCGATCTCGGGCACCGGCCGGTCGATCGGGTTGCGCCGCGCCTGCCCGTACCCCGTCACGGTGACGCTGCCCCCCGCGTTCAACACGGCCCGAGCCCGCGTCTCGGTGTCGTCGTCGCTCTCCCCGATGAAGATGTCGACGTTCCAGTGCTTGGCCTTCATCACGACCCCCCGCACAGACCGCCCCGCCGCCGCGGAACGCCACCCTTCTCAACTCGCATACCCACCCCGACCAGCCCAAAGCCGCCCACCACCCCCCAAACAAGCCCGATCCCGAGCACGGCACCCAGGCCGTGCCATGCTGGTCAGGTGACGCTCGAAGACCTGGTCCGGCTCCGCCGGGCCCGCGACCTGATGGAC
This sequence comes from Actinomadura miaoliensis, assembly GCF_039536785.1. Lineage (NCBI taxonomy): Bacteria > Bacillati > Actinomycetota > Actinomycetes > Streptosporangiales > Thermomonosporaceae > Actinomadura > Actinomadura miaoliensis. The sequence continues at coordinate 40,627 of NZ_BAAAZG010000011.1, forward strand.
CGCGACTACGCCGAGCCCCTCGACGTCCCGGCGCTGGCGCGGGCGGCCCACATGTCGCCGGGCCACTTCTCGCGCAGCTTCCGCGCCGCCTTCGGCGAAACGCCGTACAGCTACCTGATGACGCGCCGGATCGAGCGGGCCAAGGCGCTGCTGCGGCGCGGCGACATGTCGGTGACGGAGGTCTGCTTCGCGGTCGGGTGCACGTCGCTGGGGTCGTTCAGCACGCGGTTCACCGAGCTGGTGGGCGAGAGCCCGAGCGCGTACCGGGCCCGCGCCCACGACCAGGGTGCGGCCATTCCGGCGTGCGTCGCGAAGATCTTCACGCGGCCGATCAGGAACGGAGAAGCGGGACGGGCCGCCCGCCCGTAGCGTGAACACATGGACATCAAGCTGTCACAGTGCTTCATCGCCGTGGACGACCACGACAAGGCGCTCGCCTTCTACCGGGACGTGCTCGGGTTCGAGGTCCGCAACGACGTCGGTTTCGAGGGGATGCGCTGGGTGACCGTCGGCTCGCCGTCGCAGCCCGACGTGGAGATCGTGCTGGAGCCGCCCATCGCCAACCCGAACGCCTCGCCGAGCGACAAGCAGGCCATGGCCGAGCTGCTGGCCAAGGGCATGCTGCACGGCGTGATCTTCTCGACCGACGACTGCGACGCCGCGTTCGAGCACATCCAGGCCTCAGGCGCCGAGGTCCTGCAGGAGCCGATCGACCAGCCGTACGGCGTCCGCGACTGCGCCTTCCGCGACCCCGCCGGCAACATGCTCCGCTTCGTACAACACCGCAACACCTGACCCCACCGCCACACCCACCAACGCGGCCGCGCCTCCCCCACCGAGGCACGCCACCGCTCCCCTCTCCGCACCCATTCCCCGGAAAATCAACGAACCCCAGCAAAGCCGCAACAAGCAGAAAATCCCAGTGGAGCCGCAGGGAGAAGATTCAGCCACACGCGACGAGCGCTCCACGCGAGCCGCACCCGGGGCGCTCCGCGAGCCGCTCACCCGAAAGATTGACCGGCCTGAGCGAAGTTGCGACAAAGCCACGACGAGCAAGGGGATCCTGTGGTCGAGCCGCAGGGAGAAGATCAGCCACACGCGACGAGCGCTCCACGCGAGCCGCACCCGGGGCGCTCCGCGAGCCGCTCACCCGAAAGATTGACCGGCCCGGGCGAAGTTGCGACAAAGCCACGACGAGCAAGGGGATCCTGCGCTGGAGCCGCAGGGAGAAGATCAGCCGGGCGTGGCGAGCGTTCCACGCGAGCCGCAGCCGGGAGGTTCCGCGAGCCGCTCACCCGGGAGATTGACGGGCCTGAGCGAAGTTGCGGCGAAGCCGCGACGAGTAAAGGGATCCTGCGGTGGAGCCGCAGGGGGGATCAGCCACACGCGGCGAGCGTTCTACGCGAGCCGCAGCGGGGGGTTCCGGGGGGTCGCCCCCCGGGGGATACGAAGGGAGCACCCCGAGCGAAAGTGCAGCGAAGCCGCACTGAGTAGGGGTGCCCCAGCTCCCGCGACTGGACTCGAACCAGTAACCTGCCGGTTAACAGCCGGACGCTCTGCCGATTGAGCTACGCGGGATCGTCCTGCCTTCCAGGGGGCTCCCCTGGTCGGCGCGTCTAGGTTAGCGCATTCGGGGACCTGTTCGCGCAGGCATATCCGGTGGGGAGACTGGGGCGGCCGTGGGCGGGTATGTCGTGCCACACGATCCTCTACACCGGGGGTGGGCATGAAGTACCGAGCGACCTTCATCGCGGGTGCCGCGGTCGGCTACGTCCTGGGCACCAGGGCTGGGCGCGAGCGGTACGAGCAGATCAAGCGGATGTCGCGGCGGCTGATGGAGAACCCGACCGTGCAGGAGACGGCGGGGGTGCTGCGGGCGCGCGGCGAGGAGCTGGCCGGGGCGGCCAAGGGCAAGGCCGGGGAGCTGGCCGGGGCCGCGCAGAAGCGGATTCCGGGGCAGCATCACGGCGCCGAGACGCCGGTGGAGTACCGCGATCCGCGGCAGGAGACGTCGGCGTCGCAGTGACGGCGCCGGGGGCGTCACAGGCCCGTCTGGCGGCGCAGGTCCTCCAGGATCTGCTCGGCTTGGGCGCGCAGGCCCGGGTCGGAGGGGTCGAGTCCGGCCTCGAAGACCATGGACCAGCGCACGTCGCCGCCGCCGGGCGGGCGCCGTCCGGCGATGCGGACGGATCCGCCGCCGGGCAGCCGGGCGTGTCGGCTGACCACGATGGTGGCGGTGACGCGTTCGCGGACGGTCTCGGGCACCGATCCGGGGTCGGGCAGCCGGACGCGGTACTCGGGGCCGCCGCCGGTGGTGTGGACGTGGAGGTGGCCGTCCTGCCAGGACGCCTGGTCGATGCGCTCCCACGGCAGCCGGTGGAAGCCGCCGGAGGCGGTCGGCAGGTGCAGGGCCGCGGACGTGGCGACGACGTACGAGCCGCCCCGGGTGGCCGCTGAGGCGAGGGGTCGTTCGCCGCGTTCCAGGGTGAGGGCGTCGCGGATCTCGGCGGGGAGGCGGCCCGGGCGGAGGGCGGCGGCCGTGCGGCGTAGGCGCATGATCCCACGGTAGGCGATCAGCGGCTCAGGCGGCGCGGGGTGCGCGGCGGGCGCCCAGGAGGTCCAGGACGAGGGCGGCCGACCAGCTGCAGTCGTGGCTGCCGCGGCCGGTGCCGTCGAACGGGTCGAAGTACTCGCGGAAGCCGGACTGGCGCACCAGCCGCATGGTGGCGCCGTAGAGCAGGTCGGCGACGACCGTGAGGCCGTGGCCGAGGGCGCCGTGCCACAGCAGCCAGTTGGTGTTGATCCAGGTGGGGCCGCGCCAGTAGCCGCCGCGGTCGAAGGAGGGCGCCTGGATGTCGCAGGTCGGCACGGGGTACCCGGCGGCCCCGGCGAAGCGGGCCGACAGCAGCAGGTCGACCAGGTCGCGGACGACGGGGCCGGGCAGGTCGGGGTCGAGCAGGGGGCCGAACGAGGCGACGGTGACGGCGGGCAGCAGCCGGCCGCCGCGCAGGTCGCGGGCGCGGAAGCAGCCGGTGTCGCCGTCCCACAGGCGGTCGAGCAGGGCGTGGTGGACGCGCTGGGCGGTCTCGCGGTGCGGCACCGGGTCCCCGCCGATGATCTCGGCCATCTCGGCGAGGGCGTGGGTGGAGGCCAGGTAGGTGGCGTTGACGAGGGGGTCCTCGACGGCGAAGGGGTGGGTGTCGCGCAGGTATTCGTCGCAGTATCCGGCGCCGCGCAGCAGGGTGACGAGCCGTACGTAGCGGTCGTAGTCCTCGCCGGTGGGCAGGGTGCGGGGGACGTGCTCGGGCGCGTACGCGACGGGCGGCAGTTGCAGGGCGCCGAGGGGCCCGTCCCAGGCGGGGCTGTTGTCCAGGCCCGATTCCCAGGGGTGGCAGATGGCGACGAGCCCTCCGGCCCCCAGGTCGCGGCAGCGGGCCAGATAGCGGTGCTGGGCGACGAGCATCGGGTAGAGGCGGGCGAGGAAGGCGCGGCTGCGGTCGGCGTCGGCGGGGCCCGCGCACTCGTGCAGGCGCAGGGCGGCCAGGGCGTGCAGCGGGGGGTGTGTGAGGCCGGACGTGGGGACGTCCCGGGGCGCGGCGTCCTGCAGGTCGCTGCGCCACAGGTCGGGCCCGGGGAAGTAGGCGTGCCGGGGCATCCGGGTGTTGAAGACGATGTGCGGCAGCAGCCCCGTGGCCCACTGGCCGCGGAACAACGACAGGAGTTCGCGTTCGGCGCGGTCGCGGCGGTGCCTGGCCAGGCCCATGCTGACGAACGCCGAGTCCCAGGCCCACTGGTGCGGGTACAGGGCGGGTGACGGGATGGTGCCCGTCCCCGTCCAGTTGGCGTCCAGCACCCGGGCCGCCGCCTTCCACAGCGTCGTCTCGTCGCCGGTCAACCGGGTGCCCATGAGCTAAGCGTGACCTCCCGATCGCGTTCTGGCCACCCGCGAAGGGGCCGCCGCGCCTCAACGCATCGAGGGATACCGCGATTGTGAACCTCCAACGCCGTCACGGCGACCCCCGGACGGATGAAGTTTCCCCCCATTCCGGCGGAGTGCACGGTGAACGATCACAAGGTGCGCCAGGGAGCGGACGGCCGGGGCTGCGGGCCGGCCGTGGCGCGGGCCAGGAGCCAGGCGGCGATCTCCTCGCCCGCGGCGATGCCCTGGGCGGCGGTCACGGTGGCGTGGGGGGCCGTCCAGCCGGTGTCGTGGAGTTCGCCGTGGGCGGGGCGGATCGCGGCGTCGGCGGCGTCCAGCAGTTCGGTGTCCAGGAGGGAGTCGCCGGCGGCCAGCATCGTCCCGGCGCCGACGCGGCGGGCGACCTCGGCGGCCGCGGCGGCCTTGGTGAGCGGCTCGGGCAGGCAGTAGATCTTGCGGCCCTGCAGGGACGTGCGCCAGCCGCGTCCGGCGCACCAGCCGGTGAGGTCGTCGAACCAGCCGGGCGGCAGGGCGGCCCGGTCCACCACCAGGTAGGCGAACAGGTCGGAGGCGACGCGCCGTTTCAGCACGAAGTCGCCGGCGGTGGCGGCGAGGTGGGCGCGGATCTCCGCCAGCGGGGCGCGTCCGTCGGCGACGCGGGCCCGTACGGCGGCGGCCCAGTCGGCGTCGTCCACGCCGTCCACGAGGATGTGGCCGCCGTTGGCGCAGATCGCGTACGCGGGCGGCTTGTCCAGCAGGTGGACGCGGGCGTACTGCTCGGGCGTGCGGGTCGTCACCGGGACGAGGGCGGCCGCGTCCGCCAGCGCCTCCAGGTCGCGGGCGGCGGTCTCGGTGACGTAGGACAGCGGGGCGCCCTGGTAGAGCTCCACGCACAGCAGGCGCGGCATGTCCGCGTCGCGGCCCCGCAGGCCGAGCGCGGCCGCCGAGTAGATCAGGGTGCGGTCCAGGTCGGAGCACACCAGGACGTCGTTCACTGGGCGCGTCCCTTCGCGAAGCGGGGGTGGATGAGGCCGACGCAGGCGTACGGGAGGGCCGCCGGGTCGACCTCGGCCACGGGGACGCCGCGTTCGGCGGCCAGCAGCCGGATGTGGTCCAGCTCGGCTCCGGCGTCGGCGCGCGCCAGGACCTTCCACGGGACGCGGCGCAGCAGCACCCGCGTGGTCTCCCCCACGCCCGGCTTGACGAGGTTGAGGTCGTCGACGCCGTGCTCGGCGCCGACGCGGCGGACCGCCTCCCAGCCCGACCAGTCGGCGGCGCGGCCGGCCGCGCGGTCGGCGGCGAGCGCCTCGGCGGCGTCCTTGGCCACGCGTTCGGCGACGTCGGGGAAGCGGGCGCACACCGCGTCCAGGAACACCGCCGACACGTCGTCGGCGGCGAGCTCGGCGTAGAACTTGGCGCCGTGGTAGTCGCCGGGGCCGATCAGCCGGTCGTTGAGGACGGTCCGGCTGACCAGGCCGGACACGGTGGAGTTCAGGCAGGCCGAGGGGACGAGGAAGTCGTCGCGGGTGCCGTGCAGGGGCGTGCAGCGGCCGGGGTCGGCGAGCACGGCCAGGTCGGCGGGGAAGCGGACGCCGGTGGCGGCGGCGTGCCCGTCGAGCGCGGCGGTCAGCTCGCGGAGGATCGCGCCCTTGCCCGTCCAGCCGTCCACGAACATGATCCGCGCCGGGTCGTGGTGCGCGGCCAGGTGGCGCAGGGCGACGGTGTCGATGCCGCGGCCGCGGACGATGCTGATCGCGTAGTGCGGCAGGTCCAGGCCGTGCGCGAACCGCGCCCAGCGCCGCGCCAGGATCCCGACCGGGGTGCCCGCGCGGGCCAGCGACACCAGTACCGCGTCGGGTCCGCGCGCGGCCAGCACCAGCTCGGTGACCAGCCCGACGGCGTGGGCGACGCGCTCGGCCGACTCCTCCAGGGCACGGTGGAACAGCCGCCGGTACTCGGGGCCGGGCTGGTACTCCACCGGCAGCGACTCGGCGTAGTGGGCGCGGCCCGCCTGGATCGCGGCCTCGCGTTCCTCGGTGGGGGCCTCCAGGCGGACGCCGGACAGGTCCTTCAGCAGCCAGGCCACGTCCTCGGCCGGGTAGCTGCCGAAGTCCGGGCCGTACAGGGGCGCGGGGGTCATCTGCTCTGCCTCCGATGGGCGGGGACGGTCACCAGCAGCACGTCGGCGATCTCGGCGAGGCGGCGCAGCAGCCCGGCGGCCAGAGCGGGGGTGTCGCCGGCGTCGTCGACGACCAGGACGATCGCGTCGAAGCCGCGCGCGACGTTGTAGGCGTAGCGTTCCCCGGGGCCGTCGGACGGGTCGTCGTGGGCGGGGAACACCAGCCGGGTGCGGATGGCGTAGCCGGGGTCGTCGACGGCCAGCACGGGCGAGCGCGTCGTGGTCGAGTAGCGGACGCTCAGGTCGGGCCGGGCGTCGGCGAGGGCCTCGGCCAGCCGCAGCGGCGCGTACATCAGTTCCTCGAAGCCCAGCACCAGCACGCGGCGCCGCCCGGCGGGCAGGGCGCGGGACAGGCGGCCGGCCATGGCGGGCAGCTCCTTGGCGAGCCGCCGGCCGTCGTCGGGCCCGAAGCCGTGCCGCCCGCCGTCGGGCAGGTCGTCCGGCCAGCCGATGTCGACGCGCCGCACGGCGTGCGCGGCGCCTCCTGTACGGCGCGCATCGTGCGACAGCGAGGCGACGAGGCGCTGCCCCGCCGGGAGGATGCCCGCGGGCAGTTCGACGCGTCCTGCGGCCAGTGAGACGGTCTCGATGCGGGCGTCCAGGTCGGCGGCGAGCTCTCGCGTCCTCGCCCGCGCGCGGTCGTCCCGCAGGTCGACCAGCGCGGCGACGATGTAGTGCCGCCGGGGCCGTACGGCGTGCAGCGCGCGGATGGTGTTGAGCGCCGTCGTGCCGGTGGACAGCTCGTCGTCGACCAGGACCACGGGGGCCTCACGGCCGAACGCGTCGGGATCCCCGGGCAGCATCAGGTGGCTGGTGGCGTGGCTGTGCTCCTCCTCGAACGCGCCGTAGGGGGTGAAGCCGGGGACGAGACGCCGCGTCGAGTGCAGGTAGTACGCGTCGCCCAGGGCGTCCGCGACCGCGTGCCCCAGGGCCGTGGCCGTTTCGGCGTATCCGAACACCACGGCCTGCACGGGCGCATGCGGCCCCTTGTGCGCGTCCCGCAACGCCGCGGCGGCCCCGTCCTGCTGGGAGAGCGCCTCCGCGAGCAGGGCGGCGCCCAACGGCTCGGGCCGCAGGCGCGCGCGCACGAGGCGTCCCAGCAGCAGCCCGGCCCCGTACACCAGTCGCGGATCGGTGGGCACGTGCTTGCCCAGGACGGACGACACCAGCAGATGCGCGCGACGCGGATTGCGGCGTACCGCCAACCCCACCAGGTCAGCCAGCCCCACTCCGGCCGGCCGCTCCCCGTCGACGAGCCGCACGCCCAGGCGCGCAGCGACCCACTCCCCGGGCCAGACGCGCCCGGGGCCCTCGCCCCCGGGGCTCACCGGCGGCCCGCCGCTTCCAGCAGTTCCACGAACGTGACGCCCTCGGCCGCCACCCCGAAAACACGCGCCCGCAGCATGAGCCGTTCGGCCCACGCCCGGTGCGGTTTGGCCTCGTTCATCTTGTTGGCGTAGGCGCTGGCCATCGCGCCGCCCCCGGCCACCCCGAGGATGTCGGCGGCGTCGCAGTACTCCTCGTGGGTGACGACCGACAGCGCGTGCACCGCCGCGACATGGCTGGGATGGATGACGGTCTTGCCGAGCAGCCCGTTGGCCTTGTCCAGGTGCACCTCGCGGATGAGCCCGTCCAGGTCGGAGGTGATGAGCCGCTCCCGCAGCGGGGCCGCGCGCTGCCGCTCGAACGGCGACTGCCGCAGCTGCGGCTTGAACATGCGCTCGCCCGCCGAGAAGTACTCCCACACCGGGCCGGTCACCACGTACCCGGTGCCGTCGGCGCGGCCCAGGATGTTGACGACGTCGGAGATGACGTCCGCGACCGGGCGGATGTCGTAGATGGTCAGGTCCGGGGGCCGGCGCAGCCCGTAGGCCGCCGACAGGTCGGTCGCGCCCAGCCGTACCGCCAGCACCCGGTCGCGGTGCTTGGCCAGCAGCCGCGCCACGTCCTGCAGCATGTCGGCGCGCGTCTCGCGGTGGATCGCCTCACGGCTCTCGATCACCGGCATGGCCAGCAGCCGCCGCCCGGTGCGGGCCGCGGTGTCCTCCAGCGCGTCCAGGAACGCGCCGCCGGCGGCCGCGGTGAACTTCGGCAGGACGAACCCGCTCACCAGGTCCGCGGCGGGGCCCAGCCGGTCGACCAGGTCGCCGATCTGCTCGGCCGTGCGCACCCGGACGAACAGCAGCGGGATGTCGGGGCCGCGGCGCGGCCGGCCGTTGCCGCGGCCGTGGGCGGCGTCTCCGGGCTCGTCGTCGGCCGCGCCCGGGTCGCGGTCGTACAGCTCCCGGAAGGCCCGGACGGCGTTGGCCTCCGCCGCGGCCACGTCGGCGTCGGCGATGGCGTCCTCCAGGCAGACCACCATGCTCGCCACGCCGCGCCGGGCCGCCTTGACGATGTCGCGCGCCAGGGACGGGCGCGTGGCCGGGCAGTACAGCGTGGCGCCGAGCGCGACCGCCAGCACGTCGGGGTCGTCGTGCCGGCCGAAGGGCCGGGGGTGCCGGTAGAACAGGTGCTTGCGATGCCCGATGTCGATGTGGTCGAAATGACGCACGCCGGGTCCTTCCCCATCGCCGAAAGGGCCCCGCCCTCGCCGTACCACGCCGCCGCATGGGCGCCGGCGGCCGGGCCTTGGGCCGCCGCCGTTTCGGACGCCCACGGACACTTCAGAGTATGTCCGCTAACGAGCGGAACCGCCGATACGTTCCCGTCCGTCCCGGCGCGGGCGTGAAACGCGCTCTCGGCGCGGCCGCGCGCATCGAACACAACGGCCGGGCGCGGCCGCCGTGAGACGGCGCGCGCCCGGCCCGTTGGTGTGCCCGTCGGTGTGCCCGTCCGTCACAGGTGGGCGGAGACCGCCGGGAGGAGGTGCTGGAAGGTGCGGCCGGTGGCGGTGGCACCGATCGCGGTCATCGCCCAGCCGCCGCCGTCCCGGGAGACCTTGGCCATGATCTGGGCGTTGTGCTGCCCGGAGCCGCTCAGCTCGTAGCGGGCGATCTCCTGGCCGGTGGTCTCGTCGACCAGGCGGCAGAAGGCGTTCTGGATCTGCGAGAAGTCCTGGCCGGTGAAGGAGTTGACGGTGAACACCAGCTGGGTGACGTTCGCCGGGACGGCGGTCAGGTCGACGTTGATGACCTCGTCGTCGCCCTCCCCCTCACCGGTCAGGTTGTCGCCCGTGTGCAGCACCGAGCCGTCCTTGCTGCGCAGCTGCCGGAACCAGACCGAGTCGGCCAGGTTCCCGGCGGCGTCGAACAGCAGGCAGGAGGCGTCCAGGTCGATGGACTGCGGCTTGGCGCGGCCGAACAGCCCCTTGCGGGGCGCCGCGTCCCAGCCCAGCCCCATCTTGACGCGGGTCAGACCGCCTCCCCCGGGTTTGGTCAGGGAGACCTTCTGCCCCTTCTGCAGCGAAATCGACATCATCGGCTCCTTCGCGTGAGCGGTGCGGGGTGCGGCTCGGACCTGTTGATCGGATCTGTTGATCGGCCCCTGGGTGGACGGAGCTGGTGGTCAGACCTGGCTGGAGTGCAGCTCCTTGTCCCCGCTCGGGCCGCCGGGCGCGGCGCCCGACTCCTCGCGCCGGTTGCGCAGGATCGAGGACAGGAACGCGGCGATGATCAGTCCGGCGCCCAGGCCGCCGGTGATCCACTCGGGCACGTGGTGGCCGATGCCGACCAGCATGCACACCGCCAGCGCGCCGATCGCCCAGTGCGCGCCGTGCTCCAGGTAGACGTACTCGTGCAGGGTGCCCTTGCGGACCAGGAACACCGTCAGCGACCGGATGTACATGGCGCCGATGCCCAGGCCCAGCGCGATCACGATCGGGTCGGTGCTGATGGCGAACGCGCCGATGACGCCGTCGAAGGAGAACGAGGCGTCCAGCACCTCCAGGTAGAGGAACAGGAAGAAGCCCGCCTTGCCGGTGGCCAGGGCGAGCTCGCTCGGGCCGCCGCGGCGCGCGGGCTCGGCCGCCCGCTCCCCGGCCTCGTCGTCCTCGTCGTCATCGTCGTCGACGCCGCCGGCCTCGGAGAACAGCTCGCCCAGCCCGTTGACCAGGATGTAGGTCAGCATGCCGAGCACTCCGGCGATCATCACGTCGCCCGGGTCGTCGGCGAAGTAGTTGGCGACCACCACCAGCGCGCCGCCCGCCACGACGACCGCGAGCTGGTTCAGCTTGCCGATGCGGGCCAGCGGGGCCTCCAGCCACGGCAGCCACTTCTCGGACCGCTCCTCGAAGACGAACTCCAGGAAGAGCATCATGAGGAACATGCCGCCGAACGCCGCGATCGTCGGGTAGGCGTCGCGCATCAGCTCGTGGTAGCGGTGCGAGTCGTTCAGCGCCAGGTCGAACGCCTCGATCGGGCCGAGCGAGGCGGTGATCCCCACGATGACCAGCGGGAACACCAGCCGCATGCCGAACACGGCGATGGCGATGCCGACGGTCAGGAAGATCTTCTGCCAGAACGGGCTCATCCGTTCCAGCACCTTGGCGTTGACGACGGCGTTGTCGAAGGACAGCGAGATCTCGAGTACGGCCAGCACGGCCACCAGCGCCAGGCCCACGCCGCCGTCGTACAGGAAGGCGACGATCAGGCCGAGGATCGTGACGGCGAAGGACCACCCGAAGGTGCGAAGAATCATGCGCGTATTTCTGCTCGTTGGGGGGAACCGACGATCGGAGCCGGGCCGGCCGCGGCCGGCGGCTCAGCCGACATTGACACCGAAGTCCATGGCGATCCCGGCCAGGCCGGAGGCGTACCCCTGACCGACGGCGCGGAACTTCCACTCGCCGCCGCGGCGGTACAGCTCGCCGAAGACCATGGCGGTCTCGGTGGAGGCGTCCTCGCTGAGGTCGAACCGCGCCAGCTCGTTGCCGTCGGCGCGGTTGACGATGCGGATGAAGGCGTTGCGGACCTGCCCGAAGCTCTGCCCCCGCGCGTCGGCCTCGTAGATCGACACCGGGAACACGATCCGCTCGCAGCCCGCCGGGACGGCCGACAGGTCGACGTTGATGACCTCGTCGTCGCCCTCCCCCTCACCGGTCAGGTTGTCCCCCGTGTGCTCCACCGAGCCGTCGGGGCTGCGCAGGTTGTTGAAGAAGACGAAGTGCTGGTCGGACAGCACCTTGCCGTCGGGCCCCAGCATCAGCGCGCTGGCGTCCAGGTCGAAGTCGGCGCCGGTGGTGGCCCGCACGTCCCAGCCCAGGCCCACGGCGACGGCGGTCAGGCTCGGCGCGGCCTTGGTCAGCGAGACGTTGCCGCCTTTGGCGAGTGACACACCCATGGTCGGTCCACTCCCTCGGAGACTCGTTGATCAGATTTCACGCCGAATTCCATGGCGCTGCCGGCCGCCGCGCAAGCGCCCGCCCGGCCGTGCGCGACCCGTGGTCCGCCGCGGCCCGGAGGGGCTCGCCGGACACCGTGGCCGCCGGGAGACCGCTCGAGAACGCGCTGCCGCCCCCGCTGCGACTGACGCCCACGGTGCCTCCATGATCGCTGGCTGCCGGCGCCGATGCGCGCCGCGCCGTCTCGACGCTTCGCTATACCGACGTTGGAGCGATGCTATCCGTTCCCCGTACGCCGGTCGGCCCCCAGGTTCCGGTGGGAACACAACGGGCGGAAGGTGTACGGGACGGGCGGCTGGGCGAGACTGGAGCGGAGCGAAGGGAGGGCACCGTTGCTGGGAGCGGGGGACGCCCGCCGGCGAGGCCGGGGCGCGCAGGCGGCGGACGCGGCGGCGGAGGCCAGGGACGCGGCCGCCACGGCGTTCTACGACATGGACCAGGCGCAGAAGTACGTCGAGGGCCGCGTGACGCTGTTCGCGGACCTGGACGGGGCGGCGGCCGCCCCGGTCCGGGCGGAGTTCGAGGGGCTGAGCCAGAACGCCGACGCCGCCGCCGTCGCCTACATCGGCGTCGTGGACGCGCACGACCTGACCGAGGACCGCACGCCCGCCGAGTACGACGCGGCCCGCCGCGCGTTCCTGGCCGTCACCGACCGGCTCAGGGAGGTCACCGGCCGGCTCAACGGGTTCGCCGAGCGGCTCGCGCCGCGGATGCGGCGCCTGGAGGCCGCGCTCGACCAGTTGCCGCCGCGGCTGACGGCTGCCCGCGACGCGGTCGCCGCCGCCGACGCGGCCGTGGCGCGGGCGCGCGAGGCGGGGTTCGACGCCGCCGAGCCGGAGGCGGAGCTGGCGCGGGCCCGCGAGGCGCTGGCGCTGGTGGGCTCGCAGGGGCTGGGCGGGCTCGGCCTGGCCGGGGCGATGGAGAAGGCCGAGGAGGTGCGGGAGATCGCCGACCGCGCCCGCGAGGCCGCCGAGGAGCTGCCCCGGCAGGCCGAGAAGGTGCGCAACGGCATCACCTCGGTGCGCACCCGGGTGGACGTGGTGGCGGGCCGGGTGGAGGCGGTGCGGCAGGCCATGCGGCAGTTGCTGCGCGGTTACTCGCAGGCCTGCTGGCAGGACCTGCGGGGCGCGCCGGAGGCGGTCGAGGCGGCCGTGGAGCGGGCCCGCGAACGGCTCGCCGAGGCGTCGGCGCACGCGGGCCGCGCCGAGTGGAGGCAGGCGCAGCAGGCGCTCACCGCCGCCCGCACCGAGCTGAACGCCGCCGACCGCCGCGCCGGGCAGGTGACGGGACGGGTGACGCAGCTGGAGGAGGCCGCCGCCGACCCCGGCAAGCCCGCCGACGCGGTGCGGTTCGCCGTCCGGGACGCCCAGCGGCTGGCCGTCGCCGCGCCGGGCGGCCCGGCGCCGCACCACGCCCGCGCGCTGGACGCCCTGGTCGAGCGTCTGGAGAAGGCCCCCGGCCTGCTGACCGGCGCCCACCCCGACTACTGGGGATACCTGCGGGAACTGGACTCGATCAAGACCGCGGCCGGCGACGTCGTCACCCGCATCCGCGCCGAACGCGCCGCCGGCGCCTGACCCGACGCCTGAAGCAGCGGCTGAGCCTGCGCGGCGCCGTGGGTCAGCGGGGACGGTCGTGGACGCCGATGGTGAGGTTGCGGGCGGCCATGGGCGGTCCGCCCGGCTGCGGGTCCCCGTACGGCGGCATGTGCGGCATGGCCGGGGACTGCTGCGCGGCGGCCTGGTCGCGCGGGGCGCCCGCGGCGGGCTCGGCCCACACGGCGGTGCCGTAGGCGCACACCTCGTGACCGCCTCCGGCCAGCGCGACGGAGTCCATCCGCATGCCCACCACCGCGTTGGCGCCCTTGCGGCGCGCGTCCTCGCCCAGACGCTCCATCGCCTGGCGGCGCAGCCCGGCCAGGCCCGCGCCCGGCTGCTCGCCCGTCACGCGGAAGGTGGCGCTGGCCCCGCCGGGCGCCGCGGCACGGCCCTGATCGGTCTGGACGGCGACCCCCATGACCTCGCCGAGCGCACCGCGGATCTCATGCCCGGCCAGCCCGTCAGTCGTCACGATCAGCATGGCTCCCACCGTAATCCACGAGACGGAAGAGTGGGAGGTTACGACCGTTCCGTCACATCCCTTGCCCCGGCGGGCCGGTGCCCGGGGCCGGAGGCGCCGCCCCGGCCCCGGACGCCGGCCGGTCAGTCCAGGTACTCGCGGAGCATCTGGGCGCGCGAGGGATGGCGCAGCTTGGCCAGGGTCTTGGACTCGATCTGCCGGATCCGTTCCCGGGTCACGCCGAACTCGCGGCCGACCTCCTCAAGGGTGCGGGGATGGCCGTCGGTCAGCCCGAAGCGCAGCTGGATGATGCGCTGCTCGCGGTCCGACAGCGTGCCCAGGATGTCCTCCAGCTGGTCCTGCAGCAGGATGAACGCCGCGGCCTCGATCGGCACCACGGCGTCGGCGTCCTCGATGAAGTCGCCGAGGTCGGAGTCCTCCTCCCCGATGGGCGACTGCAGGGACACCGGCTCCTGGGCGATGCGCTGGATCTCCACCACGCGGGCGGGCGGCAGCCCCATCTCCCGGCCGATCTCCTCGGGGGCGGGTTCGCGGCCGAGGTCCTGGTGCAGCTGGCGCTGCACGCGGACCAGCTTGTTGATGGTCTCCACCATGTGCACCGGGATCCGGATGGTCCGGGCCTGGTCGGCGATGGCGCGGGTGATCGCCTGGCGGATCCACCAGGTGGCGTAGGTCGAGAACTTGAACCCCTTTGTGTAGTCGAATTTCTCGACCGCGCGGATCAGTCCGAGATTTCCCTCCTGGATCAGGTCGAGGAACAGCATGCCCCGGCCGACGTAGCGCTTGGCGATGGACACCACCAGGCGCAGGTTGGCCTCGATCAGGCGTTGCTTCGCCCGCGCCCCCTCGCGGGCGAGCAGTTCGAGATCGAGCCGTTCCATCGGGGAGAGGATGGCGGTGTGCCGCAGCTTCTCCTCGGCGAACAGGCCCGCCTCGATCGATTTCGCGAGTTCGACTTCATCTTCTGCCGTGAGCAGCGGTACGCGACCGATTTCCCGCAGGTAGATCCGAACCAGGTCGCTCGTCGGCGCCCGCTTGCCGAGGTCTCCCTCATCCGCTCGCGTGACGTCCTCGGTCTCCTGCGGAGACTCGAGGACCTCTACCCCCTGCTCTGCGAGCATCCGGACGACCCGTTCCAGGGAGTCGTCCGGCAAGTCCGAGCGATCGAGAGCGGCGGCGACGTCGTCGACCGTCACACCGCCGCGCTCTCTGCCGCGCGCGACGAGGTCCGCCACCTGGTCAACCGATGGCGCCTCGCTTGGCAGCACCGAAGGGCCCACGGTGACAGTCTGCGGTACGAAGGGCCTAGATCACAGGACCCATTTTTGCGGTCCCGTGACTCACTGGGAGCCAAGGCCGCGCTCGCGCAACTCCCGTCTCTGCTGCTCAAGCGCGACAAGATCGCCGAACAGCCGGTTGTACTCCTCGACCTGCTCGGCCGGATTCAGCCGCGCGAGTTTAGATTTGGCATCGGCGATCATGCGCGTGACCTGGCGTTCCTGGATTCGGGCCAGGAGGTCTGCGGCGTATCGGTCGTCCGAATCACCGGCGAAGAGAACAGGTTCCACCGCCAGCCGGGTGACCAGCTCCCTGACCTGCTCGTTCGGCGCGTGCTCGCGCAGCAGACCGACCCATTCGGCGGCGCTCACCGGCGCGGTCACGCCGCCCGCGGCCGCGATGACCTGCCGCACCGCCGCGTGCGGCGGCGCCAGGAAGTCCTCGGCGGGGATCTGGTCGAACTGCGGGCCGAGCACGGCCGGCCGCTGCACCGCCAGCTTCAAAAGCTCGCGCTCGCGCTGCACCTCGGGGTCGTTCGGGTCGTGCGACGGCCGCCGCGGCGCCGCCGG
>NZ_BAAAZG010000012.1:0-12090 GCF_039536785.1 Actinomadura miaoliensis
GGGCGGTGCGTCCGGCGCGCTGTGGGGCGTGCTGCTGGACCGGCTCGGCACCGAGCTGGCCGCCCGCTCCGGGGCGGAGGCCGTGGCGGCGGGGCTGCGGTCGGCCGTCGCGGAGATGATGCGGCTCGGCCGCTCCGCCCCCGGCGACAAGACCCTGCTGGACGCGCTGGTGCCGTTCGTGGACGCGCTGGAGGAACGCGTCGCGGCGGGCGACCGGCTCGCGGCCGCCTGGGCCGCGGCGCTGCCCGCCGCCCGCGACGGCGCGGACGGCACCGCCCAGATGATCACGCGGCGCGGCCGGGCCGCCGCCCTCGGCGAGAAGGGCCGCGGCGTCCCCGACCCCGGCGCCGTCTCCCTGACCTGGTGCCTGGAGGAAACGGCCGCCGTCCTGGCCGGCGCCGACGCCGAGACCGACGCGGCGGACGCGGGACGGGTGCCCCTGGTGGAAGCGAAAGGTGTGCACGGTGAGTGACGTGAAGGCGGGCGGCGAGGACCGGTTCGTCATCGGGGTGGGAGCCGACGACGCCGGGTTCGCGCTCAAGGAGCGGCTGCGGGAACTGCTGGCCGGCGACCCGCGGGTGGCCGAGGTCCGCGACTTCGGGGTGCGGGAGGCCACCGACACCGAGCCGTACCCGAACGTGGGCCTCAAGGTCGCCGAGGAGGTCGCCGCCGGGCGGCTGGACCGGGCGGTGCTGGTGTGCGGCACCGGCATCGGCATGGCGATCACCGCCAACAAGGTGCCCGGGGTGCGCGCCACCACCGCGCACGACACCTACTCCGCCGAACGCTCGGTGCTGTCCAACAACTGCCAGGTGCTGACGATGGGCGCGCGGGTCGTCGGCCCCGAGCTGGCCGCCCGGATCCTGGACGAGTGGCTCGGCCACCGGTTCGACCCCGAGTCCGCCAGCGCCCGCAAGATCGCCGTGATCGCCGAGTACGAGGACGCCCACCATGGCTGACATGGCGCTGCGCGAACTGCGCAAGACCTACCACCGCAAGGGCCGCCCGGACGTCACGGCGGTGCGCGGCATCGACCTGGAGGTGCCGTCCGGGGAGCTGCTCGGGCTGCTCGGCCCGTCCGGCTGCGGCAAGTCCACCACCCTCCGCATGATCGCCGGGCTGGAGGAGGTGACCGGCGGCGACATCGTGGTCGGCGGCAAGTCGATGGTGGGGCTGCCGCCGCAGCGCCGCAACATCGGCGTGGCGTTCGAGAACTACGCGCTGTACCCGCCGCTGACCGTCCGGGAGAACCTGGCGTTCGGGCTGTCGGCGCGCGGCGCCGACAAGCGGGAGGTGGCCCGGCGCGTCGAGGACATGGCCCGCCGGATCGAGCTGACCGACCTGCTGGACGCCAAGCCCGGCGGGCTGTCCAGCGGCCAGAAGCAGCGCGTCGCGCTGGCCCGCGCGCTGGTGCGCCGGCCCGACGTGCTGCTGCTGGACGAGCCGCTGTCGCACCTGGACGCCGCGCAGCGCGACACCACCCGCCGCGAGCTCAAGCGCCTGCAGCGCGACCTCGGCTACACCACCATCCTGGTCACCCACGACCAGGAGGAGGCGATCTCGCTGGCCGACCGGATCGCCGTCATGAAGGACGGGGTCATCCAGCAGATCGGCACCCCCGACGAGATCTACGACAGGCCGGCCAACCTGTTCGTCGCCGACTTCGTCGGCGAACCGGTCATCAACCTGCTGCCCGGACGGGTGGACGGCGGCGCCGTCCGGCTGTCCGAGGCCGCCCGCGTCCCGCTGCCCGAGGGCGTGCGGGTGCCGGACGGCCGGGAGGTCGTCGTCGGCGTCCGTCCCGAGGACGTGCTGCTGGCCGCCGAGACCGAGGCCGACCTGCGCGGCGCCGTCGTGGTCTACGAGCCGCTGCTGGAGCTGGGCCTGGCCACCCTGCGGCTGGAGGGCGTGGACAAGACCATCGTCGCGCAGACCGCCCCCGAGGTCCGGCTGGACGCCGACGAGGCCGTGACCCTGCGCTTCGACCCGCACCGCACCCATGTGTTCGACGCCGAGACAGGAGAGGCGATCCGATGAGGATTCTTGCCGCCGGTGACCATTTCGTGCTGACGTCGCTGCTGGTCAAGGCCCTGCGCGACGAGCTGGGCGACGCCCCGGACATCGCGGAGGCCACCCTGCCGTGGCCGGTGGAGCCGTTCGGCCGGGTCGCCGAGGTCGACGAGGCGTCCGGCACCGAGGACGCCATGATCGAGGCGCTGGACGGGGTGGAGGTGTGCGTCACCCAGATGGCGCCGTTCACCCGCCGCGTCCTGGCGGCCGCGCCCGACCTGAAGCTGATCGTCGTCAGCCGGGGCGGCCCGGTCAACGTCAACGTCGAGGCCGCCACCGAGCGGGGCGTGCGGGTCTGCTACGCGCCCGGCCGCAACGCCACCGCCACCGCCGAGTTCACCGTCGGGATCATGCTGGCGACGCTGCGCCGCATCCCGCAGACGCACCAGTCGCTGGCTGTGGAGCACGAGTGGCGCGGCGACTTCTACTCCTACGACAACTGCGGCCTGGAGCTGGAGGACACCACCGTCGGCCTGGTCGGGTACGGCGCGATCGGCAGCCGCGTCGCCCGCGTCATGGCGGCGTTCGGCGCGAAGGTGCTCGTCCACGACCCCTACGCCAAGGGCGAGATCATCGGCGAGCGCGTCGACACCCTGGACGAGCTGCTCACCCGGTCGCGGGTGGTGACGCTGCACGCCCGCGTCACGCCCGAGACCCGGGGCCTGATCGGCGCGCGGGAGCTCGGCCTGATGCCGTCCGGCTCGGTGCTGGTCAACGTGGCGCGCGGGCCGCTGCTCGACTACGACGCGCTGTGCGACGCCCTGGACTCCGGCCACCTGATGGCCGCCGGACTGGACACCTTCTACGAGGAGCCCGTCCCGGCCGGGTCGCGGCTGTTCACCACCCCGAACCTCGTCATGACCCCGCACCTGGGCGGCGCCAGCCGCGCGGTGGCGCACAAGGCCGCCCGCATCGTCGCCGCCGAGGTCGGCCGGTACTCGCGCGGCGAGGCCCTGGCCCACTGCATGAACCCCTGAGGACGGCACATGTACGTCGGGATCGACGTGGGAACCTCGCTCGTCAAGGCGGCGGCCTTCGACGAGCGGGGACGCGTCCTCGGGGTGGAGTCGCGGCGCACGCGGCTGGCGGTGCGCGACGGCCGGGTCGAGCAGGACATCGACGAGGTGTGCCGGGCCGTCGACGAGGTGGTCGCCGCGCTCCGCGTGACGCCGCGGCTGGCCGGGCTGACCGGCCAGGGCGACGGCGTGTGGCTGGTCGACGGGGACGCCCGGCCGGTGCACCCGGCGGTGTCGTGGATGGACGGCCGGGCCGCCGGCGTCCTGGCCGGGTGGATGGCGGACGGCGTGGCCGAGCGGGTCTTCCGCCGCACCGGCTCGGGCATGTTCCCCGGCAGCGCCGGGCCGGTGCTGGCGTGGTTCGACCGGCACCGCCCCGAGGTGCTCGACGCCGCCGCCACCGCCGGATACTGCAAGGACGTGGTGTTCCAGCGGTGGACGGGCGTGCGCGCCACCGACGTGTCCGACGCGTCCGTGCCGTTCCTCGATCCGCGTACCCGCGCGTACGACACCGGGGTGATCGAGGCGTGCGGGCTGACGCACCGGGCCGATCTGCTGGCGCCCGTCCACGACCCCATGCCGCTGGGGGAGATCCGCGCGGAGACCGCCGGGCTGCCCGCCGGGACGCCCGTCGCCGGCGGGCCGTTCGACCTGCCCGCCTGCGCGCGCGGCGCGGGGATCACCGAGCCGGGCGACGGGCTGCTCACCGTCGGCACCACGCTGGCCTGCCAGGTCGTCACCGACGACCTCGACCTGGGCCGCGAGCCCGCCGGGCTGACGCTGGCGACCGAACGGCCCGGCCGGTGGCTGTGCGCGATGCCCGCGATGGTCGGCACGGCCGCCCTGGACTGGGTGCTGGCGTCCACCGGCCTGTCGCACGAGCAGGTCGAGGACATGCTGGCCGAGTCCCCGCCCGGCGCGAACGGGGTGCGGATCCTGCCGTACTTCGCGCCGTCGGGGGAGCGGGCGCCGTTCGTCGAGCCGGGCGCCCGCGCCGAGATCAGCGGCGTCAGCCTGGAGACCTCCAAGGCCGACCTGGTGCGCGCGACCTGCGAGGGCATCGCCTACGCGGCCCGGCACTGCCTGGACGCCGCCGGACTGTCGGGCCGCCTGGCGGTGTGCGGCGGCGGAACGCGCAGCGAGCAGTGGCTGCGGCTGTTCGCCGACGTGATCGGACGGCCGGTGCGGGTCGCCGCCCCGGAGGCGGGGGCGCGCGGCGCCGTGCTGGCCGCGGCCGCCCGCCTCGGCGTCGACCTGGACGTCGAGGAGTGGACCGAGCCGGTGGCCGGATGCGACCCCGACCCCGAGCGCGCCGGCTTCTACGCCGCCGGTTACGCCGACTACCTGGACCGGGTGGCGCACGCCCGCGACCGATGGAGGAACAGTTGACCGCGCGTGTCACCGTCGGCGTCGACATCGGCACCACCGGGCTCAAGGCCGTCGCCCTGGACGACCGGGCCCGCGTGCTGCGCGAACGCACCGTCCGCTACCCGACTCGGCTGGCCGGGATGGGCGCCGAGCAGGATGCCGAGGCGTGGTGGCGCGCGGCGTGCGAGGCGCTGCCCGAGGTGGTCGGCGGCGCCGAGGTGACGGCGGTGGCGGTCACCTGCCAGGCGCCCACGATGGTCGCGGTGGACGCGCACGGCGACCCCGTCGGCCCCGCGCTGACCTGGATCGACCGGCGCGCCATGGCCGAGGCCCACGAGATCGGGGAGCTGCTCGGCACGTCCCGCAACGGCCCCGACCCCTACCACGGCACCGCCAAGCTGCTGTGGTGGGCGCGGCAGCGCCCCGCCGAGCTGGCCAAGGCCGAGGTGGTGCTGCACGCCAACGGGTTCCTGGTCCGGCGGCTGACCGGCGAGTCGTCGCTGGACGACTCCGGCGCCTGCCTCATGCAGGGCTGGGACGGCGGCTGGCCCGCCGCGCTGGCGGACGCGGGCGTCCCGGTCGGCATGCTCCCCGCCGCCGTGCCGTGCCGCACGATCGTCGGCCGGGTCACGCCCGAGGCGGCGGCGCTCACCGGGCTGCCCGCCGGCACCCCGGTCGCCGCCGGCGGCATCGACGCGGTCGGGTCGGCGCTGGAGGCCGGGGTGCTGCGGCCCGGCGACCCGCTGACCGAGATGACCGGGTTCTCCACCGTCACCGTGCTGGCCGTGCCGCGCGGCACCGCCGTGCCCGGGCTGATCCACTCCCGGCACTGCGTGGACGGCGTCGACCTCGTGCTGACCGCGCAGGTCTCCACCGGCGCCGTCGTGGACTGGGTGCGCGCGCTCACCGGCGAGCCGCCCGGCCTGCTCGACTCCGGGCCGCTGCTGGAGCGTCCCCGCCCCACCCGGCTGCTGGCGGCCCCGTCGTTCGCGGGCGAGCGCACGCCCAGCTGGGACGCCCGCGTCCGCGGCGCCGTCGTCGGCCTCGACCTCGGCGTGGACGCCCGCGACCTGCTGCTCGCGGTGTTCGAGGGCACCGCGTTCGCGCTGCGCGCCGACCTGGACGCGCTGGAGGCCGCCGGGCATCCCGTACCGTCGGTGCTGTGCACGGGCGGCGGGGCCAAGAGCGAGGCGTGGCTGCAGGTCAAGGCGGACGTGCTGGGCCGCGAGATCCAGGTGCCGGTCACCGGTCACGGCGCCGCCGTGGGCGCGGCCATGCTCGCGGGCCTGGCCGTCGGCGTGTGGTCGTCGCCGGAGGACGTCCGGGACCTGGCGGTCGTGCCGTCCCGCGTCCACCGGCCCGACCCCGAGCGGGCCGCCCGCTACACCGAACGCTACGAACTGTTCCGGCGGCTGCGCGAGACGCTGCCGCCCCTGACCCACCCGATGGTGCAAGGAGAATCGTGACCGACGGCCTGGCAGAACTCATCGAGCTGACCCGCGAGCTGGGGCGTCCCGACCGCGACCTGGTGGTGCTGGCCGAGGGCAACACCGCCGCCCGCACCGGCGCGAACCGCATGCTCGTCAAGGCCAGCGGATCGCGGATGGCGGGCGCGTCGTCCAAGGACTTCGTCGAGGTCGACACCGCCCGCCTGCTCGGCCTGCTGGAGGAGGACGACCTCGACCAGGCGGGCCTGTCGGAGGCCATGCTGAAGGCGCGCGTCGGCGGCGACGGGCGCCCGTCCATCGAGGCGCTGCTGCACGCCATGTGCATCGAGTACGCGGGCGCGCAGGTCGTCGGCCACACCCACCCGGTCGCGGCCAACGCGGTGCTGTGCTCCGACCAGGCGCACCTGCTGGTGGAGGGCACGCTGTTCCCCGACCAGGTGGTGGTGCTCGGGCCGCACGCGCTGCTGGTCCCGTACGCCGACCCGGGCCTGGCCATCGCCCGCGAGGTGCACGCCGGGCTGCGCCGCCACATCGCCGAGCACGGCGAGCCGCCCAAGCTGGTCTACCTGGCCAACCACGGCATCTTCGCGCTCGGCCGGTCCGCCGGCGAGGTCAACGCGATCACCGAGATGGCGGTGAAGGTGGCCCGGGTGATGTCGGGCGTGCTGGCCGTGGGCAAGCCCGCGTTCCTGCCGCCGGAGAACGTCCAGGCCCTGCACACCCGGCCCGACGAGATCGCCCGCCGCAAGCTTCTGTCGCACTGACCCAAGGGCCCCCGCCCTGCGTTACGGTCGCCTTTGCAAACCGTTGTCGCAGAGCGGGGGTAGGTCGGGTTGGTGGCGAAGCAGAGCGTGTCGGTGTCCCTCATCACGCTGGGCGATCCGAACACGCTGACCGGCGGCTATCGCTACCACCGCCGGATGGCCGAACTCGCGCCGCGCAACGGCGCCCGGCTCCGGTTCGCCTCCTTCCCCGAACGGCGCTTCCCGCTCGCCGCCCGCGACGCCGACGAGGTCTGGCGGACGGTGCGCGAGCAGGCGCCCGACGTGGTGGTGCTCGACAGCATCGCCGCCGGGTTCCTGGCGACCTCCCGGACGTGGCCGGAGGTCCCCGTCGCCGCCGTGCTGCACCAGCCGCCCGGCGGCATCGACCACGGCCCGCTGCGCACGAGGGTGCAGGCCGCGCTCGACCGGTCCGTCTACCGTCGGGTGTCCCGGCTCATGGTCGCCAGCGAGCATCTCGCCGAGGAACTGGCCCGGCAGGGCTTCCCCGACACCGTCGTCGTGCCGCCCGGACGCGACGTGGCCGGCTTCCCGGACCCCGTCGTCGTGCCGCCCACCGACGTGCGCGGCGACAACCGCGCCGCGCTGCTGTGCGTCGCCAACTGGCTGCCCCGCAAAGGCATCCTGGAGCTGCTCGACGCGGTCGCCCTGCTGCCCGAGGGCGCCGCCCGCCTCCACCTGGTGGGGGACGAGCACGCCGACGCCGCATACCGCACCGCGATCCTGCGCCGCCTGAACCGTGACGAGCTGGCCGGACGCGTCGTCCGCCACGGCCGCCTGCCCGGCGACGAGGTCGCCCGGCTCTACCGGGATTGCGACGTCTTTGTGCTTCCCAGCACCCGCGAGCCGTACGGAACGGTGTATGGAGAAGCGATGGCAGCCGGGCTGCCCGTCGTCGGCTGGCGGGCGGGCAACCTTCCCCACCTGGCGAGGCATGACCGCGAGGGCCGGTACGCCGAGGTCGGCGACGTGCCCGCGCTCGCCGCCGAGCTGTGCGCGCTCATCGACGACGCGGGACTGCGCGCCCGGCTCGGCGCCGCCGCCCGCGAACGCGCCCTCACCTTCCCCACCTGGGAGGACAGCGCGCGCACCTTCTTCGCCACCCTGCGGGAGATCTCATGACCGACACGTCCTCACCCCATGATCCCGGTGGCCCCGACCGCGGCACCGGCTGGAACTCCGTCACCGTCCCGCCCGTCACCACCCTGCTGCTGCGCCACGGCGACACCCCGCTGTCGCCGCAGAAGCGGTTCAGCGGCGTGTCCGAGGTGGGGCTCAGCGCGGACGGCGTGGCGCAGGCGCGGGCGGCGGCCCGCCGCCTGGCCGAACGCGGCGGCATCTCGGCCGTGCTGTCCTCGCCGCTGCGCCGCGCCCGGCAGACCGCCGAGATCGTCGCCGCCGGGCTCGGGCGGCGTCCGGTGGTGGTGGACGACGACCTGCGCGAGACCGACTTCGGCGCGTGGGAGGGCCTGACCTTCGAGGAGGTCCGCGCCGCCTGGCCCGACGAGGCCGCTGCCTGGAGCAGCGACCCCGCCGTCGCGCCGCCCGGCGGGGAGAGCTTCACCGACACTCTGGCCCGGCTGCAGCGCGTCCGCGCGCGCGTCGTGGAACGCCTCCCCGCGGGCACGGTGCTGCTGGTCAGCCATGTCGGCGCGATCAAGACGCTGGTGGTGATGGCGCTGCAGGCGCCGCTGGCCAGCATGCACCGGATGTTCCTCGACTCGGCCTGCCTGTCGGAGATCGACTGGTTCCGCGACGGCACGGCCGTCGTGCGCGCCTTCAACGACACCGCCCACCTGCGCGCCGCCGCCTGCGGCTGCGGGTCGTCCGCCGCCCCCGTCCCGGCGGGCGGCGTCGCGGCCGAGGACGCCGGGGCCTGACGGGTCAGAGCCGCACCGGTAGCGAGGTCAGACGCCACGTGCCCGGGTCGGGGGCGCGCAGGCCGTCGGGGTCGTCGGCGGCCAGTGCCAGGTCGCGGCGCAGCAGGGCGGTGAGCGCTACGTCGGTCTGGACGCGGCCCAGGGACGCGCCCAGGCAGAAGTGCGGCCCGTGGCCGAAGCCGAGCTGCCCGGCCGCCCCCGCCTCACGGGTGACGTCGAGGCGGTCGGGGTCCTCGAACGCGCGCGGGTCGCGGTTGGCGGCGGCCACGGAGACGGTGACCGGCTCGCCCTTGCGCACGGCGACCCCGCACAGGTCGACGTCCTCGCGCGCGTAACGCGGGATCGTCAGCAGGGTCGGGCCGCACCAGCGGATCAGCTCCTCGACGGCGCGCGGCATCAACGCGGGGTCCTCGCGCAGCGCCGCGAGCTGCCCGGGATGGCACAGCAGGGCGTGCAGCGCGTTGGTGACCAGGTTGGTGGGCGTCTGCCCCGCCATGACCAGATGCCAGACGAGCGTCACCATCTCGGTGTCGGTGAGCCGGTCCCCGTCGTCGGCCTGGATCCGGATCAGGTCGGAGAGCAGGTCGTCGGCGGGCTCGGCGCGGCGCCGCGCCACCGCCGCCCTGGCGCCCTGCATGATCCCCGGAATCGCCTCGGCGAACCGCCGCCCGGCGCCGGCGGCGACCGTCGCGCCGTACTCCAGCCAGCGCGGCCGGTCGGCCTCGGGGATGCCCACCAGCTCGCAGATGACCTCCATCGGCAGCGACCGCGCGAAGCGGGGGAGCAGGTCCACGACGCCGTCGCCGGAGGGCAGGCCGGCCAGCAGGCGGCCGACGATCGGCTCGATGCGGTCGCGGAAGGCGGCGGCGCGGCGGGCGGTGAACGCCGGGGACACCAGCCTGCGCAGCCGCGTGTGCTCCGCGCCGTTCATCTCGCTCATCGTCCGCATGTACGGCAGGCAGTCGTCGGGCACGTCGGGGCGCATGAAGCTGTCGGCGTTCAGCTCGAAGCGGGGATCGGCCAGCATCGCCCGGGCATCGGCGTGCCGCAGGACGGCCCAGGTCGGCGGCAGCCCGGGGATCGTCAGCCGGGCCAGCGGCGCCTGCTCGCGGGCGCGCCCGTAGGCGCCGAACGGGTCGCGGATCACTTCGGGGTCGGTGAGGTCCAGCTCGGGGACGGCGGCCATGCGCGCTCCTTGTCAGATGTTCATGCCAGATGATGGGATCATCTGGATGGCGACGGTATCTTGACCGGCGATCGGCGGCAACCCGGGGAGGACGATGGAACGGCTCACCAGAGCGCAGGCGCAGGAGCGCAACCGCGCCAGGGTGCTGGCCGCGGCCCGGGAGGAGTTCACCGAGCGCGGCTTCCGCGAAGCCAAGATCGACGGCATCGCCGCGCGGGCGGGGCTCACCCGCGGCGCGGTCTACTCCAACTTCCCCGGCAAACGGGCCCTGTACTTCGCCGTCCTCGCCGAAGACGGCGAGGCCGCGTTCCCGCCGCCGCCGGGGCCGGACGAGCCGCCGCCCGGCCTGGACGGGCCGGCGTCCGGCGCCGCGGAGGCGCTCGCCGCGTTCGCGCGCGCCTGGGTGGCCCGGCTGCCGCTGGCCACCGACGGCGCCTGGCTCGGCAAGGACCTGATGCCCGAGATCGTCGCCGAGGAGCGCACCCGGCAGGCGTTCGCGCAGCTGATGAAGCTGGACGCGCTCCTGCTCGGGCTGGCCCTGGAGGAGCTGCGGCCGCGCGCGCCCCGGCTGGTCCGCGTCGCCGAGGCGGTGCTGACGACCCTGCAGGGCGCCGGCCAGATGTCGGCCGCCGCCCCCGGGTTCGTCGAGGTCTTCGACATGGTCGGCGTGTGCGAGCGGCTGGCCGGCCTCGACCTCGACGACCGCTGGGCCCCGCCGCACCTGCCGTACGCGCCGCGTGCGCGCCCGGCCGACGAGCCGTGGACCCCGCCGCCCGCGGTGGACGCGGTGCGCGGTGAACCCGCCCGGCTGTACGACGACGGCGTGGTGGCGGTCCTGGGCCTGCACCGGCTGGAGGCCGTCGAGGAGGCGGTGCGTGCCGCGCCGCGCCGGGCCCCGGTGACGGCCGTGCTGGTCACCGGCGACCCGGGCGAGCTGGCGCCGCTGGCCGGGCTGGTCGTCGGCGACCTGTGCGGCTGCCTGCGCCAGGCGTTCCCGCGGCGGGCCTGGCCGCGCCTGCGGGTGGTGCACGACCCGTCGGGCGCCGTCGCCGCGGCGGCGGGCGTGCCCGCGGTCAGCGACGCCACCGAGGTCGCCGTCCGCGTCCGCGACGGCCGGATCGTCGCCCGCGCCGACGGGTACGGCGCCTGTCACGCCGCCGCCACGGCATAGCCCGTCGCCACGGCATGGCCCGCCGCCGGAAATTCGGAATTCCGGCGAGAAGTTGCCCCGGGATATTCGCCCGGGTTAGGGTCGGGGACGTGACTGCCGGGTCGGCCATGGGCCATTCACGAGTGAGGCGCCCGGCCACGGCGTGATCGGAACGCGGGCCAGAGGCCCGCCGTTCACCGCCTTCGGCTCGCTTCCCCACCTTCTCAGCGTTTTTCCGCTGTTCTTCGCGTGCGCGCGTCATCGCGCACGAATCGCTGCGCCGCCGCGGCTTTTTCGTCATGCCGAAAAGCGGCCTGCCGAAAACTTCGCACTCCACCGAGAAAAGAGAGCATGCCCAACGACTTCAATCAGCGGATCATCGACGAGTTCCGCGCCAACGGCGGACGTGTCGGCGGCCCCTTCGAAGGGGGCCGGCTGGTGCTGCTGACCACCACCGGGGCCCGTTCCGGCGCCCCGCACACCACCCCCGTGGCCTACCTGCCCGACACGGACCGCCTGCTGGTGATCGCCTCCGCCGGGGGAGCCCCCAGGCATCCGGACTGGTTCCACAACCTGGTGGCCAATCCCCGCGTCACCGTCGAGGACGGCGTCTTCGTCTATGAGGCGAAGGCCACCGTCCTGGAGGGCGACGAACGCGATCGCCTGTTCGCCCGCGCGGCCGAGGCCGACCCGGGATGGGCCGAGTACCAGGCCAAGACGACGCGCGTCATCCCCGTGGTCGCGCTGGAGCCCGTCCCGGGCCCGCCGGGGTCGAACGCCGCGTCGCCGGGTGCGGCGCTCAAACTGGTGCACGACGCGTTCCGCCGCGAACTGGCGCTCATCCGCAAGGAGATCGCCGGATCCGGGCCGCGGCTCGGCGCGCAGCTTCGCGTCAACTGCCTGACCGTCTGCCAGGGCCTGGGGTTCCACCACGCCGCCGAGGACGGGGGGATCTTCCCCGCCCTCGCCGCCCGGCATCCCGGGCACGCCGCGACCTTCGACCGGCTGCGTCGCGAGCACGAGCGGGTCGCGGCGCTGCTGGACGACCTGCAACGGGCCGTCGCCGCCGAGGACACCGAGCCCGGCGCGGTGCTCGCCGAGGTCGAACGGCTCACCGGCGAGCTCGAAGCCCACCTCGACTACGAGGAGGAACAGCTGATCCCGCTGCTCGACGCGCCGTGACGGGCCGG
>NZ_BAAAZG010000012.1:12100-23785 GCF_039536785.1 Actinomadura miaoliensis
GGGCGTCACAGCGGATCCCAGGGGATCGACGCGTACAGGCCGGTCACCCGCTCGAAGATCTCGGTGTCGTGCGGGACGGTCCGGTCGTCGACCCGGCCGACCGGGGAGACGCCGCGCGAGTTGGTGACGAAGACGGCGGCGAATGACGGCAGGTCGGCCAGCCGGACGGTGCGGCGCCGGGCGCCGAGCCCGGCGCGGTCGAGCAGCCGCATCGTGATGCCGGGCAGGGCGGGGGCGTCCGGCCACACGAACGCGTCGCCGTCGTGGCACAGGACGTTGGCGATCCCCGCCTCGGACACGACGCCCTCGTGGTCGACCAGCAGCGCGTCGTCGAACCCCTCGCGCTCGGCCAGCCGCCCGTAGTGGATCTGCGCGAACGTCCCGGTGTGCTTGATGTGGGGCACCGGCCGCCGGTAGACGACCGACCGCAGCCCCTGCGGCGTCGCGACCGCCTCCTCCGGGGACCGCACCGTCACCATGACCGAGACGCCGCCGTCGCCGCGGAACACCGTGACGCGCACCGTCGCGTCGGCCGTGTCGGCGAGGGCGTGCCGGACGTGGTCGCGGACGCGCCCGCCGTCCAGGCCGACGCCGAACAGCTCGCGGTTGGCCGCATCCAGCCGGGCCAGGTGCAGGTCCAGGCCGCGGACGGCCCGGTCGCGCACCTGCATGACCGTCACGTGGCCGTAGTTGACCAGGGCCGCCGGCAGCACCTCCGCCGCGCTCGGCGCGTGCCCGTCGATCTCGGTTCGCGGAAGCACACTCGTCACCGTAGCGGAGCGGGCCGCCCGGAACGCCAGGGGCCGAGGGGGTCAGCGGGGAGGCTCCACCGGGCCGGTCGCGGCGGCGAGCAGGTCGGGGGCCTCGGACTCGCTGGCGGCGACGTAGCGGCGGGTCATGTGGCCCGGCAGCGGCCGGGCCACCGCCACCGTGAACATCAGCAGGGCGAACACCGCGACGGCGGCCATGTCCCAGCCGAACGGCAGCACGCCGCGCCCCTCGAAGGAGCCCAGGTACGACAGCACGCCCATGCCCGCGAAGTACGGCCACAGCCACAGCGACCACCGCCAGTCCAGCGGCGGCCGTCCGCCCTCCGCCTGTTCGCTCTGCGCCCGTTCGTCCTCCGCCGGTTCGGCGGGCGGGCGCCCGGCGCCGGAGCGCAGCGCGTGCCAGCCGCCGAGCAGGACCACGCCGATGGCCACGGCGGCCAGCAGCCGCCACACCGTCGGCCAGCCCGCCCAGAAGATCAGCAGGCTGGCCATGACGAACGCCAGCGGCGCCAGCACGCTCGCGGCGGGCAGCCGGAACGGCCGCGGCCGGTCCGGGTCGCCGCGCCGCAGCACCGCCAGCGCGACCGGGGCGGGCGCGTACATCAGCACGGCCGCCGAGGTGACGAAGCCGACCAGCTGCTTCCACCCGGGGAACGGCAGGAAGATGACCATTCCGACGACGAAGCCGACGATGATGCCGAGCAGCGGCACGCCCCGCGGGCTCAGCTCGGCCAGCCGCCGGGGCAGGTAGCGGTCGCGGCCCATCGCGTACAGCAGCCGGGACTGGATCCCGGTGTAGACCAGGCCGGTCCCCGCGGGGGAGATCACCGCGTCGATGTAGAGGATCACCGCCAGCCAGCCGAGGCCCAGCCCCGTCGCCAGCCCCGCGAACGGGCCGAACTCGCCGCTGAACGACAGCGCGTTCCAGCCGTGCCGCACGTCCTGCGGGGCGAGGGCGCCGAGGAACGCGATCTGCAGCAGCAGGTACACCACGACACCGACGATCATCGAGCCGACCACCGCGATCGGGACGTGGCGGTGCGGGTCGCGGCTCTCGCCGGCCATCTGGATCGCCGACTCGAAGCCCAGCAGCGCGAACACCACGCCGCTGGAGGCCGTCACCGACAGCACGCCCTTCAGCCCCTCGGGCGCGAAGCCGCCCCCGGCGGTGAAGTTGCCCGCGTGGAACGACGTGGCCAGCAGCACCAGGATCGTCAGGATCGGCACGGCGGTCTTCCACCACACCGCCCAGGCGTTGGTCTCGGCGAACAGCCGCACGCCGAGGGCGTTGACGAACGAGAACAGCAGCATCAGCACCGCCGCCAGCGCGTACCCGCCCGCGCTCAGCACGGCGGTGCCGTCCGAGGTGTGCATCACCCACGGCAGGTAGTTGTCGGCGTACTGCAGCGCCGCCTCGGTCTCGATGGGCGCCAGGGTGACCGAGTAGATCCAGCTCAGCCAGCCGACCGTGAAGCCGCCCAGCCCGCCGAACGCGAAGTGGGCGAACCGCGCGGTGCCGCCCGCGCGCGGGTACATGCCGCCGAGCTCGGCGTGCACCAGCGCCAGCAGGACGATGCCCGCCCCGGCGATCACCCAGGACACCACGGCGGCCGGTCCCGCGCCGCGCGCCGCGTACAGCGACCCGAACAGCCAGCCGGAGCCGATGATCGAGCCGAGGGAGAAGAACATCAGCGGGATCAGCCCGACCTCCCGCCTGAGCCCCCCGCCGTTCGCCGACGCCGGCCGCCGTGCCATCTTCCCTCCCGGTGACCTGCGTGGACGTACCCTTTCCAGGACCGTCCTCACGGTGCGTGGCGGGCGATGAGAAGATCACGAGGAACCCGGTACAGGAGGCGTCCGATGCGTTACCCGCTCACGATCGCCGCCGCCCAGCCGGTGTGCGCGCCCCGGGACGTCGCGGCGAACGCGGCGGCCCACGCGGCGGCCGTCCGTGCCGCGCGGGCGCGCGTGGTGGTCTTTCCCGAGATGTCCCTGACGGGATACGAGCTGGACGCCCCCGCCGTCACGGCGGACGATCCGCGCCTGCGTCCCTTGGTCGACGCCTGCGCCGACACGGGGGCGCTGGCCCTGGCGGGGGCTCCCGTACCCGCCGGGAAGGGGGAGGGGAAGCACATCGCGATGCTGGCCGTGGACGGTTCCGGAGCACGCGTGGCCTACCGCAAGATGTGGCTCGGCGGGGACGAGCCCGCCCGGTTCACGCCCGGGGACGAACCGGGCGTCCTGGACGTCGACGGCTGGCGGCTCGGCCTGGCCATCTGCAAGGACACCGGCATCCCGAGGCACGCCGCCGACACCGCCGCCCTGGGCGTCGACGTCTACGTCGCGGGCGTCCTGGAACACGACTCCGACGCCCGCGCCATCGAGGAGCGCGCGAGCCGCATCACCGCCGACCACGACGTGTTCGTCGTCGTGGCGAGCTTCGCCGGGGCGGGCGGCGGCGGGTACGCGCGGGCCGCCGGAGGCTCGCGGATCTGCGCGCCGGACGGCGGCGTCATCGCCCGGGCCGGCACCGAGCCCGGCGACCTCGTCCGCGCGACCCTCCGATGACGGCGCCCGGCATGGACGAGCACGAGGCGGTGGTGCGGTCGCTGACCCGGGTCGCCGCGCCGCCGCTGCTGCCCGAGCTGCGGCTGCACCTGGCCGACGAGCCGTTCGCCGCGTGGGAGGCCGTCGCCGGCGAACGGACCGAGGACGTTCCGCCGCCGTTCTGGGCGTTCCCCTGGGCGGGCGGCCAGGCGCTGGGCCGCCACGTCCTCGATCATCCCGGGCTGGTGGCGGGGCGCCGCGTCCTCGACCTGGCCAGCGGGTCCGGCATGGTCGCGGTCTGCGCCGCCCTGGCCGGGGCCGGGCACGTCACCGCCTGCGACGTCGACCCGCTCGCCGCCACCGCCGTCCGCCTCAACGCCGCCCTGAACGGCGCGCGCGTCGACGTGCTGTGCGCGGACGTGCTGGCCTCCCGCGCCCCCGTGCGGGCCGACGTGATCCTCGCCGGCGACGTCTGCTACGACCCCGACCTCGCCGAGGTCATGACCGCGTTCCTGCGCGCGCAGCGGCGGCACGGCGTGGACGTCCTGGTCGGCGACCCGCACCGCCCCTACCTGCCCGGGGGCCTGACCGTCCTGGCCCGCTACGACGTACCCGGCACCGGCCACCTGGAGGAACGCGCCGTCACCCCGGCGTCCGTGCTGCGCCTGTGACGAAGCCTCGCGCCGCCGGGCGGGCGGCGGTCAGGCGCGGACGACGCGCACCTGCGGCAGCGCGCGGAACGGGGCGAGCCGCTCCTCGTCGGCGGTGTGGTCGGTGACCAGCGTCCACGGACCGGGCAGGGTGGCCCAGGCGCCGAACGGGGCGCGGCCCAGCTTGCTGGCGTCGGCCAGCACGTACACCTCGCGGGCGCGCTCGGCCATCTGCTCCTTGAGCCGGGTCTGCACCAGGCTCGCCTCGCAGATGCCGAGGGCGGCGTCCAGGCCGTCGGCGCCGAGGAAGGCGCGGTCGGCGGTCAGCCGCGACAGCGCCAGCTCGGCCAGCGGCCCCACCAGGCCCTGGCTGATGTGCCGCAGCGACCCGCCGAGCACCACCAGGTCGATCTCGGGCGCGTCGGCCAGCTCGGTGACCGCGGTCAGCCCGCTGGTGATCACCGTCAGGTCGGTGCGGGCGCGCAGGTGGTGGGCCAGCCGCCCGGTGGTGGTGCCCGCGTCCAGCAGGACGGTCTCGCCGTCGGCGATCTGCGCGGCGGCCCACCGGCCGATGCGGTCCTTCTCGGCGACGTGCTCGTGCGAACGCTGCCCCACCGACGACTCGGCCGGGGCGGCGGTGACCGGCATGGCGCCGCCGTAGGTGCGGGCCAGCCGCCCCCGCTCGGTGAGCAGGGCCAGGTCGCGCCGGATCGTGGACTGGGTGACGCCCAGCGAGGCGGCCAGCTCCTCCACGGCCACGCTGCCGCGCGCCGCGACCAGCTCCTCGATCAGGCGGCGGCGCTCGGCGGCCCGCAGCCGCTCGCCCGCGCCCGCCGCCGCGACGGCCTCGGCTCCGGTGCCCGTGCCGGTGCCGCTGTCGCTGTCGGTGCCGCTGTCGGTGCCGGTGTCGGTGCTCATGTCCGGGCTCATGTCCGCCTGGCCAGGCGGGCGGCCTGGCGCATCGCCTCCACCATGCTGCCCGCGTCCGCCTTTCCGGTGCCCGCGATGTCGAAGGCCGTGCCGTGGTCGACCGAGGTCCTGATCACCGGCAGGCCCACGGTGATGTTCACACCCGCCTCCAAGCCCAGGATCTTCACCGGCCCGTGGCCCTGGTCGTGGTACATCGCCACCACCAGGTCGAAGTCGCCCCGGCCGGCCCGGAAGAACACTGTATCGGCGGGCAGCGGCCCGCGCGCGTCCACGCCGTCGGCGCGCAGCCGCTCCAGCGCCGGGACGATCTTCTCCTCCTCCTCGCCCCGCCCGAACAGCCCGTTCTCCCCGGCGTGCGGGTTGATCCCGCACACCGCGATGCGCGGCCGCTCGATCCCGGCGGCGACCAGGGTGTCGTGGCCGCGGCGCACGGTGCGCTCGACCAGGCCGTGGTCGATGCGCTCGATCGCGTCGATCAGCCCGATGTGGGTGGTGACGTGGATGACGCGGACCGTGTCGGTGGCCAGCATCATCGACACCTCCGGCACGCCGGTCAGCTCGGCCAGCAGCTCGGTGTGGCCGGGGTAGCGGTGCCCCGCGGCGTGCAGCGCCTCCTTGTTCAGCGGCGCGGTGCAGATCGCCTGCGCCTTGCCGGCCATCGCCAGCTCGGACGCGACGCGCACGTACTGGTAGGCGGCCTCCCCGGCGACGGGGGACAGCTCGCCGAACGGCAGGCCCCGCGGGATCAGGCCGAGGTCGATCACGTCGACGGTGCCGGGGGCGAAGCGCGCCTGCTCCGGCTCGTCGACGACGTGCGGGGTCAGCGGCACGCCGCAGATCGCCGCGGCCTCGGCCAGCCGCGCCGCGTCGCCGATCACGACGGGCCGGCTGAACTCCGCCACCCGCGGGATCGCGCGGACGATCACCTCGGGGCCGATGCCCGCCGCGTCGCCCATGGTGACGGCGATGAGGGGTGTGCTCATTGGGGGTTCCTTCCAGCGGGGAGGGCGCGGGCCGCGGCGACCGCGTGGACCAGGGTCTCCGGTCCGCCGAAGCCGCCCGCCTTGGTGATGACGTACGGGGAGCGCGGCGCCGCGTCGGCGCCGGGGGTCTCGGGGGCGGCCGCGCCGGGGGAGACGGCGGCCCTTGACAGGACGGTGCCGGTGGCGACCTCGGCGAGCAGGGTCAGCGCGGACAGCCCGCACCGGGTGAGGACGGCGCGGGCGGTCTCGCCGCCGGTCAGCACCAGCAGCCCGGCCTCGGCCGCGGCGGGTGCGGACACGACGGCCAGCGCCTCGGTCAGCCGCCGCGACACCGCCGGGTCGGGCGGCCCGTCGGGGCGCGGCGCGATGACGACGTCGCCGTCCGGGACGGCGGCGGCGAGCCGGGCCAGCCCGGCGGGTCCGGCGTCGAGCAGGTCGGGCACGTCGATGAACATCGACCGCCCGAACTCCTCGGCGAGGCGCCGCGCCTGGGCCCGCGCCACCGTGCCGGCGCTGCCGATCACGGCCACGGCCCGTCCCGGGACGTCCGGCCGGGCGGCGGGGATCGCGGCGGGCGGCGCCTGGGCGGCGGCGAGGGCCGAGGCGAGCCCGGCGGAGCCCGCCCACGCGGCGCCGAGCCCGGCGCCCGCGCGGACGATGGCGTGCAGGTCGTCGTCGGTGACGGCGTCGCAGACCGCGATGCGGCCCTGCTCGCCCGCGCGGGCGAGCAGTCCGCGCAGACCGTCGTGCCCGCCGCGCACGTCCGCCAGGCCGATGACGGCGGTGGGCAGCGGCGCGAGCGCGTCGGCGACGCGGGCGGGGGCGGGCCGGGCCTCGGCCGCCCACGCGGAGGTCTCGTTCAGCGGCAGGCCGTCGAGGTAGGGGACGCCGTCGCGGACGGTGCGCCGCGTCGCGGGGAAGGCCGGGGCGAACACCACCGGCCCGGCCACCGCGCCGGCCAGCGCGCCGATCTCGGCGGCCAGGTTGCCGCGCAGCGTCGAGTCGACCTTCTTCAGCACCGCCGCGCCCGGCCGGCGCCCGCGCAGCGCGCCGGCGACGCGCGCGGCGGCCGTGGCGGGGTCGGCGTGCCGGGAGTCGGTGTCGACGACCGTCACCGCCGCGCCGGGCGGCACGGTGCCCAGCGCGACGACCGTGCGCAGACCGCGCGCCGCGAAGGGCATTCCCGCGTCCGCGGCTCCGGTCAGGTCGTCGGCGACGACCAGCGTGCCCGGTGCGTCCACACCCGCGCCCCCCGTCCGTCCGGCCCTCTGGAGCGCGGCGTGCGGGCCGCGCTCGTCTCTCACCGCGCACCTTACCCGACATTGCGCGAAACGCGCACTCTCTCGCGCGACCTTGGGAAACTCTTGCGCGATTCGCGCATAAGTGGTTACCTGCTCTGCGTAACGCGCAGGTAACCTGCGGGTTGCCGCCCGCAGGGCGCGCACCGCGCCCACGGGCGCGAACGGGAAGGACGAACCCCCTATGGCGGTGGACAGCAAGGCCCCGCGGGCGCCCGAGCCCGCCGGACCGCCGGACGACCCCTACGCGCTGCGCGCGGCGGACGTGAAGGAACCCCCGACCGACTGGCGCGGCACGCTCCGGCACCTCGGGCCGGGCATGATCCTGTCCGCGGCGGTCGTCGGCTCCGGCGAGCTGATCACCACGACCTCGCTCGGCGCCAAGGCGGGCTTCGTCCTGCTGTGGCTGGTGATCGTCAGCACGCTGGTGAAGGTCTGGGTGCAGATCGAGCTGGCCAAGTGGACGATCCTCAGCGGCTCCCCGGCGCTGGAGGGCTACGGCCGCGTCCCGCCGCGGTTCGGCCGGGTCGGCTGGATCAACGTGCTGTGGATCGGCATGGACTTCGCCAAGATGATGCAGCGCGGCGGCATCATCGGCGGCGCGGCGGCCGCGCTGAGCGTGCTGCTCCCGGTGGTGGGCGAGCCGCTGTCCATGCCGTCGCTGACCTTCTGGACGGTGGCGGTCGTGCTCAGCATCGTCCTGCTGCTGTACCGCAACCGGTACGGCACCATCGAGCGGGCGGCGTTCCTGACCGTCGTGGTGTTCACGATCGCGACCGTGCTGCTGGCCCTCGGGCTGCCGCTGACCGACTTCGGGTACGGCCCGTCCGACCTGGGCTCCGGGCTGGAGTTCGCCGTCCCCGCCGGGACGCTCGGCTTCGCGGTGGCGATGTTCGGCATCACCGGCGTCGGCGCCGACGAGATGACCACCTACACCTACTGGTGCATCGAGAAGGGCTACGCCCGCTGGACCGGCCCCGACGACGGCACCGAGGAGCGCGCCCGCCGGGCGAGGGGCTGGATCCGCGTCATGCGCGTGGACGCCCTGGCCGCCTGGGCCGTGTGCACCCTGTGCACGCTGTCGTTCTACCTCATCGGCGCGGCCGTGCTGCACCCGCAGAACCTCGTGCCCGAGGGCAACGAGATGATCACCACGCTGTCGCGGATCTACACCGACACCCTCGGGCCGTGGGCGGAGTACCTGTTCCTGGCGGGTGCGTTCGCCGTGCTCTACTCCACCGCCATCGCGTCGTCGGCCAGCGTGCCGCGGCTGTGGACCAACACCCTGGGCCTGCTGGGCGTGTTCGACTGGACGGACGTGCGCAAGCGGCAGCGCGTCATCCGCATCCTGACGCTGACACTGCCGCCGCTGTGGGCGCTGTTCTTCCTCTACCTGCAGTCGCCGGTGCTCATGGTGCAGATCGGCGGTATCGGCGGCGGGATCTTCCTGGTGGCGGTCGTCATCGCGGTGTGGTGGCTGCGGCGCACCGAGGTGGACCGCGAGTTCCGGGACGGCCGGCTGCTCAACACCGCGCTCGTGCTCAGCACCATCGCGATCAGCGTCCTGGGGGTCTACACGGTGCTGGAGGTCTTCGGAATCGAGATCGGATCAGGGGGATGACGGACATGTCCGGCTCCACGGGCGAGGTGGTGGTGACCACCCAGAGCTTCGCCCGGTACACCGACAGCCCGTGGCGGGTGTTCGAGGAGGCGCGCGTCCCCGCGCGGCGCTCCCGCTTCGCGCACCCGCTGGCGGAGGACGAGCTGGTCCGGGAGGCGGCCGGGGCGGCGGCGCTGGTCGTCGGCCTGGACCCGGTGACCGCGAAGGTGATCGGGGCGGCGCCGTCGCTGCGCGTGATCGCCAAGCACGGCGTCGGCGTCGACAACATCGACGTGGCGGCGGCCCGCGCCGCCGGGATCCGCGTCGTCAACGCCCCCGGCGCCAACACCACGGCCGTCGCGGACATGACCATGGCGCTGCTGCTGGCGGCGGTGCGGCGGATCGTCCCGGCGCACACGTCGGTCGTCCAGGGCCGCTGGGAGCGGTTCTTCGGCCCCGAGCTGGCGGGCCGCACCCTCGCCGTGATCGGCTTCGGGCGCATCGGCCAGGCCGTGGCGCGCCGCGCCCGCGGCTTCGACATGACCGTCGTCGCCTACGACCCGCACCTGCCCGCCGAGGTCTTCGCCGAGCAGGGCGTCCGCGCCGCCGGACTGGACGAGTGCCTGGCCGCCGCCGACGTCGTCACCCTGCACCTGCCGCTGGCGCCCGGCGCCCCGCCGCTGCTGGGCCGCGCCGAGCTGGCCCGCCTGCGGCCCGGCGCCTACCTGGTCAACACCGCGCGCGGCGGGCTCGTCGACGAGGCGGCGCTCGCCGAGGCGCTGCGCGACGGCCACCTGGCGGGCGCGGCGGTCGACGTGTTCGCCTCCGAACCGCCGGACGGCAGCCCGCTGCTGGACGCGCCCAACGTGGTGCTCACCCCGCACTGCGGGGCGTTCAGCCACGAGGCCAACGCCGCCATGGGCACCACGGTCGCCACCGACGTGGTGCGCGTCCTGCGCGGCCTTCCTCCCGTGAACCCGGTGGTGTGACGACCATGACGGAGAAGAACATGGAGACCGTCCCGGTACCGGGCACCGACCTGGAGCTTTCCCGGCTGGTGCTGGGCACGATGACGTTCGGCGACACCGTCGGCCGCGACACCGCCGCGCGCATGCTCGATGTCGCCGCCGACGCGGGCGTCACGATGCTCGACACCGCCAACGGCTACGCGGGCGGCGCCTGCGAGGAGATCCTCGGCGAGCTGCTGGCGACGCGCCGCGACCGCTTCCTGCTGGCGAGCAAGGTCGGCATCCCGCACCCCGACGCGGGGGACGCCCCGCCGCTGTCGGCCGAGGCGATCCGCCGCTGCCTGGACGGCAGCCTGCGCCGCCTGCGCACCGACCGGCTCGACGTCTACTACCTGCACCAGCCCGACCGGCGCACCCCGATCGAGGAGACCCTGGACGCGCTGGCCGAGCACGTCGCCGCCGGCAAGATCCGGTACGTCGGGGTGTCGAACTTCGCCGCCTGGCAGATCGCCGAGCTGCGCGCCGCCGCGGCCGGCCGCGGCGCGCCCGTCCCGGTGCTGTCGCAGCCGCTCTACAACCTGATCAGCCGCCGCATCGAGGAGGAGTACACCGAGTTCGCCGAGCGCGCCGGGCTGGTCAACATCGTCTACAACCCGCTGGGCGGCGGGCTGCTGACCGGACGGCACCGGTTCGACGAGTCGC
Organism: Actinomadura miaoliensis; assembly: GCF_039536785.1. Classification (NCBI taxonomy): domain Bacteria; kingdom Bacillati; phylum Actinomycetota; class Actinomycetes; order Streptosporangiales; family Thermomonosporaceae; genus Actinomadura; species Actinomadura miaoliensis. The sequence goes on from NZ_BAAAZG010000012.1 coordinate 22,549, forward strand.
CCGCCGCCGGCCGGTTCGGCGACTCGGGCCTGGCCGCCATGTACCGGCGGCGGTACTGGGACCGGCGCCTGTTCGAGGCCGTCGAGGCGCTCGCCGGGGGCGCCGCCGAGGCGGGCCTGACCCTGCCGGAGCTGGCGTTCCGCTGGCTGCTGTCGCGTCCCGCCGTGGGCGCGGTGCTCGTCGGCTCGTCCAGGGTCGAGCACCTGGAGGCCAACATCGCCGCCGCCCAGGGACCCCCGCCCGGCGCGGACCTGGCCGAGCTCTGCGACGCTGTCTGGGAGCGCCTGCGCGGTCCCGCGCCCGCCTACAACCGCTGATCACGCCCGCAAAGGATCACTGATATGAGCGACAACGGACCGTCCTCCTTCGCCGCCCGGCTGCGCGCCCGCGAGCGCCTGCTCGGGTACTGGGTGGTGTGCGACAACCCGGTGGGCACCGAACGCATCGCCGGCCTCGGCTACGACTACGTGTGCGCCGACGGCCAGCACGGGCTGATGGCCTACCCGGGGTGGCTGTCGGCCATGACGGCGATCGACGCCCGGGGCGTGTCGGCGGGCATGGTGCGCGTCCCGGCCAACGACGGGTACTGGATCGGCAGCGCCCTGGACGCCGGGGCCCGCGGCGTGATCGTCCCGCTGGTGAACGACGCCGAGGAGGCCGCGGCCGCCGTCGCGTACTGCCGCTACCCGCCGCACGGCGTGCGCAGCTACGGGCCGATGCGGTCGTCGCTGCGCGTCGGCCCGCGTCCCGCCGAGGCCGACGAGGCCGTCGCCTGCGTCGTGATGATCGAGACGGCCGGGGCGCTGGACAACCTCGCCGAGATCTGCGCCGTGCCCGGCCTGGACGGGGTGTACGTCGGCCCCTCCGACCTGACCCTGGCGCTCGGCGGCCGGTTCCCCGGCGACCCGGACGTGGCCGACGCGTTCGCCGACGCGACGGCGCGCATCGCCAAGACCGCCGCCGAGGCGGGCATCGCGGCGGGCTTCCACTGCCCGGACGGCGCCACCGCCGCCGCCCGGCTCGCCGAGGGCTACACGTTCGCGACCGTCTCCTCCGACCTGGTCCATCTGGAGCAGGCCGCCGCCGCCCACCTGAAGGCGGCCCGCTCGTCCTGACACCCGCCCACGCCCGGCACACGTCCGGGGCAGGCCCGCTGTCAGGCGGCCCGGACGGGCGACGGCGCGCCGAGCAGGGCGACGCGCGTCGCGCGCAGACGGGCCGGGTCGCCGATGACGTC